>NZ_LZHC01000010.1:0-285107 GCF_001690535.1 Gilliamella sp. Bif1-4 | reverse complement strand
GAAAGTACTTTACAACCCGAAGGCCTTCTTCATACACGCGGCATGGCTGCATCAGGGTTCCCCCCATTGTGCAATATTCCCCACTGCTGCCTCCCGTAGGAGTCTGGACCGTGTCTCAGTTCCAGTGTGGCTGGTCATCCTCTCAGACCAGCTAGAGATCGTCGCCTTGGTGAGCCCTTACCCCACCAACTAGCTAATCCCATATGGGTTCATCAAATGGCGCATGGCCCTAAGGTCCCATGCTTTGGTCTCTCAACTTTATGCGGTATTAGCAGTCGTTTCCAACTGTTGTCCCCCTCCATTCGGCAGATCCCCATACCTTACTCACCCGTCCGCCACTCGTCATCAAGTGCAAGCACTCATGTTACCGTTCGACTTGCATGTGTTAAGCCTGCCGCCAGCGTTCAATCTGAGCCATGATCAAACTCTTCAATTTAAAGTTTGATGCTCAATAACTGTCTCTGACATATTCAAATGAATCTTCAGTGTCACTTATCAAGACTTTTATCTTTTAAGTCCGTAGACTTTTAATCTTTTGTCTCGCAAGTGCCCACACAGATTGTCTGTTTCTTCTTTTTAAAGAGCTAACAGCTTTTACTTCTTCATCAACCTTTCGTTGATTCAGTTCACTGTCTCAGGGGTTGCGTATACTACACCACACCTTTTTATTCGTCAAGATCTTTTTTTAAATTTTCGATCTCACTTAATCACTAACTTTCCGTCTGCTTGTCGCTGACTGCGTGTCAGTGGATGCGCATTATAGGGACTTAAAAATTTCGTGCAACTGTTAATTGCAATTTTTTTTTTCGTTTGCGTTTTATTTGTTCAAATCTATATGTTCAATACATGTGACATAAACAAAATAAACGCAATTTGCTATAGAAAAACAATTTATTAAATTAATTTATATTCTAAATATTAAATTTAATAAAAATATTTCAAAACACTAAGTCAATTAATAAATGATATTATCTAACGAATTGCACCAATAAGGTATTTTGCTTTATTTTTGAAAACTAGTGTTATTATTTTAGCAATGATGACACTTACGACTAAAGTAGACACTAAAAAGATTACAGCTCCCAATGATGCTAACCAACCATTGTCGGTTTTGATTACATAACCTAAAGGAGAAATATACAGTAGCTGTTCAAGTTCTAAAACAATAATTTCATGAATAAAATAGATAGGAAAACTAATATTTGCCATATAAGAAAAGAATTTATATAACTTCCCCTCATTCGTTTTATGATTCATTCCATCTAAAAAATAAAGCGCTAATATAAATAGAATGATTTTTTGTAATGTATCATAATAAAGTTTTTCTACACCTAAATGACTCATATAGCGATAAGCAAATGGAACAAAAAAACATAAACCCAAAAGGAACACAACTAAGAATAAATTATCTTTAACTGTTTTGATAATGATTTGATAATTTTGTTTTATCATCATGCCAATTAAATAAACTGGTCCATAATGCAACAAATTTAAAATAGGTTGAGTAAAATCAGGTTTAGTAAACACCACAACCCAAAACATAGCAATCAGACCAGCTACAATTAAATTCTTTTTCGACCAAAAATATAATAAAGGAGCCATTAAATAAATAATGATAATCATCGGGATAAACCACAATGGTAGCAGTTGTGTTCCCGTCAGCATCATCCTAACTATTGAACTAACAACACTAGTTTCAGTCGATGAAAACCAAGGTAAATTAGATAAATACTGATAATGAAAAAAAACAAAGCAAAAAATAGATACTGAAATATAAGGACAAACAACAGTTTTAAACTTTGATAAATAATAAGTTTTGGTATCAAATTTATAAGTTAGATGTTGAAATAAAAAACCAGCAATTAATACAAAAAAAGTAGTGAAATTAAAGGCAAATAAATTTAAAAAAGAAAATAAATAACTATTAGCAATTAAATGAGTATTTTTAAACACACCCAAACAGTGACTAAAAACAATCATTATAATTGCAACACCACGTAATACATGTATAGAATGAATTTTTTGCGGTTTATCTGTTACCATTTTAGATACTGTAAATAATGAAATAAACTAGCGTACATTATCACATTTCTATGTAACTGAAACTACAATTTACAAAAATAAATGTTTAAACAAATAAAAAATAAAATATCATTTAAAATTAATTAATTATAAACATCCTTCTGAATTGCCCCTGCAAATGAATTTGTGAATTCATCTATTTTGAACTACTCTAATGAGCAAAAACAAGTTAAATATGAAATGAATAAAAAGTAAGACAAATGGCAGCCGAGCTAGCTAAAAGCATAAAAACGTAGAAAGATTTAGGCAAATTAACGTGTTTTATGAACAAACTAGTGATTGATACCACATTAAATGAAGAAATAACCACGCTTCTAGGTCATGAAAAACACCAGAAAAACTAAGAAGTAACACATGTAACGGTTATAGCACAAAAAATGTTATAAGTGATGATGGCGAGTTAGAGCTCGCCATTTCACGATTATGCTCTTATCTTCTTTTTTTGTTCCACTTTCATTTAAAATCGATTAATTTGTTTATTTTTACATAATCACCAATTACAACTCCAACTTGTTTAATTGCTTCTTCCAACCCTTTATCCCACATATTTTTTGCTCCCTCCGTGATTATAACAACTACATAACTAGAATTAGATGTATAACTATCGCTGTTAATTTTAGGATAGCAATTCAATCATAATTTGAAGATTTAAAAATTTGTTAAAAACTTTCTGGTAACTATGTGTTTCAGTATAAAAATACAGCTTATAACAGATAAATTGGGAAATTTGCAGTATTATCATTTAGTAATTTGATTAAACTAAATGGATAAGATTGATGATTTTTATAAAAATTTAAAAATAATTTATATTAAAAATCATTGTGTTACTTTTTTTATCATTAAATATTAAAAAATATATGAAATTAAATTGAACTTTTCTCTAATTAGTTTGTCTATATTAACAGATTACGTTTTTCATTTTTTGCCTTCCATTCGAGTTTTCGGGTGGATTTTTTTTTGCCTGATATTTTTTCCATTTGCATATTTTGAAAAATCCTTTCTTCTTCCATTATCTATTAATAACTACTTGCTTTAGTTTTTTTGCTTATTTTGTTTGATATAATTTGCACTAATACGTATAGAAAGCTAGTATTGCTAGAATTTTAATTATTTAAATAGCGTCTTTTCTTTCGTTATCAAGTCTTCTTATAAATTATTTTAAATTGTTTTAAATTGTTTTAAATTTTTTTGAATACTACTATTTTTAATAAAAGATTGAGTAATGAGCTGTACTTTGATTGCGAAATAATTATGTGAGCAGAGAGATTATTATGTTATTTTCAAAAAGGACACAAGGGCACTTAATCGCATTAATGACAGTGTTTCTTTGGGGAGCAACATTTATTGCAACTAAAGTTTTATTGACGGATTTTAAACCAATAGAGATCTTGTCTTTTCGATTTGGACTTGGCTATCTAACCCTTTGGATCTTATCACCACGCTTTTTGGCTTGGCAGGGTGCTAAGCGAGAGTTTATGTTTTTATGTGCAGGGCTGTGTGGTGTAACTTGTTACTTTTTATGTGAAAATATTGCATTAACTTATACCACAGCTTCAAATGTTGGAGTAATTACCACCTTGGCTCCAATATTTACTGCAATACTATCTATTTTCTTTTTAAAAAACGAAACACCTCCTAAACGTTTTTATATCGGCTGTTCACTTGCAATTATTGGTGTTGGACTAATTAGCTTTAATGGTAAGTTTGTGCTTTCGTTAAATCCACTTGGTGATCTGCTTACTATGTTGGCTTGTTTATTTTGGGCTTGTTATTCGATTTTAACTAAAAAAAGTAGCAATTATGGTTACAATACTATTTTGTTAACAAGACGATTCTTTTTTTATGGTTTGATGTTAATGTTTCCAGTGTTATCTTTCTTCGACTTTGATTGGAATTTATCACGTTTTACCGATCCAGTTAACATTTTTAATTTTTTATTCTTGGGTGTTGGCGCCTCGGCTATTTGTTTTGCATCTTGGAACTATGCTGTTAAATTAATTGGTGCAGTTAAAATTAGTATTTATTTATATTTAGTTCCAATTCTTACTATTATTGCGGCCGTTATTATTTTAAACGAACCTTTTACTTGGATTGCTGCTATTGGAACATTATTTACGCTTTGTGGTGTGTTATTATCAGAAAGTGTAGTTAAGGTAACAAAAAAATAATTTTTTATTAAGTCGAACATATGAAAAGGAGCATTAGCTCCTTTCAGATTGATGACAAAGAACGCGCTTTTTGGCGCGTTCTTTGATCTAATAGAGAGGATTCCATTATAAGAGGAATTCTTCTATGCTAAAAAAACCAACTCCAGCGACACCAGAAAAAATAGAGCAAATCTCGTTAGATGCGCTTGTCCCTGAAAATCATCTTGTTACAGGATGATTCGGTGTTGAATGCTATCACAGACCGGCATTTACGCTGGGGCTTTCCTAAATACTTTAATCGTATCAGAAAGCTCGGCTATCAATGGAATCATAAACGGGTGTATCGGGTGTATTGTGAATTAAAGCTTAATCTCAGAGTAAAGCGTAAAAAACGCATTCCTCCACGATGCCCAAAAAAGCTATTGGTGCCTAATAAACAAGGTGAATGTTGGTCAATGGATTTTATGAGTGACAGTAGCCGTAATCAACGTCGAGGACATTCAATGTCATCGATGACTTTAATCGTGAGGCGTTAGGTATTGATATTGCAGTAAGCTTACCGGCAGGAAGGATTACCCGTTATTTAGATAAACTGGCCGAATATCATGGGTATCCATTAAAAATACGGGTCGATAATGGACCCGAATTTACAGGAAAAACCTTTATAAACTGGGCTAAATCACATCATATAACCATTGATTATATAAAGCCGGGTAGCCCTTATAAAAATGGCTATATTGAACGATTTAATCGTACCTATCGTACTGAAGTACTCGATTTATATCTTTTTAACAACTTAGCACAAGCAAGGAGAATAACCGAAGAATGGTTAACGATTTATAACACCGAAAGACCACATGAGGCATTAAATAACATGACACCGCTCGAATATAAAACATTAAAACAGGCAGCTTAATTTTCTACGTGAGTTGTGTACTAAGTTTGGGGGTATTTACATGCAGGATCTATTTGTTAGAAAGAGTGATACACACTTTTAATAAAAATGTAGCATTATCGGCAAATATTGAATGATCCAAATAATAGAAAACAAAAAATCACCAATAGAAAAACATTGAATGTAAATATTTTTTTATCTTTTTTTTATTTTCTTACGATTGTTTTCAGTAAAATGGAAAGGTAGAATGCGCGAATCAAAATATTATCAAAGCAAATATTGGAGTTGATTAAGTGAAAATATCAACGCGTAAAGTTTTGCCTTGGCAGTTAATAGAATACTTCACTCGTTATCGCCAGTTTATAGCTCTACTATTTGGTCTATCTATCTTTTTTATAGCGCTGATTGTGTGTTGGCACTTACTTAAGGCAATTAATGTCAATGAGTTAAAAAGAGCTATTCGTCACCTTTCGATGTCTACAATTTTATTTTCGTGTTTATCTGCCATTGGTAGTTATTTAATGTTGATCTGCTACGAATGGTCAGCTGCACGTTATGCAGGCGTCAAATTGAAACCTGCAATTATTGTTCTGGGCGGAATTTGTGCCTCAGCTATTGGTAATGCAATCGGATTGTCGGCATTATCTGGCGGTGCGGTGCGTTGTCGTCTCTATTTTAAACAAGGATTAACAACTATTGATGTTGCCAGAATGTCAATTTTTGTTACCTTATCATTAGGATTCACTTTACCACTATTAGCAGCGATTACCGCTTTAATTCATCCCAAAAATACGATGTTAGCTTTGCATTTATCAGCAAATAGTGTGTGGATAATTGCATGTAGCGTAATTTGCTTTTATGGTGTGCTATTTATCTTTTTGCAAAATAACCGATTAGCAGAAAAACCAAATAACAACACCCAATTATATCAATTATTTCGATGGTCTATCCGTCTTCCTAATCTTCGTTTAGCATCTTACCAATTTATTATTACTCTATTTGATGCCATTTTAGCTGGCGCAGTACTTTATTTTCTTTTACCAAAACACCCTGATTTTGCTACCTTTATTATGATCTATATTCTGGCGTTAGTAGCTGGAGTATTGAGTCATGTTCCTGGTGGTGTTGGTGTATTTGAAGCCATTATGTTAGCGGCATTTTCATCCGAAATTAATATAGCTTCATTAACCGTTGCATTAATCATTTATCGCATTATTTATATTTTAATCCCCCTTATTTTGGCAGCTATTTTGCTTTTAATAAACGAGGGAAAACATTTTTTAACTGCACCTCAAGTTAAAGAGACAGAAACAGGAATTGCAGCGCCCATCATGGCGGCAGCTGTATTTTTTGCCGGTGTGGTGATGATGTTTTCAAGTGTACTCCCTGGGTTTAATCACCATTTAGTCAGCACCTTTATCCCCAGTAAAATAGTCAATATTGCTCATCTAATTGCTAGTTTAATTGGCGTTTTATGCTTATTACTTGCGGTAGGAATAAGACGAAGACTCTATTTTGCATGGGGCATTTCAATTATTTTATTATTCTTAGGTAGTATCTGCTCGCTTTTACGCGGATTACATTGGATTGAAGCCTGTGTATTATTAATTATAGCGATATTATTAATCCATTTTAAGCATGCTTTCTATCGTAAAAGTCGATTAAGCATATTACCTTTTTCAATTAAATCCTTTGTCATCTGCTTTTGCATAATTGCGCTTTTCGTATGGCTAATTTTATTTATATATCAAGATATTCCTTATAGTCACGATTTATGGTGGCAATTTGAGTTAGACAGCCGAGTACCGCGTGCTCTTCGTGCCGCTTTAGGCAGCTTTATTTTGTTAAGCTTTATTATGTTGTTTTGGTTATTTCGCCCTGCGCCACCAATTCTAACTCAACCAGAACAAAAGGAGCTAAATAAAGCCTATCAAATCATTTTAGATTCAAAACAACCTGAAGGTGGGCTTGCCATGAGTGGCGATAAGTCATTACTTTTTAATGAATCACAAACAGCTTTTATAATGTATGCCAAACGAGGCAGAAGCATGGTTGCCCTTTATGATCCAATTGGAAACAGTACTGATCGTGCTAGTTTAATTTGGACTTTTCGAGATTTGTGTGATCAACATAATCTTCGTCCGGTTTTTTATCAAGTTAAAGCGGCAAATTTACCTTTTTATATGGATATTGGTCTTAGAACTATTAAGCTTGGTGAAGAAGCCTTAGTTAATTTAAAACAATTTGATTTAAGCTCAAAAGATTATAAAGATCTTCGCTACACTTGGAATCGTGGTCAACGAGATGGTCTATCTTTAGTATTTTATTCTCCAGGCACAGCACCACTTGATGAATTAAAAGCAGTTTCAGATGCGTGGTTAAAAAGCAAACACGCTAAAGAAAAGCAATTTTCGTTAGGATCTTTTTCCGAGCAATACTTGAACAATTTCACTATTGCGGCAATAAAATATGAAGGTCGTATTATTGCTTTTGTAAATCTGCTAGAAACAAATCAAAATTATAGTGCAAGCATTGATTTAATGCGTGTTGTCCAAGATATTCCTAAATTAACTATGGAGTTTTTAATGGTTGGGTTGATTTTACATTATCAACAAAAAGATTTTAAATTCTTCAGTTTAGGGATGGTTCCACTTGCAGGTATGCAAAGACGTCGAGGCGCTCCCATGATTCAAAGACTAGGTGCATTAGTTTTTAAACGGGGGGGACGTTTTTATAACTTCCAAGGATTACGTCGCTTTAAAGAGAAGTTTGCAACACACTGGGAGCCACGTTATATGGCGGCTCCCGCAGGACTTGATCCTTTAGTTGCAATCATTGATACCACCATGCTAATTTCAGGTGGAATAACGGGATTAAAAAAGAATAAGAGATCATAATATGAAAAAAATAATACACGGCATTTTGTTGTTAATTGTTATGATACTCATAGTACTATTAGGATTTGTTGGTTGGTATTTGATAAAAAACCAAGATAGTGCGTCAGTAAAAACGATAACAATCGAAAATGACTTTTCTATTATATCGGCAAAACCTAAACAAACAGCCGAAGCTGCGGCTATTATTGTCGCAACTAACAACAATCATTTTACAGAACAACAACTATTAAACTTATCTGAAAAAATGGGCGCCAAACTAGTTCAGTTTGAATTAAAACCGCAAGCAACTTGTGCTGAGCAAAAAAATCGCTTTAACCAAGCTGTAAACATATTAGGGGAGTCTAGTTTTGCTGTCGCAGGTATGAGAGAAGGTGCCACTTTTGCTTATCGATGGCTAGCAGAACAACAAAGTGATGATGCTAAAGCATTATCAATAGAATTCATATTAGATCATAAAGATTGTGATGATCCATTGCCAAGTCAAGCTAACCACGGAACGTGGCAAGTAATTTGGAATAATCCACCCGAAGAAAATGTTGCCGTATTCCCACGAGAACAGAAAAAGATTGCTGTCACCACAGGAATTGGCGAATACCAAACCTCACCTGTTGAGCTTTTAAGTTTGCATTTATCTTCAATTTTATTTGGTGATCATCAACATCTACCTGTTATTGAATTACCCGCAACGAGTAAAGAAGTTCATCCTAAAACCGTTACTCTTTATTATTCTGGCGATGGGGGCTGGCGTGACTTAGACAAAGTATCTGCTGAATATATGACTGCGCATGGTTATTCTGTCGTCGGTGTCGATGCTTTGAAACTGTTTTGGCAACACCGTTCTGTTGAGCGTAGTGCAAAAGATCTCGCCTATTTGATGCAACAATATCGCGAAAAATGGGGTACAACTCGTTTTGTGCTTACAGGCTATTCATTCGGTGGAGATATTTTACCTGCACTTTATAACCGGTTATCAACTACAGATCAAAATAGTGTTCAAGCGATTGTGATGATCGCATTTTCAAAAAATGCCAATTTTGAAATTGAAATCAGTGGTTGGCTTGGCCAAGCTGGTAATGAAATGAAAACAGGTCCAGAAGTCAATAACATACCAGCGAGTAAACTATTTTGTATTTATGGTGAAGAAGAGAAAGACGATACTGGATGTTTACAGCCAGAAATGAAAGGTGAAGCATTCAAATTACCCGGAGGCCATCATTTTGACGAAGATTATCAGCATTTAGGGCAAATTATCATGGATGCAATCGATAAAAGAATACAATAATTTCGATTAGTAATATCAAAATATTGCAAATTTATTAAATAAAAAGAAGCTAATGCTCCTTTCAGATTGATGACAAACCTTGATATAATTCGGGGTTTATTTTTTATTTAAATCATAAATAGGATTTTTAATTTGGATTTTATTAAATAAATTAAAAAATAGCCTAAAAAAAAACGTAACGAAAATTGTAAATACTCCATAGTTAGTACACAACTCACGTAGAAAATTACGCTGCCTATTTTAGTGTTTATGTGCAGTGAGCGTTATGTTATTTAATACCTTATGTAGATATTTCATATAAAAATATAGTAAGGCTATCTATTTAGCCTAAATTGATATGGATTTACTATATTAAATAACGCATTTGCTAATTATTTAGCAATGCAGACATAAAATTTTTATGTCTTTATCATTCTATCTTTATTTAATTGGTTGAGTAAAACGGGATGAACGAATTATCAAATACCTTCTTAACAAAGGAACAACAAAAACTTGTTTTGGATGTTCAATCTTTTGTTAAACAGAAACTATCCAATGATTTTTCTGGTCATGATATGGCGCACATTGAACGTGTTGTAAAGTTAGCAAAAAAGATTTTACAGCATGAACCAAAAGCGAACGGTTTTATTGTGATTGTTAGCGCTTATTTACATGATGTGATTGATGAAAAAGTGGTTGCTGATGTGAGTCAAGCAATAATGGAATTGCGTGATTATTTAACGTCTCTAACACTTACCGACACCGAAATTAAGATGATTTTTGCTATCATCGAGAATATGTCATATCGAAAAAATCTTAATCAGAAAAAAGAATTATCACTAGAAGGACAGATCGTACAAGATGCCGATCGTTTAGATGCATTGGGTGCAATTGGTATTGCTCGCACCTTTTATTATGGCGGTAATAAGCATAATATTATGTACGATCCTAATATTTCACCACGAACTTCACTGGATGAAAATAATTATAAACATCCTAATACCGTTATTAATCATTTTTATGAAAAACTTTTTTTACTTAAAGATATGATGAATACCTCCATAGCAAAAAAGCTAGCCGAGCCAAGACATCATTTTTTAGTTCAGTTTGTTAAACAATTTGAAAAAGAATGGCAAGGAGAGGATTATTCTTACTGAAAATTAGTTTATCGATAATAGTTAGAGTATGAATAATTAACTTTTGAAAAATTTGTATAACACCTGCCTCCTTTAGGAGACAAGCTTTACTAAAATGGAATTGGTGTTCCAACTAATCCAAGTACAATAGGAAGAGTGATCAAGCTTAATAAAGTACTGAGCAAGGTCGCACTTGATACCAGTTCTGGATGAGTATCAAATTGTACTGACATTAATGTGGTATTGGCGGCACTTGGCATTGCAGCAAGGACAATTAAAACTTGTTTATAAACAGGCTCAATTGGCATAAAGTAAACCATACAAAATGCCACAATTGGTGAAATCACCATACGTGCAAGTAAGGCAAATGAGATTTTAGGATAATCAAGCTGAGTAAGTTTTATTTTTGCCAATTGCATGCCCAAAATAATCATGATCACTACAATTGATGCGTCACCGATCATTCCGATTGAAGTCATAATCGATTTAGATAAAGGGATGTGGCACAATTGGAAAATAATACCTAAAAAAGCGCCATACGCTACAGGCATGCGAATAACTTTATTAATAACATCTTTTTGATTAACAATATCACTATGAGCGCTACCTTTAGCCGCATAGTAAATGCCGACAGTGCTCATTACAAACTGTTGTAATACCATCATTATTACGCCAAGATCAAAGCCAACTGCTCCAAAAAAGATTAATAGTACAGGAGTACCATAGTTACCATTGTTCATAAAACAGGAACTCAAAATCATTGCACAGCGCTCTTTAACTGAATACTTCATGAGTATCGACCAAATTGAGACAATAATGACTAATGAAAAGCATAAACCAAAGACATAACCAATATAAAATAGATAATCTGTGGTTAAAGTATGAGTATAAAACGTTTTAAATGCCAAAAAAGGCGATAGCACATAAAGAGACATTTTCGATAGGTTGGCGACATCAAATTTTAAGGCTTTTTGTGCGATAAAACCTACAATAAAGATACAAAAAATAGGAAATAAAATAATAAAAAATTGCATAAGTTATATCTTTTGGTTAATTAAATTAATTCATTGAATTAAAAGCTATAATGATTGATTCTCGAAGTTTTTGACATGTTTCGTCATCAAGTGCTTGGTTGTTTTTATCTGTTAGAATAAACAGATCTTCAATATGTTCGCCGATAGTTGCTATTTTAGCGCTACGTAATGATAAATCTAAATTAGCAAATATTTCACCCACACAAGCCAGCAATCCCGGTCTATCAAGTGCTATGAGCTTCATATAGGTTTGGCTGTCATTAAAGGCTGAAAGAAAGTTAACCTGAGTCGGCACTGAAAACGATCTCAATCGTTGTTTCGGTGGTTTTATGGTGACAGGTTTGTAAACAGGTTGTTGTAGTGCTTTATCAAGTGCATTTACTAGACCTTGGTTTCGATCTTCTTGTACTGTTTGTCCATTAGGCTCTAATACGATAAATGTATCGAGTGCAAATCCTTTTTTATTCGTAATGATAAGTGCATCATGAATAGTTAAATTATGCATATTTAGCGTATTACACACAGTTGCAAATAGATAAGGTCTATCTGGCGAATAAATAAAAAGCTCACTACCACCATGAGATGGATTTGGATTTATGGCTACTAATGTTTTGCTCAAGTCATGTTGCAATAAAATTTTTGCATGCCATACAATTTGTTCGGTTGTATAACGGACAAAGTAGTCAATGCGATAATTTTGCCAAAGCTCTTTAATAATTTGTTCATCATAATTTTGTTTAACTAAAATGGTTAATGCCTCTTGCTTATTTTTACGTGCAACACTTCGCTGTTCGGGTATTTGATGTGTACCAGAGTCAAAGGAACTTGCTGCACTAAGATAGAGTTCGCGCATTAAACTTTGTTTCCAATTATTCCAAAGCGTTTCGTTTGTAGCACAAACATCAGCTACTGTTAGGCATAACAAATACTGTAAGCGACGCTTACTTTTGACCAATTGAACAAATTCTCCAATTACCGCTGGGTCTTGTAAGTCTCTGCTTTGAGCGGTAACAGACATCAGTAAGTGATAA
Organism: Gilliamella sp. Bif1-4; assembly: GCF_001690535.1. Lineage (NCBI taxonomy): Bacteria > Pseudomonadati > Pseudomonadota > Gammaproteobacteria > Orbales > Orbaceae > Gilliamella > Gilliamella sp. Bif1-4. The sequence continues at coordinate 272,624 of NZ_LZHC01000010.1, read as the reverse complement.
CGTACTAGCCAGCAAATTAAATCAGTATCTTTGGTTTCGAGTTCGTGTAGTTGACAAAATTTTTCAACTAAATGAGCGCCAATTTCCGAGTGATCGCCATGTTGGCCTTTGCCAATATCATGAAATAGACCAGCAATTACCAATAATTCGAGTTTAGGTAATTTAGCAAAGACTTTTGCACTATTAGGATGTTTTTGTTTGCCACTTTCGGTTTTAAGACTATCAATTTCAAGCAGCAAGCGGATGGTATGTTCATCAACAGTGTAAGCATGGAACAGATCAAATTGCATCATACCAGATATATACTTCCAACCCGGTATATAGACAGAAAGTATACCGTATTTATGCATTGGTAAAATGGCTTTATTAATTGCATCTGAGTGCTTGATAATCGACATAAAAAACGCTCTTGCTTTTGCATCTTCACAAAGTAAAGTGGTTAGTGTGCGCCGAGCGGAACGTAATTGTCTAATTGTATTAGAATACAGTCCTATAACTTGAGGATTGAACAAAATAGTGTGAAAAAGCTGCATAATCATGACGGGATCTTTTTTGAAAATGTCATTATCTTTTACATCAATTAGGTTGTCTCGAACTTGAAAATATTCGTCAATATCACAAGGTTTGTTATGTGGATTATGTTCAAGTATAGATTCATAAAACAGTTGTAATAACATTTGATTAAGTTCAGTAATATTGTGAGCAACACGATAATAATCATGCATCATCTTCTCAACAGGAACATTACCTTCGCCTTGATAACCTAACATGTTAGCAATGCTTAACTGACGATCAAATAACAAACGATTATCATAACGAGTTATGACACAATGAAGCGCAAAACGTATTCTCCATAAAAATTTACGACAAGTTTTAAAGTCTTCAATATCTTCAGGGGTTAAGTAGTTGAAATCAGATATTTTTTGTAGAAATTCGCCACCAAAGTGACGAATCGCTATCCATTGAATAATTTGCATATCTCGCAATCCACCCGGACTATTTTTCAAATCAGGCTCTAGGTTATAAGAGGTGCTGTGATATTGCTTATGACGTTCATGTTGTTCTTGTATTTTTGCTTTATAAAAAGCACGAGACGGCCAGATTTTATCGCTAAAAATTTGCTTGTGTAGTTCATCTAATAGTAATTGATTGCCAGAAATAAGCCTTGATTCAATCAAATTAGTCATTATGGTGATATCGTTTTTTGCTTCTTGTAGGCAGATTCTTAATGTTCTAACACTATGCCCTATATCTAAATGCAAATCCCATAACAAGCGAACTAAATCACTGATCTGTTTTTCTATCGCTTTAGTCAACGGATAATCACTTAAAATTAAAATATCAATATCTGACAGTGGGTGTAATTCCGCTCGACCATAACCACCAACAGCAACCAAAGCGATACGATTACGTTTAAAGAATGAAGAAACATGTTTAGGTATTTGATAAAAAAGCCATAATCGCTCAAGTAAACGGTCAATAAATTGACTGCGTAAATGCACTAATGTATCAATATCAGCTTGTTGTTCAAACTGAACCATGGACCATTGTTGAAACTCTTCAAGTTGTTGTTTTAGATATGTAATATTTATCTGTTCATCATTGAAATTAAGTGGAGAGACAGGATAACACAAATGCGTTTTAGTCATAGCTATATTATCAATATCAAGACAATTCAATAACTATATCGTTACCCGATTTTAAATGGCTGTCAAGCTACGGTTATAAGAAAACAAATTATTAGTGATTGATATTAACAATAAAAAAGGAACAATAATTTGTTCCTTTTGTAAAAAAGTTTCAGGTAAGTATGTGTTTGAGTATAAAATTATAAATTAAAATCGCTTAAAACTTGAATTTATAAGGGCTATACATACCTTTTTGTGATAATGAGCAGAATTTATCAGCCGCCGGTGTAAATTCGACTAATTTTTCCACATTGGTATATTACCAAGTCATGTTGGTTTTATTATTAATGTTTAAAAAATCAAATTCATCTCCATCATTATCATAATATTGGACTGTATTGGGCTGTTTAATTGGTGCTATTTTAATTTTACCTTTGAATGGGTAGGTGGTTTGAAGAGGTATATTTTTGAGTTCAGCACCATAATAATTTTGACCATCAACAATTAAACCAAATAATTCTAGATCGTCTATATGTTTTTCAACTTCTAATGATAAAGAAGGGGCGTGCTATGAATAACTTACGCTGTTGCAACGATTAGATAAGCGTAACTTATTGGTGAAATTTGCAATAATAGTATTAAGTTGAAAGCTGTTTTAGATTTTTTTAATTTTAATTTGATTCACTTTTATGTTTCTTTCATCACTAATTTATATTTACATAAAATCAATTCTTTATAATTTATAGTATTAAACTCAATTTTTAATTAATAGCATGATAATGTATTTTTAAAGTACTAAACAATTTAGTATGATTAATTATAATACAGACAATAGATTTTGTAGATCAATATCATTTGCAATGATCGCCCATTCCTTTTTTGGTAAATTATTATTCAATTAATAGTAAAATTTTTGTTATTAATGATGTGTGATGAGTGAAATTGTGTATAAAAGCTCAAGCCACAGCACAATTAGTTGTGTTGTAGCTTGTGTTTTAAATACAAGCTAATGTAGGAAATAAAAAGGTAAATATTGAATCAAAAGACGAATATTTGAATGCTATTAAATCTTTTAGAGGGTTGAATTAAGGTATTTATTTAATAGCAGTGCAAATACCATTTTTAGATTCACCTTCTCCTCGGCAGTGATATATAGCATTGTAAGTGTGTAAATCACAATATTCTCTTTCATCCACATCATATAACCATAGGCGCTTATAAGAATTACTTTGGTTTGGTGCAGCTGCCCAAGAGTTAGGATAAGCATTTTGGTTTGGATCACCCCATTCACCTAATAATGTGCCTATTTCTCGAGTGAATCTTGCATTTCTACCTTTTGGGGCATTGCTTACTTCATTTGCATGGCTTATACGATAATTGCCATCTAAATTTTTGCACCCTGAAACTATATCTTCTGCACTTCCTCTATTGGCTCTTGGTTGACCAATTAGGTTTTTATCCCAGCCACTGAACCATTTGGTAATAGTAAATGGATACTCAATAGTCTTGCCAGTAATTTTATTTTTTCCTTGAATGATAACTGTATACCCGTTATCAGAATTCATAATAAGGTTCCAAGCCATTTCAGTGTTCATCGCATCTACGGTGTTAAACATGACTGTCACTGTATCAGTATTACTAGAAATAGTCACAAGTTTATCCCCTTTTATGATCTTCCAAATGTAATTTTGGGCAAGTCCATTTTTTGCTAATAGAAGATCAAATTTTGCACCATAAAAAGCTGTTGTCGGGAAATTTCTGCTTGCATCAATATTAGATTGAGTTAAGAAACCATAATTTTTATCCCATTCATTTCTTGCACTAACTGCTGCTTGTGAGGGAGCAAGCTCAGGTTTCGCATAACATATACCAGAGTCTTCCAATATGGTATAAATTTTTGACGGGTGAGTGCGGATATTGCCATTTGGATATTCATTAACTTTAGGTTCACCATACTTTGAAAATAATGTTAAATCAGCGAATATTTTTACTTTATAAGGTCCTAATTGCCCTTTCTGCGTTAATGAACAAAACGTATCTTTGTCTGTTGGTGTAAATTCGACTAATTGGTTTGATGAACTTGTGTAATACCAGATCATTTCTGCTTTTTCTTTTATGGCAAGATAATCTAGTTCATCACCATCAACATCTGTATATTGCTCATTATTTGGTTGTTTTAGTGGGGCTAGCTTTATGTGGTTTTTAAATGGGTAGCTAATGGGTAATATAGCATTGCCCATTTCATTACCATAATAATTCTTATTATCAATTGTTAAACCAAACAGGCCAAAATCATCAATATGCTCCTCAATTTTGTCGGATAATCGAGGTTTACTTCCTTCAATTGTATGGACTGTTTGGGTAGACAAAATGGCATAACTAGTTGTAAATTGCAGTAGGTATATTGTACACACAATTGTTTTAATATTTTTTTTAGCTATATTCATTATTATTTTTTCCATTATTTCTATTTAAAACAATCATTGTGGCTTTAATTTTAATTAAGATTTTTGGTTTAAAGTTTGGATAAAGGATTGTTTAGCATAGGCGCTTTATTTTATATAAACAAATCGTTTGATACGATCAATTCAGGTTCTGTTAATAGTCTACGCCTATTTATAGGAATTTTATTTATCGCTGATATCTTTTATTTTTCGATAGCTAATATGTAGGAAAACGCCGAATTATTTACACTTCATGATTAAAATAATCTCTAAAAACTCATAAGGCGTTTTTCCTGAAATTACTTTATGCGGTTTAACAGTATTATAAAAATTAATAAAGCGTTTGAGCTTTTGTTTTCTCTCTTTTGAATCGTTAAATATTTGCTAATTATGCCACATCTCAATTCAAAGTTCGTATCACTCTTTCAGCTTTCCCATTCGTTTGTGGGCAGGCGGATTTGGTGAATTTTTGATTGATACATTAGTTATAATTTGAAGTTGCTTAAATTGTTCTCGTTGATTTTGCATCAATTTGTTCCACTAACTATAGGCGTAGTTCAGATTTTTGTGGCGCAACTTGCATATTATCAGAAACAATACTATTGTTTTATATTATTTTTGTGTATTTGCCTTTTGCAGTATTATTTCAAACCCATCAGGGTTGAATGGTAAGTCATCATAAAGCTGAGGGTCATTTTGGTCTTTAACCTCGTCAGTGGTCAATAATACATTGCCTTGATTATCCAGATATTGATTTTTGACATCACCATCTGCGGATATTTCAATATGGTTAATTTTAATACCTTGCTGATTAAATCTTTCTAATACGGCGAACACGGTCTTCTTTTTTAACTGTTTAAATGTTCTAATTGTGCTGCCTTCGGCATTTTACTATTATCATCCAGACCGCGTTCAAACAACGAATCCGTAAATAACATATGGGCTTTTTTTACATCTATCATTAATTTATTGTAAGGATAGGGCTCGGGTAAATCCTTTTCAAAATCAAAGATGTCTTCAGGCTCCCTATTTTTCGTTTTTATAACTTGACCTGATTTATTAAGCATTTGATTTTCTGCGTGTATTAGGGACTGGTTATGATGAATAACATGAAAGGTATTTTTGAAGGATCTCAGCTATAACTTTTATGAAGAATATTGATTTTATTTTGATTTTTGTAGTGATTGGTGAATGATTTTGTGGATGCTTTATTTTTGTCTTCCTTGGCATAATAATGGCTGAACATCAACACAATAATATTGATATCTCCGATTATTGCGAAATCAGGCTTCTTTGGGAAAAGGTCGTTGGAATATAAAGGTTTTATCAAAATCTTTACCCGATATAGTGTTATTATCAAGCAAAAGTTTATTATTTGGAATAGCACTGATATTTTAAGGAGCAGTAATATGCTCCTTTTGTCAAGATATTTCTGGTTAATTATATGTTTTAATGTAAAAATTATAATTTGAAATCACTTAAATCATCTTCATTAATTTCAGAATCAATTTGTCCAACTAAATATGAGCTCATTTCGGCTTCTTGCGGTGCTACTTGCACATTATCAGAAACAAGCCAGTTATTGATCCATGGGATTGGATTGGATTTAGCTTCAAAGGGTAATTTTAGCCCGACCGCTTGCATACGAATGTTCGTTATATACTCGACATATTGGCATAATATATCTTTATTTAAACCAATCATTGAGCCGCCCTCAAACAGGTATTCGGCCCATTGTTTTTCTTGATTAGCGGCTTGTAAAAATAGGTTATAACAATCTTGTTCACACTCTTTGGCAATTTCAGACATTTCGGGATCATCTTCACCACTGCGTAGTGTGTTGATCATAAACTGAGTGCCTGTTAAATGCAGCGCTTCGTCACGGGCAATAAGTTTTATGATTTTGGCATTCCCTTCCATTAGTTCTCGTTCAGCAAAAGCAAATGAGCAAGCAAAACTAACATAGAAGCGAATAGCCTCAAGTGCATTGACACTCATTAAACATAAGTAAAGTTTCTTTTTAAGTTCACGTAAATTAATGCAAACAGTGCGATTATTGATGTTATGTTCACCTTCACCAAATAAATTATAGTAACTTGCATAGCTAATAAGATCATCATAATAACCTGCAATGTCACCAGCACGTTTTTGAATTTCTTTATTAATGACAATATCATCAAAAACCACAGATGGATCGTTAACGATATTACGAATGATATGAGTATATGAACGAGAATGAATGGTTTCAGAAAACGACCAAGTTTCTACCCATGTTTCCAATTCAGGTATTGAAATAAGTGGCAGTAAAGCAACATTAGGGCTACGGCCTTGGATGGAATCAAGCAGAGTTTGATATTTTAAATTGCTGATAAAAATATGTTTTTCATGCTCTGGTAACGCAGCATAATCAATACGGTCTTGTGAAATATCGACTTCTTCTGGGCGCCAAAAAAAAGAAAGTTGTTTTTCAATTAGCTTTTCAAACATCTCATATTTTTGTTGATCATAACGCGCAACATTCACTGATTGTCCAAGGAACATTGGTTCTTTAAGCTGGTCGTTATGCACTTGCGAAAAGGTACTGTAATTCATACTCATAAAAGAACTCCTACTCATTTACTGTTGCTTTTACCGCTTCCTTTTGACAGTGTAAAAGGCAAGTTGAATGGGGAAATTACTAGTTTTCCCCCGATAAAAAATTGAATTTTAGCGTGTAGCTATTTAGTTTTAATCAAGGTTAAATTTTGCAAGCGCCACCTTCACAGCCATCATCCGAATGGGTTGTTGAAACAATATCACCTTGAATATCTTCAGCGCCATCGCGTGTATTATGATAATAGAGTGTTTTTACGCCAAATTTATAAGCAGTCAATAAGTCTGATAATAGCTGTTTCATGGGTACTTTATTATTTGGGAACTTAGCTGGGTCATAATTAGTATTAGCAGAAATTGATTGATCAATAAATTTCTGCATGATGCCAACTAATTGTAAATAACCAGTGTTATTTGGAATTTGCCAAAGTAATTCGTAAAAATTTTTCAGATGGTTATACTCAGGAACCACTTGTTTTAAAATACCATCTTTTGATGCTTTTACACTAATAAAACCACGTGGTGGTTCAATACCATTTGTTGCATTGGAAATTTGTGACGAAGTTTCTGATGGCATTAATGCCGATAATGTCGAATTACGAAGTCCATAGGTTTTAATTGATGCTCGTAGTGATTCCCAGTCATAGTGTAACGGCTCTTTAGTAATGGTATCTAAATCTTTTTTATAAGTATCAATAGGTAAAATACCTTGCGAATATGTGGTTTGACTAAATAATGGGCAAGCACCCTTTTCTTTAGCTAGATTATTCGATGCTTTTAGCAAATAGTATTGCATGGCTTCAAAGGTACGGTGAGTTAAATTGTTGGCACTGCCATCGGAATATTTAACCCCATGTTTTGCTAAATAATAGGCATAGTTAATAACACCAATACCTAATGTGCGACGATTTAATGAAGAATGACGAGCTGCAGGTACAGGATAATTTTGGTAATCAAGTAGTGAATCAAGAGCGCGTACCGCTAAATCGGCTAACTCTTCAAAGTCATCTAGAGATTCTATTTTACCTAAATTAAAGGCTGATAATGTGCAAAGGGCAATTTCGCCATGTTCATCATTAACGTTATTAAGCGGTTTTGTTGGCAGTGCAATTTCCATACATAAATTAGATTGATGAACAGGTGCTAATTGAGCATTAAATGGGCTGTGAGTATTACAGTGATCGACATTTTGGATATAAATACGCCCAGTTGATGCGCGCTCTTGCATTAATAATGCAAAGAGTTCAACGGCTTTAACTTCGCGTTTGCGAATATTTGGATCTTGTTCATATTGTTTATAAAGTGTTTCAAATTTATCTTGATCGGCAAAGAAGGCATCATAAAGTCCAGGAACGTCCGATGGGCTAAATAGAGTAATATTTTCGTTTTTGATTAAACGTTGATACATTAATTTATTGATTTGTACGCCATAGTCTAAATGACGAACACGATTTTCTTCAACACCACGGTTGTTACGTAATACTAATAAACTTTCAACTTCTAAATGCCAGAGAGGATAGAAAACAGTTGCTGCACCTCCTCGCACACCACCTTGCGAACAAGATTTAACCGCTGTTTGGAAATATTTATAAAATGGAATACATCCTGTATGAAAAGCTTCACCGCCACGAATTGAGCTTCCTAACGCACGAATTCGCCCAGCATTAACCCCAATTCCTGCTCGTTGTGATACATATTTAACAATAGCGCTTGCTGTGGCGTTAATAGAATCTAAACTATCATCACACTCAATTAACACACAAGAACTAAACTGTCGGGTAGGAGTACGAACCCCCGCCATAATTGGTGTTGGTAGCGAAATTTTGAAAGTTGAAATGGCATCATAAAAGCGTTTGATATAAATAAGGCGTGTATCTTTAGGATAATTAGCAAAAAGGCAAGCTGCAACTAGAATATATAAAAACTGCGCACTTTCATAAATCTCGCCAGTGACGCGATTTTGTACTAGATATTTTCCTTCAAGCTGTTTAACTGCGGCATACGAAAAAGACATATCTCGCCAGTGATCGATAATCTTATCCATTTGTTCAAACTCTTCTTGCGTATAATCTTCAAGCAAGTGTTTATCATAAAGTTCGTTATCAACCAATTTTTTAACGTGTTCGTAAAGTGAAGGTGGTGTAAATTGATTAAAGGCTTTTTTACGTAAATGAAAGATTGCTAATCGTGCGGCTAAATATTGATAGTCTGGCGCTTCTTGTGAGATCAGATCGGCAGCAGCACGAATAATTGTCTCATGAATATCCGATGTACGAATGCCATCATAAAATTGAATATGTGAACGTAATTCAACCTGAGAAACAGAAACATTTTCTAATCCTTCAGCTGCCCATGTAATAACACGGTGGATTTTATCAAGGTTTATTGGTTCTTCCTTTCCATCTCGTTTGGTAACGAGTATTGATTTATTCATTCTTTCATTCCAATGTTAAAGTATATTTTTAATTATGATAATTGATATTTATTAAAATATACAATATGTAGTACCTATTAATTGAATTTGTCACTATATGTAGTATTATTAATCAATAATGCAAATTTATTAATTAAAATCAAACGTTATTGATTTAAATAGCTAAAGTTTATTTTTCCATAAAAAATGAAAGGAAGAACTTATGCAAGTTACTATCGTGCTGTCGATATCATTTAATTGATTATCGACAAAATAAAAATTTGTGTAAAGCGATAATAAAAGATTTGGAAGCGATTTATCAGGTCATAATAGAACAGCAAGCACAAGTATTAATGCATTTTGAGTCTACTTGGGATCAAAAATAGGGCTATATTAGCCAGTCGTGGCGTATAAGAACTAGGAAAACCTAAGCATCTTGTGCTTACCCACTGGATATTCACAAAGCGAAGTTACCCCACCAATGCAATAGAGTCTGTAAACAGTGTTATTCGCCATACCATCAAGAAATGTAAAGTTTTCCCGATCGATAACTCAGTTAAAAAAGTCATTTATTTGGCAATACAACACGCTTGTGAAAAATGGACTATACCAATCCGAAACTGGAAAAGTGCTATAAGTCGGTTCATTATAAAATTTGGGGACAGAATACCGTCACCTTTAATGGGTAAATACACAAAATTTAGGATAGTGCCTTTTAATCTAATTTTCTAGCCAATTTCTTAATAGCAAACGAGCAAATAGGAATAATCTCACGCTTTTCTTGCTGTAATTTTTCTACTACAAGGTCTAATAAATTATCAGCAATACCCTGACCTCGATACGCAGAATCAACGTAAGTATGATTAATAGTAGCTTTATCCTTTCCGACTCTTGTGAAAGTCATTTCAGCTATTTCTTTATTATTAGCATCACAAGCATAAAAACGATCATTGCCTTCTAAAAAATGTAGTGACATAAAATCACCAATATAACAGTGTAATTAGTTTACTGCGGTTTACATCCATACTCGATAGATAAAAACTCTTTTGTTATTAAAAGAAGCCTATTCCATATCGACTAATTTTAAAGGAGTTAGCAGATAAACAAATAGGTGACGGTTATAAAATATCACTTTCAACAGCTCACCTATTAATTAAACAATCAGATATTTATCTAATACTAATTATGCTTAAATGGTACAATTAACGTTTAAAATAATCGCTTAGCTGTATTGTATAGATCCATATCAAATGGACGTTTCATATTATTGATAGCTTCAATAATATTATGATGAACTAATTTACCATTTTGTACACCAACGCTTCTACCAGAATAACCTTGTAGCAACAATTCAACAGCATAAGCTCCCATACGAGACCCCAAAATACGATCATAAGGGACAGGAGAACCACCACGTTGAACATGACCTAATACCGTTGCACGTGTTTCATGATGAACTTCGGCTTCAATATCTGCTGCAAGCTGGTTCACATCACACATATGTTCTGTTACAGCCACAATTGCATGTTTTTTACCTTTTGCAAAACCAAATTTAATTTCTTCGATTAGATCTTCCTTAGTATAAGAGACCTCAGGAATAATCATAAATTCACACCCACCAGCAACAGAAGCATTTAAAGTTAAATCACCACAACCTCGTCCCATAATTTCAATAATAGAAATTCGATTATGTGAAGAACAAGTATCACGTAGTCTATCAATTGCTTCAACAGCTGTACTAAGTGCAGTAAAATAGCCAATAGTATAATCGGTACCACATATATCATTATCGATAGTGCCGGGTAAACCGATACATGGAAAACCTTCTTCAGTTAATCGCATTGCCCCCATATATGAACCATCACCACCAATAACAACTAAAGCATCAATTTGATGTTTTTTTAGGTTAGTAATGGCTTTTTGTCTTACAGCTTTATCTTTGAACTCTGGAAATCTAGCCGATCCAAGAAATGTACCGCCACGAGTGATAATATCAGATACACTTGAACGCTTTAGTTGAACAATGCGGTCTTCGCAAAGTCCCATATAACCATCATAAACACCAAAAACATCCAACCCTTCTGATAATGCTGTTCTCACTACACCTCGAATAGCAGCATTCATTCCTGGAGCATCGCCACCACTGGTTAAAATACCTATTTTTTTTATCATATAAAATAACTCCAAATTATTAACTTTTAGTTATTATAGAGTCTTAACAGATATCTAACAATAGATAATAAAAGCTATTTTTGATTAATTTTTCTACTTCATCATTTCGATGGGTACAACAGAAATTGGATCTTGATGAATAATCACTGTTGCAGGAGAAAATTCTTTAGAAATATGTTTTTCAATAGCATCAGCAATGGCATGAGCAGTGATTAAAGGCATATCATCGTCTAATTCAAGATGCAATTGAATAAATTTTAGAGGTCCTGCTTGGCGGGTCTTTAGATCATGAAAACCTCTTACATCTGGATATGAAGCCACAATTTCAGCTATTCGCAAATTATCACTATCTGGTAAAGCGTGATCTAATAGGTCTTTAATTGCATTATGTGCAATGTGATAAGCATTATAACAAATATACAAAGCAATAAAAAATGCAAAGGCCGCATCAGCATAAGTAATGCCATACCAACTTAAACAAAGTGCAATTATAACAGCAATATTCAACAACATGTCGGAAGAATAATGCAACATATCAGCTTGAATAGCATTACTTTTAGTGATTTTTACAACATATCTTTGATATAAAACAAGAATGCATGTCACTACAGCAGAAACAGTTGAAACAATAATTCCCAATAAAGGTTCCTGCAGTTCATTCGGATAAATAAAAGAGCGAATACTAGAAAGTAATAAAATTATTGCAGAACCAATAATAAACGCACTTTGTAATAATGCTGCCAAAGATTCTGCCTTGCCATGACCAAAAGTATGATCAGCATCTGCAGGCTTTAGTGCATAACAAACTAAAAAAAAGTTAACACCAGAAGCAAGTAAATCGATACTTGAATCTAATAATGAAGCAAATAAACTTATTGAACCGGTAAACCAACAAGTAATAAATTTAATTAAAATTAAGGAAATAGAGATTGAAACAGCGCCTAGCGTCGCTCTTTTAACTAATTTTTCATACAAATGTGAATTTGACATTTAGTGCCTATTTATTGATAGGATTCAATTCCCAAAGGAAGAACTAATTGCTGAGCAATCTGGGCTGCTTTTATTCGGCCTAACAACGCATCTATAATTTTTAAAGCAAAATCAATAGACGTTGCGGGACCTTGGCTAGTAATGACTTTATACGACTCATCAAAATAGACTCTATCGGATTTCCAATTTTTAAACGCCTCCTTAGTGGTTGGATAACCAGTCATATATGCATGTGGAAATAAGTTATGATGTTGTAAAACCATAGCTGGAGAGGCACAGATTGCAGCAACAATACCGCCACTTTTGTGTGTTTGTTTCAATTTTTCGATTAACAATGGACAATCTCGAAAATTTTCAGCGCCTTTAACACCTCCAGGTAAAACAACAACATCAAAATCAATGTATTGAACATCCGAAAGGATTTTTTTAGCCAAAATGATTACTCCTCGAGAACATTCAATTTCACGAGAACTTGAAATACTAGCAGTAGTAACTTTAATATTAGCTCGGGTTAATAAATCAATAGTGGTTACAGCTTCTGTTTCTTCACAACCATTTGATAAAAACACCAATGCTTGCTTTGTCATAATTACGTTCCTTTTGAACAAACAACTTATTAATTTTTGGCAAAAATAAATTATTTCACCCTTTCAATATTTGCGCCTAATTTTCTTAATTTTGCCTCAATATTATCATAGCCTCGATCAATATGGTAAATACGATCAATAATAGTTAAACCTTCAGCAATACAACCAGCTAAAACTAAACTCGCTGACGCCCGTAAATCCGTCGCCATCACTTGTGCACCACTCAATGTTTCAACACCATGGGTAATTAGGGTATTACCTTCAATTTCTGCCTTTGCACCCATGCGAATTAGCTCAGGTACATGCATAAATCGATTTTCAAAAATGGTTTCTTTAATGATTCCTGTGCCTTCAGCAACCATATTTAATAATGAGAATTGTGCTTGCATATCTGTAGGAAAACCTGGATGCGGAGCAGTATGAATGTTAACAGATTTCGCCCTTTTTCCTTGCATATCTAAACAAATCCAATCTTCGCCTACCTCAATTTTAGCACCAGCTTCCTTCAATTTAGAAAGCACCGCATCAAGTAGGGTTGGATCGGTTTTACGGCAAGTAATTTTACTTCTAGATATAGCTGCCGCAACCAAAAAAGTCCCTGTTTCAATACGATCAGGAACTATTTCATGTACACCACCACCTAAACGTTCAACTCCTTCTATCTCAATACGCATTGTACCAGCACCAGTGATTTTAGCGCCTAACATATTTAAGAATTTAGCTGTATCAACAATTTCAGGTTCACATGCTGCATTTTCGATGATAGTTTTTCCTTCAGCTAAAGTTGCGGCTGACATAATCGTAACAGTAGCACCAACACTCACTTTATCCATGACAATATGAGTACCTTTTAGTTTTCCATTGACCGACGCTTTAACATAGCCTTCATCAAGTGTGATTGCCGCACCAAGTTGCTCAAGACCACTAATATGAAGATCAACAGGCCTTGCCCCAATAGCACAACCTCCAGGTAATGAAACTTGTCCTTGTCCAAAACGAGCGACAAGAGGACCTAAAGCCCAAATTGAAGCACGCATAGTTTTTACCAGCTCATAAGGTGCACAGTAGTTATTAAGATGACCTGCATCAAGGTGAATATAATCATTTCGTTCATATTTTACACCTAGCTGGCCTAACAATTCCAAAGTTGTATCGATATCTTTTAACTTAGGAACATTTCGAAGTTCTACTGGTTTTTCTGCCAAAATTGCAGAAAATAAAATGGGTAGCGCAGCATTTTTTGCGCCAGAAATAATCACTTCGCCATTTAGCGATGTTGGGCCTGTTACGTGAAACTTTTCCATTGTTAACTCTTATGCGTGATAAATTGGTAAATATTATAAAAGCTATTTACTAATAGTTAAATGAATTTCATTAAAAATTGAAAATATCACTTTTTTGAGATCTCTAAAAACAACTAAAAATTAATAAGTTCAAAATTTTATCTTATTTTGAATCGAATAAATAATTACAATTAATCAAAGATTGACTAAAACAAATTAGCGCCTTATAGTCAATATACTATATTGACATATAATTTGGGTTATATGACATATACCACAAGGTGCCCTTATTTCAATACGATAATATTCAATCGACAGAAAAATATATTTGATTCACTTGTGAAAACAGTAAAGTATCTTGGCCAAGCCGCTAAATTAATGGTTGGCATCGCTGATTATGATAATTATGTTCAGCATATAAAGCTCACTCATCCAGATCAAACACCCATGACTTAGTTTATTCATATCTTTTTGAAGTGGATGAACTCGATCTAAAAAAATCGGCGCATTTATAGAAAGTATAATCGAACAATATGGCAATGACATGTTACGCCATAAAGGTGTTTTGGTTATTAAAGATAATGATCAACGCTTAATTATTTAAGGTGTACATAAAGTTGTAGGATTTGACTATGGTTTTTCTTGGCAAAACTCATCAGAAAGAATATCCAGATTAATAATAATCTGTCGCATAATTTTATACTGAAACACATAGTTATCTGAAACTTTTTTACAAGTTAACTGGCATAGAGAAGTGCTCATTTTTAATAGTCACATATAATTTAATTTGCTAACATAAATGGTTTTTAAACATGGTAAAACAAACTACACAATAACATGGATTACGATATCGCAATTATAGGACTAGGACCAGCTGGTAGTACGCTAGCCCGTTTACTGAGTCCTTCATTCAAAGTCATTGCATTAGATACAAAACATAAAACGGGAAATGGCGGATTTCATAAACCTTGTGGGGGACTATTAGCAGATGATGCACAAAAAGCCTTTGCTAGGCAAAATATAAACTTACCAGCTGATATTTTAACTGATCCTCAAATTTTTAGTGTCAAAACTTATGACTTACAAACCAAACTTGTTCGCAATTATCAGCGAAGTTATGTAAGTTTTGAACGGCACAAATTTGATCTGTGGCTAAAGTCACTAATACCATCAAATGTAACCGTTCTTCATAATACACTCTGTAAAGAAGTAAGGCGCATTATTGATGGTTATCAGATCACTTATCTTGATGGAAATAAAAATGAACACAACGCCACTGCTCAATATGTAGTCGGTGCTGACGGAGCCAATTCTCTGGTTAGACGAATGCGATATCCTCAACATACGATAAGACAATATGTAGCGATACAACAATGGTTTATAGAGCAACATCCAACTCCATTTAATTCTTGTATATTCGACAATGAATTAACAAATTGCTACTCGTGGAGTATTTCAAAAAATGGTTATTTTATCTTTGGCGGTGCTTTTCCTAAAAAAGTAGCGAATCAAAATTTTGAACAATTAAAAGAAAAATTGACTACACAAGGTTTTATTTTTGGCAAACCTCTCAAAACAGAAAAATGTTTAGTGGTTTATCCAAATCGGCTACGTGATTTTTATACTGGTAATGAAAATATTTTTTTAATTGGTGAAGCAGCTGGTTTTATTAGTGCTAGTTCGTTAGAAGGTATTAGCTATGCTTTAGATAGCGCTGAAATTTTAAGTAAAATATTAAATAGTGGCCATCCAAAACCTAATAAATGTTATTATCAACGTACAATACCATTACGCTTCAAACTTTATAGTAAAATTGTTAAAGCCAAACTATTAACAACTCCTTTGTGGCGTAAATTAATAATGAAAAGTAAGATTCAGCATATTGAATAACTTAAAATAAAAAATAATAATGAAATATATTGGGAAATATTAATTATGTTTGATGTAAACGATTTGATCCGTTTTAACCATGAATGGTCAGAAAAAATAGAGCAAGAAGATCCTGAATTTTTTAAACAACTTGCCGTTGAACAAAACCCGAAATTTTTATGGATCGGCTGTTCGGACAGTCGTGTGTCAGCAGAAAAACTCATTAAGTTAAAGCCTGGTGAATTATTTGTGCATCGTAATGTCGGTAATCTTGTAATACACACTGATTTAAACTGTTTATCTGTCGTTCAATATGCAGTGGATGTACTTAAAATTGAAGATATCATTGTTTGTGGTCATTTAGGTTGTGGTGGAATTCGTGATGCGGTTGAAAATCCTGATTTAGGGCTAATTAATAACTGGTTACTGCATATTCGTGATCTTTGGTTTCGAAACAGCTCACTTCTAGGGGAATTTCCACCCGATATCCGTTTGGATGTTTTATGTGAACTTAATGTAATTGAACAAGTATACAATCTTGGACACTCCACAATTATTCAATCCGCATGGCAACGAAGCCAAAAAGTTAATTTACATGGTTGGGTTTATGGGATTCATAATGGCAAAATCACTGATTTGCATATCACTTCGTCAAGTAGCGAAAATCTTGAAATTAACTACCGAGAAGCTATTTCTTATCTTCTAAATTTACATAAATCCCATAATTAGCCCATGATTTTTATTTAAAACGATGGATAATTTGATTGCTGCTTCCTCGCCATAATAGACGAGGATCAGCAAGTTCTTGCACAAATTTTCCATCAATTAACACATCAATATAAGGAATAACCGCTTGTTGTTCAGCTGTTAACTCATCAAGCTTATACCCAGTCCAAAGCCAAATATCTTTATTATCACATTCAGATTTAACACGTTGGACCAGTTTTAATATAGTTGGAACGTTTTGAGGATGCAAAGGATCACCGCCAGAAAGCGATAATCCTTGACGTTTTATTTCAGTATCTTGTAAATCTTTAATGATTTGATCTTCAAGTGCTTGTGTAAATGGTAAACCAGAATTTACGCCCCATGTTCTTTTGTTATAGCAACCTGGGCACTGATGTACACAGCCAGCAACAAAAAGAACACAGCGAGTTCCTTCCCCATTAACAACATCAACAGGATAATAACGATGATAATTCATAAATATTTATTGATTATTAACCAATTTGACCATTATTTAAATGTTTAACTCGACGTTTTACTTCTTCTTGTTTACCTGAATTGAATGGGCGAGCATCAGGACTACCTAAATATCCACAAACACGACGAGTAACCGATACTTTTGAAGAATCATGATTACCACAACTTGGACAAACAAAGCCTTTACTGGTACAAGAAAATTCACCGGTATAACCACATTCATAACATTCATCTATTGGCGTATTAGTTCCATAATAAGGAACTCGAGAATAACTATAATCCCAAACATCTTCTAATGCTTTGATATTGTTAATCATATTTGGATATTCACCGTAGCAGATGAAACCACCATTGGCAATTTGAGGATAAGGTTTTTCAAATTCAATTTTTTCGTACGGATTAACCTTCTTCTCAACATCAAGATGGAAACTGTTAGTGTAATAACCTTTATCAGTAACACCTGGAATTACGCCAAATTCGGCCGTATCAAGTCGGCAAAATCGATCACATAAATTTTCGCTTGGTGTGCTATATAAACTAAACCCATAACCGGTTTCGCTCTTCCATTGATCTACCGCATTACGTAAACGCTCAACAATTGCCACACCTTTTTCGCGTAATTTATCACTATCAAATGGATGTGTTTGATTTCCGTAAAGTGCATTTAATGTTTCATGAAGACCAATATAACCTAAAGAAATTGAAGCTCGCCCGTTTTTGAAAATTTCAGAAACATTGTCATCTTCGTTAAGCCTTACACCACAAGCACCTTCCATATATAAAATTGGTGCCACTCGTGCTTTTACGCCATCAAGTCTAGCAATACGCGTCATTAACGCTTTTTTACATAGTTCTAAACGTTTATCTAAAATTTCCCAAAATCGAGCTTCATCACCTTTAGCTTCAATAGCTATACGAGGCAAATTTAGACTAATTACACCTAAATTATTGCGCCCATCATGAATTAACTGACCGTTTTCTTCATAAACACCCAAGAAACTTCGACAACCCATTGGTGTTTTAAATGAACCCGTCACCTCAACAACTTTATCGTAATTTAAAATATCTGGGTACATCCGTTTACTTGCACACTCAAGTGCAAGTTTTTTAATATCATAATTAACATCGCCCTGTTTATGGTTAATACCATCTTTAATGGCAAATACCAGTTTGGGGAAAACAGCTGTTTTATGTTTTTTACCTAAGCCTTTGATACGAACTTTTAAAATCGATTCTTGAATTAAACGTGACTCCCAACTAGTCCCTAAACCAAAGCCAAAAGTAACGAACGGAGTTTGTCCATTAGCAGTGTGTAAGGTGTTTACTTCATATTCAAGGGATTGAAACGCATCATAGCACTCTTTTTGAGTACGACTTTTAGCATAAGCTTCTGAATTAGGAATATTCCACTCTTCAGCCACTTGTTTGTGTTTGTTATAACTAATAGTAACAAACTTTGCTAAAACCTCATCGATACGATTAATGGTCGTGCCACCATAAATATGGCTAGCCACTTGTGCTATAATTTGCGCAGTTACCGCAGTTGCTGTTGCAATTGATTTTGGTGGTTCGATCTCAGCATTACCCATTTTAAAACCATTCGTTAACATACCATCTAAGTCAATTAACATACAATTAAACATAGGGAAGAATGGCGCATAATCTAAATCATGATAATGTATTTCACCACAATCATGAGCACGAGAAATATCCTTAGGTAACAAATACTGCTTTGCATAATGCCTTGCTACAATACCCGCAAGTAAATCACGCTGAGTCGGAATCACCTTGCTATCTTTGTTAGCATTTTCATTTAAAATGGCGACATTACTTTGCTCAATTAACCCTCGAATATCTTGATTTAGACGGCTACGTTCTTCACGAGCACGATCACGATCATGACGATACTCAATATAAGTTCTCGCTAATTTTTTATAAGGACCTGACATTAACTGATTTTCAACTGCATTTTGAATTTCGTTGATATCAACACTTTCACGTTCGCTCATTTGATTAGTAACAACACGAGCAACCATTGCGCAATAATCTGGATCATTAACATTAGCAGCAAGGGCTGCTTTAACAATAGCATCTCTAATCCGATCTTCATTAAATGCGGTTTGACAACCATCCCGTTTAATTACTACGGACATATATACTCCTCAATATTCATTAATAATTAGCGATTAGTGTAGCTTTTATATCAGTATTAACATGTGTTTATTTAATACTATATGTAGTGAATCTCTGCAAATTATACACCATATATTGTGCTTTCCTAGATTTTTTAATAAATGAAATTTCTTGACAAATTAAAAGTCAATAATGACAAGTATTTATGAGATATTAAAATATAAAAAAAGAAAAGCTCAATAAGAAAAACAAATAAACAAAAGTACAAAACTTACCTGCACTTTTGTATACCCATATAAGATTATTGATTGAATACACTATGATTGAATACACTATGATTTAATATTTAGCCAATCAGTATGGAACACACCCTCTTTATCAATACGTTGATAAGTATGTGCACCAAAATAATCTCGCTGTGCTTGAATTAAATTAGCAGGTAATACCTCCGAACGATAGCTATCATAATAAGCTATTGCCGCCGAAAGTGTTGGAACAGCAATACCTTGTTGTACCGCTAAAGAGACCACATCACGTAATGATTGTTGGTAAGCATCAACCGTTTGATTAAAATAAGGTGCTAACAACAAATTATCAATCTCATTATTATCGGCATAAGCGTCAGTAATTTTTTGAAGAAACTGTGCACGAATTATACACCCTGCTCTAAAAATCTTAGCTATTTCACCATAATTTAAATTCCATTGATATTTATGAGAAGCGGCTTTTAGCTGTGCAAAACCTTGTGCATAAGAGATAATTTTACCCATATACAGTGCTTTACGGACTTTTTCTATGAGCTCCTGCTTATCACCACTATAAGGCGCTTTTTGAGGACCTTTTAACACTTTTGCTGCCGCAACTCGCTGATCTTTAATTGCTGATAGATAACGAGCAAATACAGACTCAGTGATTAAAGATAAAGGCTCACCCAAATCTAAAGCACTTTGGCTAGTCCATTTACCTGTACCTTTATTGCCTGCCGCATCTAAAATCACATCAATTAAATAATTACCGTTTTCGTCTTTATGCTTAAAGATATCAGCGGTAATTTCGATTAAATAACTGTCTAACTCGCCTTTATTCCAATCGGTAAACACCTCAGCAAGTTCATCATTAGTTAAACCAACAGCATGTTTTAATACCGAATAGCTTTCAGCTATCAGCTGCATATCGCCATACTCAATGCCGTTATGTGCCATTTTTACATAATGACCAGCACCATTTGGACCTATATAAGCAACACAAGGCTCACCATTAGCCTTAGCTGCAATCTTCTCTAATATTGGTGCAACTAATTCATAAGCCTCTTTTTGCCCACCAGGCATAATTGATGGGCCTTTTAACGCTCCCTCTTCACCACCTGAAACACCAGTACCAATAAAGTTAAATCCTTCTGCTAACAATGTTTTGTTACGACGAATTGTATCTTCAAAATAGGCATTCCCACCATCGATAATAATATCACCTTTATCTAAAAGTGGACGCAACTCATCAATTACTGCATCAGTACCTTTACCTGCTTGCACCATAATTAGGATACGGCGTGGTTTTTCTAAAGAATTGACAAAATCTTCAATTGTATAATAAGGAACCAATTTCTTATCAGAATGTTCAGCCATGACTTGTTCTGTTTTATCTTTAGAGCGATTATAAATAGCAACAGAAAATCCACGACTTTCAATATTGAGCGCAAGATTTCGCCCCATAACTGCCATTCCAATAACACCGATTTGTTGTTTTGACATGATTTGGCTCCTTTATTAAACCTCTATAACCTTAACTATAAGGTTTTAACAACACCTAAAACTTAATTAAGTTTTATAAATTACGCTATATTTTGCCATAAAAAGCCGTATCAGAATACAATACGACTCTTTTTCATGACTTTAATGATATTTACTATCAACTGAATAAATCATGAACGTTTCATCATTTCGAAAAACTCATCATTAGTTTTAGTCATGGCAAGTTTGTCGATCAAAAACTCCATTGCATCAGTATCACCCATTGGGTTAAGAATTTTGCGTAAAATCCACATTTTTTGTAGTTCATCAGGCGAAGTCATTAGATCTTCTTTACGTGTACCAGAACGATTAAAGTCAATAGCTGGGAACACACGACGTTCAGCAATTTTACGAGATAAATGGACTTCCATATTACCGGTACCTTTAAACTCTTCATAGATAACCTCATCCATTTTAGAGCCAGTATCAATCAATGCCGTTGCAATAATTGTTAAACTACCGCCTTCCTCTACATTACGAGCCGCACCAAAAAAGCGTTTTGGGCGATGTAATGCATTCGCATCGACACCACCTGTTAATACTTTACCCGATGACGGAACAACCGTATTATATGCACGAGCCAAACGTGTGATTGAATCTAATAAAATAATCACATCTTTTTTATGTTCAACCAAACGTTTTGCGCGTTCAATAACCATTTCAGCAACTTGAACGTGTCTTGCTGCTGGTTCATCGAATGTCGAAGCAACAACCTCGCCTTTAACTAGACGCTGCATTTCGGTCACTTCTTCTGGTCGCTCATCAATCATTAATACAACTAACTCGCATTCAGGATGATTAACCGCTAAGCTTTGTGCAATATTTTGTAAAAGCATTGTTTTACCCGCTTTTGGCGGTGCAACAATCAAACCACGTTGACCTTTACCAATTGGTGATGCTAAATCAAGAACTCTTGCAGTGATATCTTCGGTAGAACCGTTACCTCGTTCCATTCGTAAACGAGAATTTGGATGAAGTGGAGTTAAGTTTTCGAAAAGAATTTTATTGCGGGCATCTTCTGGTTTATCGTGATTTACTTCGTTTACTTTTAACAAAGCAAAATATCGTTCACCTTCTTTTGGTGGACGGATTTTACCTGCAATGGTATCACCAGTCCTTAAATTAAATCGTCGAATCTGACTTGGTGATACATAAATATCATCAGGACCAGCTAAATAAGAGCTATCGGCTGAACGCAAAAAGCCAAATCCATCTTGCAAAATTTCCAGTACGCCATCACCAAAAATATCTTCACCACTTTTGGCATGTTGTTTTAAGATTGCAAAAATAATGTCTTGTTTTCTAAGTCGGGCAAGATTTTCAAGCCCCATCTTTTTTTCTCCAAGCGCTACAAGCTCGGAAACAGAAGTGTTTTTTAATTCAGTTAAATTCATAATGTTAAAAATTCTTGAGGATAAAATTGATATGTTTGCAATTTAATATTATTTTTGTATATTTGTTTAATTTGCTTATAAAAAAGCTCTCTTACAACACTTAAATTCAATCGATTGCTAAGCTTCTGATGATAATTAAACATTTAAATATAGAATTTCACCACTTTACCAATAAAAACAATGAGTTGCAGAAAGGGATGTATGTAAGAGAGGCACAGATTACACTAAAATCATTAATTTGTCTATATTTAATTGAATATAACTATTATAAATTACTAAATCTAGTAAAATTAAAAAGATAAACAAGAGAGTAATGTAAAATTCATTACTCTATTAACCATTTTATAAAAATATAAAGTACCTATTATAATTGAGGATCAATAAAATCTCTAAGTTGAGATTTAGATAAAGCTCCTACTTGAGTGGCAGCTACTTGTCCATTTTTGAAAATCAATAAAGTAGGAATACCTCGAATACCAAATTTAGGTGCTATATTGGGATTTTCTTCAATATTCAATTTGGCAATAACTATCTTATCGCTATATTCTTGAGCTATTTCTTCCAAAATCGGAGCAACCATTTTACAAGGTCCACACCATGAAGCCCAAAAATCAACGAGTACTGGTCTCGATGATTCATTAACTACTTTATCGAAAGTTGCTTCTGATAACTGAACGATATTATCATTCATTTCTGTCTCCTACATTTTTACCTTTTACCATAATAGATTACTTTAAATTTCTCTACTAGCAATTAGTATAATAGGATATAATTATTAGTGATGTCACTGTATTTAGTGTGTTATAATCTCATAATTCTGATAATTATATTCCAACAATAATGATTCAATCATATCTTACCAAAACAACTTTTAACCAATTTCCTCTTCATCCATCAGTGTTAAAAGCACTTGAAAAAAAAGGATTTGTTTATTGCACACCAATTCAAGAAAAGACATTACCTCTAACCACTAACGGAATGGATATTGCTGGGCAAGGACAAACAGGAACAGGCAAAACCATGGCCTTTTTAGCATCAACATTTAATCACTTGTTGAATCATGAGCCTTTGCCTGACCACAAAATAAATCAACCAAGAGCAATAATTATTGCCCCTACACGCGAATTAGTTGTACAAATATATCATGACGCTGAACGACTATCTGAAGAAACAGGTTTAAAATTAGGATTAGCTTTTGGTGGTGATGGCTATGATAAACAATTAAAAATGCTTTCCACAGGGGTCGATATTTTAATTGCAACAACAGGGCGATTGATTGATTATGCGAAGCAAAATTATATTAATTTAGACGCAATTCAAGTTGTCGTATTAGACGAAGCCGATCGCATGTTTGATTTAGGATTTATCCGTGACATACGTTGGGTTTTCAAACATATGACACCACCACAAAAAAGATTAACCATGTTGTTTTCTGCAACATTAACGCACAACGTGCGCGAATTAGCCTTTGAGCATATGAATAATCCTCAGTATATTGAAGTTGAACCAGAACAAAAAATTGGGCATCGCATTAAAGAAGAACTATTTTTCCCTTCTAACGAAGATAAATTAGCACTTTTACAAACACTAATTGAGGAAGAATGGCCTGATCGTTGCATTGTGTTTGCTAATACCAAAGTAACTTGCGAAAAGATTTGGCGGCACCTTATCGCTGATGGTCATCGTGTTGGATTATTAACTGGTGATATTGCTCAGAAAAAACGTTTATCAATTTTAGAACAATTTACCCAAGGTCATCTTGATATTTTAGTTGCTACCGATGTCGCAGCCAGAGGATTACATATACCTAATGTTACTCACGTTTTTAATTATGATCTGCCTGATGATTGTGATGATTATCGTCATCGAATTGGAAGAACAGGGCGTGCAGGAGCTGGAGGTTACTCAATTTCATTAGCCTGTGAACGTTATTCACAAAATTTACCTGCTATTGAAAAAGCAATTGATCATGCTATTCCTGTTAGTCAATATGATCCTTCTGCGCTACTGGTTGATTTGCCTCATCCCAAACCATTTAGACGTCCACCACGTAGAAAACCATCAAATTGACTAAACTAAATAGTAGATAGAAAATATAAATAATATCAACCATAAAAAATTATCTAAAAATGTAATTATACTTCATCGTAAAGCATTTTTAGATAACTGTTATTATTATGGTGATATTATTATAAGTACTTTGATCAACATAGCCAGTCAAAATTATTCTTTATATGAGTCATTATCCATCTGGTTTAAAAAACATTGATATTCGAGTTCAATTTCTTTTTTAGTCTCCTTGGACAAAGTTGCAACATGAAAACGATGTAAAGAACTATATAAAACAAACAATATATTAATGGAAATGGCTTCTTTTTTTTGTTTTATTTTATAATATGCGTTCAAATAACCTACCTTTTGAAAGGTATCAACATCTTTAATTCCAACACTACACAATAACCTTTCTAACGACAAAGTCATATTTGGCAACTCTTTTATCCGCTTTGCTTTGATTTCGTTTTTTTCATATTGCTCTTTTTTAGTATACTTTATCACCATCTGTACCATAGAAAACAGTTTTTCATGATCCTTAAAAAGTTCATTACCTACCTTATAATAATCAAGCAATTTAGTAGACATGCCTGTCGTTATACTTAATGGCTGCATACCCAAATCAATAAAAAGTGAACGATAATCTGGATGCCCTCTTAAATAAAAGCTTTTTTGGGTAACCCAACCAAACATTATATCTTTACTATTAACACTAAATCCTCCAAAAAACGTTTTAATTGAAATATCTTCAACGTCAGAAAGCTCTGTTAAAATTCGATTTGCAAATGTTGAGCACATAATTAATTTCCATCTAAACTTTATTGAGTAACTGAAGTAACTTACTAGTTAATCTAAATTATAGTTATTTTATATTCAAACTATTTCTAAATTAATACATAAATATGCGATCTGCATTCCATATATAAACATAAAATACATTATTACTTGATAAATTATATTTTTGTGAAATTAAATTAATTTTTGTAAAGAGTTTTAGCAAAGAAAGACAAAGCTAAATAGTTAGAAAAAAAGAAAATAGCTTTAACATTGTTATTCTGCCGTAATAATTATACAATCACGGGGTAATTAATTTTGGTACCTAAATTTTGCCTAATCGAATCAATATGATAAAAAACATCATTACTCTATTTTTTATATTTTATTCTTTTATCGCATCAGCCGATAAAGTGCCATTGATTGATTCGTTAATGCTTTGCAACTCTGATTTTTTTAAAGAAGTTTATAGCAATAAAAATGAACTAGAAAAATATACTAATATAAAAGTTTTTAATAAAAATCAAGCCAATATTGTTATTGAAAATCGCTCTGATATAACTAAAAACTACGTTTATTTCAAAACTCCTATGACTTATAAAAATCTAACAATCATTGGCTATTATGATAGTGCCATGGATCTTGGCAAAATGGGAAAATATTATTTCTGGGGATTTATAATCGATAATGATATAAATCAAATTAAAGACGCTTTGAATTTTGTTGATTGGAAAAATATGGAAGATAACCTACTGTATATCGCAAATCCAAAGATTCGTAATATTAATGACGATCTCCAAACTTGGCATAAAAATACCGGAACTGTTGTCGGTGTTAAAACCATTCCTGCTCCAGATACCACCGAAAAACTACTATTACTTGAAAAAAGCCCAAATATGAACCTTCTTATTTGTTCTATTCAAGGTATTGTGACTTCTGAGCTTCTCAAACAAGAACGACCTGACATTCAGTAATTTAAACTAAATCGCAGATTCATCCATTTCGCCTGTTCGAATACGAATGACTTGTTCAACGTTATAAACAAAAATTTTGCCATCACCAATTTTTCCTGTTTGTGCTGTTTTCATAATAGTCTCGATACACATTTCTAAAATATCATCAGACACAATAAGTTCAATTTTCACCTTCGGCAAAAAATCAACCATATATTCCGCACCGCGATAAAGTTCTGTATGCCCTTTTTGACGACCAAAACCTTTAACTTCAGTAACTGTCATACCAGTAATACCTTGATCAGCAAGTGCCTCTCGAATATCATCTAATTTAAATGGTTTAATAATAGCTTCAATTTTTTTCATATTTAATTTACCTTTAATTCAATATCACCAATTTTTAAATCCAAAAGCAGAAGTGATAGGATAACGGCGACCTTTGCCAAAGTTACGAGCTGTTATTTTCGGACCAACCGCAGATTGGCGACGTTTATATTCATTTATATCAACCAATTTAATAACACGCCTTACAGTTGCTTCATCATAACCTTGTGCAATAAGTTGTTCAACGGAAAGATCAAGTTCGACATAACCTTTCAAAATCCCATCTAAAATATCATAAGGCGGTAAACTGTCTTCATCTTTTTGATCTGGGGCCAACTCTGCTGATGGAGGGCGAGTGATCACTCTTTCAGGAATAACATAAGAACGAGTATTCCGATATTTTGACAATGCAAAAACCATGGTTTTAGGCACATCTTTCAGAACATCAAACCCACCAGCCATATCGCCATAAAGAGTTGCATAACCTACTGACATTTCACTTTTATTACCCGTTGTTAGCACTAGTCTGCGCCGTTTATTTGATAGTGCCATTAAAACAACACCACGACAACGTGCTTGAAGATTTTCTTCAGTAGTATCTTTTGGCGTACCAACAAACATTGGACTTAAGGATGTCATAAACGCATCAAACATGGGCTCAATTGAAACAATATCAAATTCAACCCCTAATATTTCAGCTTCTTCTTTGGCATCAGCAATACTAATATCGGCAGTATAACGAAATGGCATCATCACTGCCTGAACTTTATCTTTCCCTAGCGCATCAACTGCAATAGCAAGGGTTAAAGCTGAATCAATCCCTCCAGACAGCCCTAATACTGCACCTTGAAAACCATTTTTAGTAACATAATCGCGAGTCGCAAGTACCAATGCATCATAAACTGAAGCTAATTGATCATTTTCATTATTATCAATTATCGCCTGATGATTTACACCATATTCAAAAGAAGAAACTTGCTCCTCAAATGATTTTAGCTGACAAACAATTTCACCAAGCTCATTACAAACAAATGATCCGCCATCAAACACCAGCTCGTCTTGACCACCCACTTGATTAACATAAATGAAAGGTAAACCTGTTCGTTTAACATGCTGTTTAACTAACTCTCGACGATTTTTCTGCTTGTCGCAGTCATAAGGCGAAGCGTTAATAGCCACAACAAAATCAGCCTGAGCCTTATGGATATTATCAACTGGTTCAAATTGCCAAAGATCTTCACAAATTAGTAAACCAATCCTTTTACCTTTAAAATCAACTACGCAAGTTTGATTGTCAGCCGTAAAGTAACGCTTTTCATCAAATACATCATAATTAGGTAATCGCTGTTTATGATAGCGAGCTAACAATTCGCCATCATGAAAAAATGAAAGAGCATTATAAATATTTTGATCTTGCCAATGTGGATGTCCAACAATAACTGCACAGTGCCGACTCACTTGTTGAATCAACGATAATGCTTTTTGGCAACGAGCTTTAAAATCAGAACGAAAAATTAAATCTTCAGGTGGATAACCGCATAAAGCAAGTTCTGAAAAAATAATGAGATCATCGGAGGAGTGGCTATTTATCAATTCAATAATCTGCTGAACGTTCCCTTCAATGTCGCCCACACACCAATTTTTTTGTGCTAAAACAATAGATAAAGACATATAAAATTTAATATCACAAATCAAGATTATCAATAAGTTTAAATGATTCTAAGTTGCACTGCCACTTTTTTATCGCTAACATGCAACAATAAATCCACTTTGACTTGTCTGGAAATTAATATGCAAAAAACATTAAATGTAGCGCTAGCTAAACGCAGTTATCCAATCACAATTGGTGAAAATCTACTAAGTGAATTTCAACATTTTAAACTCCAAGCAGGACAACGCATACTCATTGCGACCAATGAAACCATAGCCCCACTTTATTTACAAACACTAATTGATATGCTTGAAAAGCATGGTGTAAAAACCGATTCAGTTGTTGTTCCTGATGGTGAAAAATATAAGACCATGGAAACATGGAATAGCATTTTGACAACGTTACTGGCAAACAATCATACTCGCAGTAGTATACTTATAGCACTAGGTGGAGGTGTGATTGGTGACATTGCAGGATTTGCCGCTTCAGCTTATCAACGTGGAATTAAGTTTATTCAAGTGCCGACAACGCTATTATCACAGGTTGATTCCTCGGTAGGAGGTAAAACAGCGATTAATCACCCACTGGGTAAAAATATGATTGGTGCATTTTATCAACCACAATCGGTAGTGATTGATCTCAGTTGTTTAAAAACATTACCACAAAGAGAGCTTTCGGCAGGACTTGCCGAAGTTATAAAATACGGCATTATTTTAGATACTAAATTTTTTGATTGGTTAGAAAAACACATCAACGATTTACTAAACCTAGATGTTAATGCATTAAGCTACTGTATTTACCATTGCTGTGAACTCAAAGCACAAGTGGTTGCCGCTGACGAAACAGAACAAAACATGCGCGCAATATTAAATCTTGGTCATACTTATGGTCATGCCATAGAAGCGGAATTAGGATATGGAAACTGGCTACATGGTGAAGCTGTCAGTGTTGGTATGCTAATGGCTGCACAAACATCCAAATTACTTGGCAAATTAGCACAAGCAGATATTGATCGAATTAAAAACTTGTTAATACGCGCTAAACTACCTGTTAACAGACCGGAAAAAATGCCAATTGAATCTTATCTGCCACATATGTTACGAGACAAAAAAGTATTATCTGGACAATTAAGGCTTGTTATACCAACCAAAATTGGTCATGCTGAAGTAATAGATGGCATTAATAAAGACATGGTAATTCAATCTATACAACTAACTTAATCTCTAATTGATAACCAATAGTTGCATCATTTACATATAGGAATTAAATGTCTGGTTAAAGTCGAAAAGTCCATTGAAGATAAATTAAGGCGACAAGCTAAACGCTGTAATAAAACCTATCTAGGTGAAATGCTACACGTTGATACTAAACGTTTATCTTTACTTAAAAACAAAACCAAATAAAAAATACGAGAGTATTTATTTGTTGGTATTGATGATTTTTCACGAGAGCTTTATGCAGGCATTTACCCTCCAATAAATCCCGATTTAGCTCAGCATTATTTATACAAACAATGTGTTAACCCAATGTTCTTATATCATTGAATGTATTTATTCCAAAACGGACGTGAATATCAAGGAACAGGTGAACATCTGTTTGTTAAAACGTGTAATAACCATCGTATCCATCAAGAATTCACGAAACCAGACTGTCCACAAACAATGGGAAAGCTCAAAAGAGTGATACGAACTTTAATGGAAATGTAGAATAGTCAGTAAATATTTAGCCATTAAAATTATAAAAAACAGAAGATTAAAAGATTTATTAACTATTATAATACAGTTAAACCCCATAAAGCGATTTCGGGAAAAACGCCTTATAAGTTTTTAGAGGATTATTTTAATCATAAAGTGTAAATAACCCAGTATTTCCCTACAAAAGCGTTGTTATTTTTAGTTTCCAGCGTAATTATAATAATATTTTTATTGGAAAACCAATCCGCTTCTAGTTTAAGAATAGTTTTTTTGCGATTAAACTATTGTCAAGAACTTTCAGGAAAACCTGTGTTTAAATAAAAAATCATGATGAAAAATGACAAGAAAATAGATAAATCCACAAAATAATAGTCAATAATAACGACAAAAATACAGCCGCCGAGCCGTAATCCTTTGCTCGGCCAGATAAATCATGCCTTTCAGAGCCAATACGATCAACTACACACTCAATTGCACTATTTATTAACTCAGTAATCATCACCACTCCAATTGAACCAAGTAGCAAAATACGTTCATAAATAGAGAAATCAATTAGCATTACAACAATATAAGCCACAACTAATAGAATTAACTCTTGGCGAAATGCTGCTTCATGTTTGATCGCCGATTTTAAGCCTTTTAAAGAATATTTTGCTGCTTTAAGGATACGTAGTAAACCTGTCGATTTTTTCATTACAATATTCCAAATTTAAAATTACCTTACGTAACCATAATTCATCAAACGTTGAAATCTTCTTTCTAGTAATACTGATAATTGCATATTTTCAAGTTCATCAAGATCACTAAGTAATTGTGTTTTGAGTGAAGCAGATACGACAGCATAATCACGATGGGCACCACCCAGTGGCTCAGGTATAATTGAATCAATAAGATTCAATTTTAGTAATTTATCTGCAGTCATGTTCATAGCTTCAGCTGCAACTGGTGCTTTATCGGCACTTTTCCATAAAATCGAAGCACAACCTTCTGGCGATATGACAGAGTAAGTACTATATTGAAGCATATTAACTTTATCTGCAACCCCAATAGCAAGAGCACCCCCAGAGCCTCCCTCTCCAATTACTGTACAAATAGTTGGTACTTTAAGACGTGACATCTCTCTTAAATTACGCGCAATAGCTTCTGCTTGGCCTCGCTCTTCGGCACCAATACCAGGATAAGCGCCTGGGGTATCAATAAAAGTAATAATTGGTAATTTAAAACGCTCCGCTAATTGCATTAATCGTAAAGCTTTACGATACCCCTCTGGAGCGGGCATACCAAAGTTTCGGTAAATTTTCTGTTTTGTTTCTCGACCTTTTTGATGCCCAATAACCACCACAGATCTTCCATCAATACGAGCTATTCCACCAACAATTGCTTTGTCATCGGCATAGGCTCTATCGCCAGCTAATTCATCAAAGTCAGTAAAAATTTCTTTCAGATAATCCAATGTATAAGGACGATTTGGGTGTCTAGCTAATTGCGCAATTTCCCAAGGAGTTAAATTAGCAAATATTTTTTTTGTTAATTCACGGCTTTTTTTATGTAATTGCTTAATCTCTTTATCTAAATTAATATCTAATTCAACTTGTTGCGAATCAATATTCTTTAAGGAATTAATTTTTGCTTCTAATTCCGCTATCGGCTTTTCAAATTCCAAAAAATTGTTCATAACGCTAGTAATTGCCTCTTAATTTATTTGGTATTTTAAAAAATACACATCTAATACTGTATACTGGCTAATTCTTAAAATATAATTAACCCAATTCTACTATGTAATACTCATTGAAGTCACCTAAATTTATATTATTAGACTTCAACTATTCAAAATGTTATACCACTTGCATTTAATTAAAGTAGCATTATTTAATAAATTTATTTTCTTATTCAAACTCAAATTCAATACGATCAATGCCAATAAGTGTCTTTAATTCAACAATCAGAGCGTCCTCTGGAATAACTCTCCATGTCGTACCAAATTGAATCCTAACAACCGAATCATCCCGGTGATAATATAAGCTGACAGGCACACTACCATGGCGATAAGGTTCTAAAAGTTGTTGTAAACGCTGCAATATTGTTTGATTTGTTTCGCTTTCAGTTAATGTAATGGACAGTCCTTTTACATATTTAGCTCGAGCATCTTTTAGATCAACGATATCACGTACGGACATTTTAAAACCACCATTAAAATCATCATTACTAACTTGACCTGTAACAATTAAAATCTTATCTTTTATGAGTAAATGTCCAAAATTTTCCAAAGACTCCGCAAAAAGCATACCATCAATACGGCCTGAACGGTCATCTAAAGTAAACAAACCAATTTTTTTACCTTTTTTAGTAATTCGAGTCCTAGCATCAGTAACAATACCAGCAAAAGTGACCGTTTTTCCCCAACCTGTCGGAGATGCTTCACTAATTCGCAATCCACCTGTATAACGATTTAATTCTTTTAAATATTGCGTTACAGGATGCCCTGTTAAATAAAGCCCTAAAGCTTCACGTTCGCCTTCAAGCAAAACTTGATCAGGTAATTTAGGTACCGCAGCATAAGCATGCTCAACTTGTTCAGGTTCTTCAGCTAAGACTCCAAACATATCTTCTTGACCAATATCTTGAGCTTTTGAATATTGATCCGCGGCCTGCATTGCATCATTAATACTATGCAAAATAGCCGCTCTATGAGGGCCTAATTTATCAAATGCCCCTGCCATAGTAAGTTTTTCAAGTACACGACGGTTGATCTTTTTCATATCTGTTCGAGCACAAAGTTCGAATATATTTTTAAAATATCCACCACTATTACGTGCTTCAACAATTGCCTCAATAGGCCCTTCGCCGACACCCTTTATAGCCCCAATCCCGTAAACAATCTCACCTTTATCATTCACATGAAAGTGATAAAGGCCACTATTGATATCTGGTGGGTTAACCTTTAATCCCATCCGTAAGCATTCATCAACCAAACCGACAATTTTATCAGTATTATCCATATCGGCAGTCATAACTGCAGCCATAAATTCTGCTGGATAATGAGTTTTTAACCATAATGTTTGATAAGAAACAAGCGCATAAGCTGCTGAATGAGATTTATTAAAACCATAACCGGCAAATTTTTCCACTAAATCAAAAATTCGCATGGAAAGCTCACCATCGATACCTTGTTTTTCTGCACCTTCTTTAAAAACAGATCGTTGCTTTGCCATTTCCTCAGGTTTTTTCTTCCCCATAGCTCTGCGTAATAAATCCGCACCACCTAATGTATAACCCGACAAAGTCTGAGCAATTTGCATAACTTGTTCTTGGTATAAAATAATACCGTATGTTGGTTCTAAGATAGGTTTTAATGATTCATGTTGATATTTAATATCAGGATAGGACACTTCTTCTCTGCCATGTTTACGGTCAATAAAGTTGTCTACCATACCTGATTGTAACGGACCTGGTCTAAATAAGGCAACTAAAGCGATCATATCCTCAAAACAGTCAGGTTTTAATCGCCTTATTAAGTCTTTCATACCTCGAGATTCAAGCTGGAACACAGCTGTTGTTTCAGCTTTCAATAACAAATCAAATGACGGCTGATCATTGAGAGGAATTCGAGTAATATCGATGGGGTTATTGCCTTCTCTTAACTGACGTTCATTAATCATTTTGATTGCCCAATCAATAATAGTTAATGTTCTTAATCCTAAAAAGTCAAATTTTACAAGGCCTGCATATTCAACATCATTTTTATCAAACTGGGTTACTGGGTGATTTCCTTCTGGATCACAATAAATTGGCGAAAAATCTGTAATCTTAGTTGGTGAAATTACAACGCCACCAGCATGCTTACCTGCATTTCTAGTTACGCCTTCTAATTGACGTGCGATATCAATTAATGATTTAATTTCTTCATTATTATCGTATAACTCCTGAAGTTGAGGCTCAACTTCAAAAGCTTTAGCCAATGTCATTCCCGGATCTAAGGGAATTAATTTGGAAATTCGATCAACAAAACCATAAGGATGTCCAAGTACTCGGCCAACATCCCTGATTACTGCTTTAGCCGCCATAGTTCCAAAAGTAATAATTTGAGAGACCGCATCACGACCATACATATCAGCAACATGATCAATTACTAGATCTCGCTTTTCCATACAAAAGTCGACATCAAAATCAGGCATTGAAACACGTTCTGGATTCAAAAATCGTTCAAAAAGTAAGTCAAACGCCAATGGGTCTAAATCGGTAATTTTTAAAGCATACGCAACTAGCGAACCCGCACCTGAACCACGCCCAGGTCCCACGGGAATATCATTATCTTTCGACCATTGAATAAATTCCATAACAATTAGAAAGTATCCAGGAAAACCCATCTGATTAATAACCGTTAATTCTGTTTCTAAACGCTTATCATATTCAAGTCTTCTTTGCTTTCTAACTTCAGGATTAGGAAATAAAAACTCAAGTCTTTCTTCTAAACCTTCACGCGATTTATGCACCAAGAAATCTTCGGTCGACATATCACCAGTAGGAAATTTAGGTAAAAAATATTCACCTAACCGGATGGTTACATTACAGCGTTTTGCTATTTCAACACTATTTTCAAGCGCTTCTGGTATATCGGAGAATAGTTCACACATTTCCTGTTCAGATCGTAAATATTGCTCCGCTGAGTAATTTTTAGGTCGGGAAGGATCTTCAAGTGTATTCCCATCATGAATAGCGACACGAATTTCGTGAGCCTCAAAATCTGAAGATTTTAAAAAGCGAACATCATTAGAAGCAACCACGGGTAACAGATACTGTTCAGCCAATTTTACTGCACTATGAATAAATAGCTCTTCATTGGTTCGTTTAGTCCGTACTAGCTCAAAATAAAAATGCTCATTAAAATTTTCAAGGTAAAAATTAATAGCATGCTCAATAATAGTTTGATTATTGCGAACGATACCGATACCAATATCACTTTCTCGTCCAGCTAATACAATTAACCCTTCTCTATGCTCAATTAACCACTCATTATCAACAACAGGCAAATCTCCAAGGTAACCTCGCTGATAGGCTTTAGAAATCAATAAAGTAAGATTTTGATATCCCTGATTATTAGCTGCTAACAGAGTTAGACGATAAATATCATCAGGCAATTGAGAACTTCTAATAGCGAGATCTGCACCAATGATGGGTTTAATACCTTTTGACATTGCTGAGCCGTAAAACTTAACCAGCCCACAAAGATTAGTAAAATCAGTGATTGCAAATGCAGGCATCTGCAACTTGCTCATTTCATTTACTAATGCACTTACCTTAGCAATTCCATCTATCATAGAGAAATCACTATGCAAATGAAGATGAATAAATTTCGGATCTGCCATAATTACCAGAAATGAAGCTATAAAATTAGCTTTGAATTATAACACAAGCAAGAAGAATATTCTTATTCTCTTTAACTACACAAACTTACAACAAAATGTAAAAAAATAAAAACTCTCGATGTAAAAAACCAACCAGAGTACATTTAAAGTTAGCACAATTAATACTAAAAAAGTGCAAAGCTATTTACGACGTAATCCCCTGTATTTTCGCTTTTATAGCGACTTTCATCACTGACATTAGCTAAGCCAATTTCGGTCAGTGTGGTTGGTAAATTGACTGATTCACAGAAAGTATACACAGTTTCAATCATATCTGAATCACTATCGATTAACATTGCTAAAATACCTATCGCTACTTTTTCATCATGTCAATAATGATTGCAGCTTTTAATTCTGTAAAGCCACTATGAATGGTATGAGCAGCAAGCACCCGCCACATTTAAAGTTCCTAATATGTAAGAATAAAATTTGAACATACACTGAACATATCGTCTTCACTCAAACAGAAAGAATATTTGTTGGTATGAATATAAAATAAGCTTTAACATTCAATTTACCAAATCTAATGTTGAAAAATTAGGAATACACCACATTTTTATTTAATAAAAATGGAATATTATTGACAACACATTAACAAGAGATGAATAAGTTCCCACCACTTTTTGTGATGGGAGAATAATTTAAAATTATATTTTTTTAAATAGTACCGAACCATTGGTTCCGCCAAAACCAAAAGAGTTACAAAGTGTATATTCTAAATTTTTAACCTGACGCGCTGTATGAGGGACATAATCAAGATCACACCCCTCATCAGGATTATTAAGATTAATTGTCGGTGGAACAGCTTGATCACGTAATGCAAGGACAGTGAAAATTGACTCAACCGCACCAGCAGCACCCAATAAATGCCCTATCATAGATTTAGTTGAACTTACCATCACTTTACTAGCATTTTCTTTAAAAATACTTTTTACCGCTTGAGTTTCAGCCTTATCACCAGCAGGGGTCGATGTACCATGAGCATTAATATAACCAACCTGTTCTGGAGCAATACCTGCATCACGAAGTGCACATTTCATTGCTAAGGCCGCACCACTACCATCGGCTGGAGGCGAAGTCATATGATAAGCATCGCCACTCATACCGAATCCAACTAGTTCAGCGTAAATCTTAGCTCCACGTTTTTTGGCGTGTTCATATTCTTCTAAGAACATGATTCCTGCACCATCCCCCAACACAAAACCATCACGATCTTTATCCCAAGGTCGGCTTGCTGCTTTAGGATTGTCGTTGTTAGTTGATAAAGCACGAGCGGCACCAAAACCACCGATGCCCAATGGAGTACTCGCTTTTTCTCCACCACCAGCTAACATCGCATCAGCATCACCATAAGCAATCATGCGTGCAGCATGACCTATATTATGAACACCTGAAGAACAAGCTGTTGCAATAGTAATACTCGGTCCTTTTAACCCATAAATAATAGATAAGTGACCCGCAATCATATTAACAATTGTTGATGGTACAAAAAACGGGCTAATTTTGCGTGGTCCACCATTTACTAATGCACTGTGGTTTTCTTCAATCAACCCAAGCCCACCAATACCAGAACCTATAGCACAACCGATTCGTTCTGCGTTTTCATTCGTGATTTCAATGCCTGCATCTTGCATTGCCTGCATACCTGCAGCAATGCCATATTGGATAAAATAATCCATTTTACGTGCATCTTTGCGTGAAATATTATAATCTTCGCCATTAAAGTTTTTAACCATCGCTGCGAAGCGCGTTGCGAAAGGGGCTGTATCAAAGTGCTCTATGAGTTCAACACCACTTTGCCCAGCTAACAAAGCTTGCCAAGTGGATTCAACTGTATTACCTACAGGAGATATCATGCCCATTCCAGTAACAACAACTCTGCGTTTAGACACATTGCCCTCCAGGAAAGGATTGAAATGAAATTTGAATCATTGAAAAATTTTATTTTTGAGTTTTCTAAAGATTTATACCTACTTGTTTTTAATTTAATAATTAAAGATATAAATACAAACTAGGCGATCATTTGACCGCCTATCATAAAAACTCTACTAACCTTATTGATTTGCAGTAATATAATCAATTGCAGATTGAACAGTTGTAATTTTTTCAGCTTCTTCGTCAGGAATTTCAGTATCAAATTCTTCCTCTAAAGCCATAACTAATTCAACTGTATCAAGAGAGTCAGCGCCAAGATCTTCAATGAAAGAAGATTCGTTTTTAACTTCTTCCTCTTTTACACCAAGTTGCTCAACAATAATTTTCTTAACTCGCTCTTCAATAGTGCTCATACTCTTTTTTTTCCTATAAAAATCGCCGAAAGTGGCGGTGAATGTAAGTTTATAAAATGTTGAAAAAGATGCCAATCATTTTCCAACCCAATTGCTTATTTTTTGTTCAAACCGTTAAAATAATGGCTCATTTTACACTATTCTAACCAATTACACCATATACATGCCGCCATTGACATGTAAAGTTTCACCAGTAATATAAGATGCTTCATCTGATACTAAAAATGCTACTGCATTAGCTATTTCTACTGGTTCACCTAATCGTCCAGCAGGAACTTGTGCTAATGTTAAAGATTTTTGTTCATCAGTTAATGCATTAGTCATATCAGTTGCAATAAAACCAGGTGCAACCACGTTTACAGTAATACCTCGTGATGCAACTTCACGTGCTAATGATTTACTAAAACCAATTAATCCAGCTTTAGCTGCCGCATAGTTAGCTTGGCCGGCATTTCCCATTGTGCCTACTACTGAGCCAATGGTTACAATTCTTCCATAGCGTTTTTTCATCATTGTGCGCAATAATGCTTTAGATAAGCGAAAAACAGATGTTAAATTTGTATCCAAAATATCTTGCCATTCGTCTTCTTTCATTCGCATTAATAAATTGTCACGAGTAATACCTGCGTTATTAACCAAAATATCAATATCACCAAATTCAGTCTTAATTGCACCAATAACCGACTCAATTGATGTTTCATCAGTCACATTTAACGCAAGACCTTTACCATTTGATCCTAAGTAATGGCTAATAGCTTCAGCACCTTTTTCTGTTGTTGCCGTACCAATAACAGTTGCGCCACAAGCAACTAATTTTTCTGCAATTGCTTTACCAATTCCACGACTTGCGCCCGTAACTAAAGCAATTTTTCCTGATAGGTTCATAACTACCCCTTTTACCATTTTACTTTGTGTTTTCTAATGCCGTTTCTAATGATACTTTATCATTAACCACAAGACCAGAAAGTGTATCAACAATACGTTTAGTTAATCCCGTTAACACTTTCCCTGGCCCCATTTCGAGTAAAAGTTTTACATCTTGTTTTGCCATATATTCAACAGTTTCAGTCCAACGTACAGGATTATAAAGCTGAGCAATTAATGCAGTTTTAATTTTTTCTGCAGACGTTTCAACTTTAACATCAACATTATTGATAACAGCAAACTTTGGTGTGTTAAATTCAATATCGTTTAATGTAGTCGCTAATTTGTCAGCTGCTGGCTTCATTAACGCACAATGTGATGGCACGCTAACAGCAAGCGGTAATGCACGCTTAGCACCCGCATCTTTACATAGTGAGCCTGCACGTTCAACAGCTTCCTTATTACCAGCAATAACTACTTGACCAGGTGAATTAAAATTCACTGGCGCAACAATCTGCCCTTGAGCTGCTTGTTCACATGCTTTGCTAATTGATTCGTTATCTAATCCAATAATAGCATACATTGCACCTGTGCCACTTGGCACGGCTTCTTGCATTAATTTCCCGCGTAATTCGACTAATTTAATTGCATCTTTAAAATCAATCACGGCTGCACAAACTAAAGCAGAATATTCGCCTAAACTATGACCTGCCATAAAATCGGGTTGAGCACCATTAACACTTTGCCATACTCTAAATATTGCAACAGATGAAGCAAGTAGCGCTGGCTGTGTTTGCCATGTTTTATTTAGTTCTTCTACTGGACCTTTTTGTACTAAATCCCACAAATCATAACCTAATACATCAGAAGCTTCATCAAATGTTGATTTGACAATCGGAAAATTATCAGCAAGATCTTTTAACATACCGACAGCTTGAGAGCCTTGTCCTGGAAATACCATTGCAAATTTGGTCATTATTAAATCCTTGATCATTAAAAATACTTCATAAACTAAAATCTAACTAGTGCAGATCCCCAAACAAATCCGCCACCAAAGGCTTCTAATAAAATTAGGTGACCTCGTTGAATTCGTCCATCTCTTACACCAGTATCTAAAGCACAAGGCACAGAAGCAGCAGAAGTATTGCCCTGCTTATCTAATGTAACAATAACTTTATTCATATCCATATCTAGGCGTTTTGCGGTTGCAGAAATAATTCTTAAATTAGCTTGATGCGGAACTAACCAATCTAAATCTGTTTTATTGAGCGTGCTCTCAGTTAAAAGCTCGTCAACTAAATTAGACAGCTCTTTAACTGCCACTTTAAACACTTCATTGCCATGCATTGTCATATAAACAGGATCATGCATATCACGGCGATCAACATATGGATATTTTAATAAATCACCATAACGACCATCAGCATGAAGATGCGAAGCAATAATACCAGGTTCTTCTGATGCGCCGACAACAACCGCTCCTGCACCATCCCCAAAAATGATAATGGTGCCTCGATCATTTGGATCAACACCACGGGTTAACATGTCAGAACCAACAACTAAAGCATATTTAATTGCACCACTTTTAACATATTTGTCGGCAATATCAAGCGCGTAAATAAACCCAGAGCAAGCAGCTGACACATCAAAAGCAACGACATCACCAATACCTAATTTGGCTTGTAATTCTGTTGCGCTGCTTGGAAATGCATTGACCGAAGTTGCTGTTGCAACAATAATCATACCGATTTCTTCTTTATCGATATTGGCCATTTCAATTGCATTTATAGCAGCTTCATAAGCCATACTCGTTACAGTTTCATCTGGCCCTGCGATACGTCTTTCTTTAATACCAGTACGCGTTGTGATCCATTCATCACTGGTATCAACCATTTTTTCAAGATCTGCATTAGTTCTTATCTGTTTTGGAAGATAACTCCCAGTTCCTAATATCTTTGTATACATCTAATTATTCGCTCTTGGGTAGTGCGGAAGAAAGGCTCGTTGCAATCTTCTCAGGTATATTTGTTTGTATAGCCAAAATAGCTTGTTCTATTGCTGCATAAAATGATTTTTGATTGGCACTACCGTGACTTTTAATCACAATACTTCGAAGTCCAAGCAAGCAAGCTCCATTATATCGTCCGGGATCTAAATAACCAAAATTTTTTGCAATTTTTCTTTGTAGCCATTTACTCAATAATTTCAATAATAATGAATGATGACCTAACGATAATTTAAAAGAAGACATAAAAATTTTTATTAAGCCTTCTACTGTTTTTAACGTTACATTACCCACAAAACCATCACAAACAAGTACATCGGTTTTACCCGCTAAAAGCTCGTTACCTTCTAAATAACCGATATAATTAATTTGGTTATTTGATTTCAAAATAGCAGAAGCCGCACGAATTTTATCCAAACCTTTAATGTCTTCTTCACCAATATTAAGTAATGCAACACGAGGGTGTTCAATATTAAGTACAGTTTTAGCTAAAATTTCACCCATGATCGCAAACTGAACTAACATATCACTATCACACTCGGCATTAGCTCCTAAATCCAATACTACTGTATTTTGATTATTTAATGCAGGAACTATAGCAACAAGTGCAGGACGATCTATACCAGTCAATGAATGCAAAAGTAGTTTTGACAGCCCCATTAACGCACCAGTATTACCAGCACTTACACATGCTTGAGCTTTATTATCTTTAACTAGTTCAAGCGCAATTCTCATAGAAGATCCTTGGCTATGACGAATTGCATAAGAAGGTTTCATATCATTGGCTATTACTGATGTTGATTCCATCAACATTAATCGACCTTCTTGTTGGTATTGGGTAATTAACTTTGCATTTTCTTTAGGCAAAAAAAGATTAATTTCTGTTAGACACCCTACCAGAAAGATTGAAAGAGTTGGATAATTATTTAGTGCTTGTATTGCAGCAGGAACAACAACACGAGGACCGAAGTCCCCGCTCATAGTATCTAACGCAATGGTTAGATTATCCAAAATGTCACCTGAGGATTTCTAATTACTAAATAATTATTTAGAAATCACTTTACGACCACGATAATAACCATCAGCGGTTACGTGATGACGCAAATGTGTTTTACCTGATTCATCAACTGAGATATTAGCAACAGTTAATGCATCATGAGAACGACGCATACCACGTTTTGCACGAGTTTTACGATTCTGTTGAACAGCCATGGATTTACCCCTTATTCTTTAAACTAACTAAAATTGCAAATGGATTTGTTTTTTCATTCTCAGTAGGAATTTCACCAAATACCATATCTGCCTCTGACACTTCGCAGTGTTTACTATCATGTACCGGCGCAATTGGTAACGAGAGAATAATTTCGTCCTCAAGTAACGCTAATATATCTACTTCACCAAACTCGTTCATCAAAACGGGTTCATAATGTTCCGGTAGCGTCTCTGCTTGAGCATCGCTCTTAACAGGACTAAATTTATTCGTCACATGAACTTCAGTGACAAAAGGTTTAAAACAACGTTGACAAGTTTGTTCTAACGTTAATTTTGCATCAATATTGATAATGCAGAGTTTTTGTTCATCATAATAAAAAGACAAACTACATTCAATATCACTTTTTGGGCTATCAACCCTATTTACCGCTTGAAGTGGATAATATCCAATATAATCAAGTCGTTTTTGTGCCGATTTAATCGGGTCAATAGTAAATGGTAATTTATTTTGCATAAGATATGCATACTACCTTAAAAAAATTTTTTGGTGTAGTTAAAAACTACACAATGCCATAAGGCGCGCATATTACCTTTAAATCAAGGTTTCGTCAATGGGATCACACAATATAATTTGTTTTAGTTGTTGATTATTACTTTAATATTCATTTTGTTAATGATAATTTTTTTCTTGTAAAGTTCTTTCAGGAAACACCCATATTTCAGTATAAAAGTAGTTATTTTGGTCTTTTCATTTATTATGATAATCGGCACAAACTATCTTTCATAATCGCTCGAAAATCATCAAAAGTTCTGCTATCTAATAAACGTTTGGTAGACTTTTCTTTGACAAAGTTTACAAACAAATTATATATTCGCATAGCATCTTCATATTCATCTTTGCTAATTGCTAATAAAAAAATAACATGTGCAACTTCATTTTTATCCCAAACAATACCTTGTGGTGCTAAAATAGTCGTAACTACAGTTTTTCTTGCCAACAATCCAACTGAATGAGGAATAGCAATATTTTCACCTAATAATGTAGAGACTATTTTTTCACGCTCAACAACTGATGGATAAAAATCACTACCAACATATCCTGATTGTTCAAGCCTTACACAAATACTTTTAAAAATCTCTTTTTGTGTCACTGGTTTATCAATAATAATAAAAAACTTTTCATCAAAAAAACGTTCAATAATATAAGGCATTTTTCGATCAACCATTGCCAATCGCCCTAATTGTTCAAGCTGATAAGCTGTCGGAAATGGTGCTATTTTGACAATTTGTTTGTCTTTTTCAGTTAAACAAACAGTTGATACAACAAAATCCTCTTCTATCTGTGTTAATTGCTCATACTCTCGATAGGAAAGTGTACGATTAATTTGGATATGCGGAAAATCTCTTTTAATTTTTGATTCAACCATACGCAAAGTTGAGTTACTGAGCTCACTAACTAATAGAATTTGTGCAAATCTTTCATGCCCTGCACTATAATTTCGCTCCAATGCTACACCAATATGTATGGCTAAATAACTGATTTCATCCTCTGTCATTTTAAATTCTGTATACTTTTCTGTATTAGTTAATGCAGAAAGCGTAATATCATAAGCAAATGGGTAATATTGTTTAATTTCATGCAATAGAGGATTGGTTGTTCTGATTTGATATTTTATCCTAGATAACATTGATGACGTATGAATCAGCATATCTTGGCGTAATTTAGTATCATCCCATAAATTATAGTGATATGTATCATTAAT
Source organism: Gilliamella sp. Bif1-4 (assembly GCF_001690535.1). Classification (NCBI taxonomy): domain Bacteria; kingdom Pseudomonadati; phylum Pseudomonadota; class Gammaproteobacteria; order Orbales; family Orbaceae; genus Gilliamella; species Gilliamella sp. Bif1-4. The sequence goes on along the minus strand of NZ_LZHC01000010.1, from coordinate 229,144 downwards.
ATAAGATAATATATGCTCAACTAACGCCAAACTTTTTGCTTGATTTGGGGATTCTGTTATTGTTCGAGAAATAATTTGTACACACAGGTAATTAAATTCCGCATCACAAAGTACACTGCCTAAAAAATATGAAAACTCTTCTGAAATTTCACGTGCAGCACTAATAACTGTTGTATTAATTTGATCAACTTGATATTCAAGCAACTCATAACCTTGAGTAATACGAGTGATAGATACTGCGCAACTGTAAAGCAAATATCCCAGTCCTTCAGCATTTAACTTTAGTTCAAAACGTTCAAGTTGGTTTTGTAAAATCTTTTCAAGATAATCTAAATCAATATCATTTAATATCGTCTGACGAAGCCTGTTTACGTTTATAGTATCTTCTGCCATATGACGTTGCCACAATATATCAGTTAAACACGCTCGAATTGATGACTCCTCGCCAACTAAGTACATCCCATAATAAGGGCGATTTTCAAGAGATAAATTGTACTTATCTAAATATTGTTTAACCTCGATAACATCATTTTGTAAAGTACTGCGACTTAAAAACCACTCATCAGCGATATCATCCAATTTCACAGAATTAGACTGTGTTAAAAAAGCAATCAATAAAGCCGAAATCCTTTCTTTACTAGTTCTTGGAACTTGCTCAATTGCTTGAGTGATAGGCAATTGAGCATAACTGACAGGATCGGTTACTACAAGTTGATATCCTACATTTTTAGTATAATCAACCTGAGCACCATAACTACGTAGAACATCGTTAAGTGCTGAAATATCAGTACGAATTGTGCGAGTAGATACTGAAAAGCGATTAGCTAACTCTTGCTGAGGTAGTGTCTCCTTTTTTATAGTATCAAATAAATACGCTAATCGCTGATAAGAGAAAAGCACTTTAGATGACATCATTTATCCTACTAGTTTTTGTGTGATAGCTAAAAGTTGTTTGACATCATTGGTTCGCGTTGCTCCTGTCGCTTTATCAATAATAGAACTATAGATGTGTGGAATAATTTTTTTTACACCTGCATCTAAGGCAATTTTTAAAATTGCTTCATAATTATCTAGATCAATTCCACCTGTCGGTTCAAGATAGAAATCGTACTCAGCGCAACACTTAGCCACATACTCAAATTCATCTTTATGTTTTAGTCCACCCATGGGAAAATATTTTATTGAACTGCCGCCCATATCTTTCAATAAAGCGATAGCCGTTTCCACTGGAATAACTCCTGCTGGGGAATTTGAGCTTAAAGGTCCAGTTGCAATATTAACTAAACCAACTTTACCTGTCGGCGAAACTAAACCATTAATAACAGTTTGTTTTTGCCCTAATAATGCTCTGCTAGTTGCAACACCAGTGAAAACTTGGTTAATATGCTGTGGTTGAAGTACCGCTGAAATTTCAGACACCATAATTGACTGATTTGGATCACCTGCACCAAGCCCCACAGAAATGGCATTATCGATAGCTGCTGCGTATTTTTGCATATCCGCAATCGCCGAATCATTATCTGAATAGTTTTTAGATAAGATACCAACAACTACATGATTTTGTGCCGCTTCATAAATCTCTTTTGCATTATCGATTGAATTTGCTAAAACATTTAAACAAACACGATCGTTATAATAATTTGGAGTCAGTTGCATTATTTTGCTCCTTGAATAATATTTTTGATTTTGTTGTAAATAATATCGAGTTGGGCTGATGTTACACTACGCACATCGGCATCAACTTTACCTTCATTGGCTTTATATTCTCTGAAATACACCGCAATTTCGCCTTTTTTCATCAGGTCAACTATCTCAATTGCAGATTTACCTATTACACTTGCATCAAACGTTATTTCTGCACGCGCAATATCACGTCCTGCACCATCCCAAACGACTCTGGCAGATACTCCATCAAGTGTATTTAGGCTTTCAATAAATGGTGTCATTTTAGTCACCATTTGCTGTCCTGTTTCAGTCTTTTTATCAGTAATATAAAGTTCAATAGCTTTTGTTAATCCTAAAATACCTTCTTTTCCTACTTTCATTGGTCGGCCAATACCTTGTGATTGTAGTTTTAACCATTCCACCGCCTGATGACGACCAATAACCAAACCACTAGTTGGCCCTTCAATTGCTTTAGCACCACTATAAACGACCAAATCTGCGCCTTGCTGATAATAAGTTTGTAAATCTTCTTCCGCCGCTGCATCAACAATCAATGGGATATTATGTTTTTTTGCAATTGCTACAGTTTGTGCAACCGACAACATGCTTTTTTGGACACAATGATGTGACTTAATATATAAAATTGCGACAGTATCTGGATTAATTAGTGATTCAATATGTTCAGGCTTACACTCGTTGGCATAACCAGCTTCAACAATAACCCCACCACCTAAAGAAACCATTGTGCCAATTGGTGCACCAAAATTAACATTATGACCTTTAGGAACAATGATTTCACGGGGGACATATTTGTCAGATGAATGCAAATTAAATAATAAATCGCGATCATCTTTGATAATTAATCCAGCAACAGCTTGGGCAATACCAGCAGAAGCACATGATACTACCACCGCATTTTCAACATTAAGCAATTTAGCAATATATTGACCGGTTTTATCAACCAAATCTTTAATTTCGAAATATTCATTTAGCCCATGAGATACAGTATCGACCACTTCAGGCCTTGGCGTTGAAACACCTAAAATTGTCATTCGTCCTGATGCATTAATTACCTTTTTTAGGTTATATTTACTGTAAACATCTTTTTCAGTTTGAGATTCTGAGCTCATTTTTACTACCTTCTTCTGTTATTTCAATTCGTATCAAATGGTTTTTCTCATCAGCAACAATAGAGGCTAGAGGAACAAATTGCTCATCACTTTGTCTAACTTCACCTTCTGAATCTAATAATGAAACTGTTTGCTGTCTAATATCAAAAATAGTCAAATCTGCATCATAACCAACCGATAAAATACCTTTATTTTTAAGCTGCAAAACTTGTGCCACATTTTTCGTCACACTATCAATGATTCTTTTTCGACTATAACCAAGACAGATAAACTTTGTCATCACATTAGCCAAGCTAAAAACTGGTCCCTGTAAACGATTTTTAGAATAAATATCAGAGCTAATAGTATTAGGATAAATATCTAAGCATTTAGCACGTTCTGCTACTGAAAAACTAAAACTTTCACCACCATGACCGACATCCAATATCACACCACGTTCAATTGCTCGTTTAATTGAACCACGCAGTTTATTTTGTTTATCAAAGATTTGATTGGGTTTACCATTAAAACAATGTGTAATAATGTCACCTTTTGTTAACAAATCAGCAATTTCATCAAGTTCTGGAGGATTATTACCAACATGGATCATTAAAGGTAAGCCACTTTTTTTTTGCATTTCTTTAGCTTTAACTAAGGGGAAAATGCCATTTTTACCTACTACACTACGGCTCATTCGCACTTTGATCCCAATAATAAAATCGGGATACTTAGCTAATGCCTCATCAAATAAGGGCACATCAATATCTTGTATATCGGCGAGTTCACTTTGCCTTAATAACCCAATTTTAGAAATATTTAAAAAAGAGTAAACATGTGTACTTGCTTGCTGAGCTAATTGATAAAACTCATCTGCATCGATAGCTCCAATGCTACCAGCATCAACAACAGCGGTGACACCAGCTTTCACGCCTATCAAATCAGGATCATCATGATAAATAGGTGAACGAGCAAAACAATGGGTGTGTGAATCAATCCATCCAGCACTGACATAGTGCTTATTTTGTAGATCTAAGACACGCTCAGATTGGTCTATAATAGAACTAGCAATCGCAACGATCTTTCCATGATGAATAGCAATATCTGTTACTGATTCATCAATTTGTTTGGCATTTTTTATAATTAAATCATACATATTCTATTCCGAATCCCCTCTTTGCAATTTAATAAATTACAGAGGGGAATAACTAATATTATAAAATTGGGAATATACCACCAAAAATCATAGCACCTAAAATAGCTCCACCTGTGATTGGTTTTTTCCATACATAAAAAAGTAGCGCCCCCAACAATGAACCGGTACCAATAGGAATTGAAGCAACCATCGCAGATAAAATAATCATAGGAGCAAGAAATCGTCCTGATGCATTACCTGCCCCCATCATGACATCAGCACCAAAAGTTGAACCACCACTACTATTGACGGTGAATTTACGGATAAGAATAATAATTAAGCCTATAAGCGCACCTAATATCAATCCGGTTGCTAACGCTACAAAAAAATTTTCAACAGGTAAAGTATAGCCGCCAGCTAGCAGTAACGCAGGTACACCAAGCCCAATACCTGTTTGCAATGCACCTCCGATATCTAAAATGCCGACCAATGAACCTTCAATAACACGAGCAAATAAAAAACTAGCACCAAAAGCCGCGACAGCGCCATAATCGCCAGTGGTCATTCCTGATTTAAGCATAGCAACAAATGCAATTTCATTAAATGCACCAATACCGTACACATAGAATGTATGCGTTCCAGCAAAAATACCGGCAGATAATAGCCCACAAATGATAGGGAAAGACCAATCGGCATACCAAAAACTTTTATTGATCATTGTTTGTGTATTCATAATGTGTCCCTATATTATTTAAACCAATAAGATAAACCATCTCTAAACGAGTTAATCATCTTCAAATCAAAACCACGGAAATATCCACTCATAACAAATAAAATAATGACAGCAACTAACATGATTTTCATCACACGGTTCCAGCCACTATCATCTACACCTTTGCCAATCAATATACCTAACACCAACCCAGGTACTGCATTGCCCATAATTAACTGTGCAAGTCCACCAAATAACGTTCCCCAAAATCCACTACGACGCCCTGCATCTAGAGCGGCTAACCAGAAAATAACGGGCATAACAGTTGCAACTAGCAAGTTAGCGGCAGGAACAAGAACCTTCGTTGCAGTAATTTTTAGCGAATCAGGAATAACTGAGGTGGTTGTATTTAAAAATAACACCACAATCATCCCAATAAATGTACAAGCAAAAGCCATTTTTTTAGGATCATGTAAGGTTTCTTCAAGATTACGATTTTTTATCATCAATAAAGCTCCACCCCAGTTAGGGATGATGCGATGATCGACGTCTTGAGTAAAAGAACCAGCAGCAACCGATGAAGCCCACGCATTAAAAAAGAACCCTAAACCAAATGAAAAGTGCGCTGCAGGATCACCTTCACAAGAATTAAGTTCACCTAATGTCCGAAACGCTCCCATCCCTTGATAAGTTGGTGCATGAAACATTCGAGCAGCTCCCGCACCAACCCCAAAACCACAAAGTCCACCGATAATAATAGACTTGAATGCAATAATTAAAATTTCCATAACTTCCCTTTTACGTTATGTTATTTTGATGTACATTTAATATCATTTAAATCAATAAAAATTAAGTTAACAGATACATCAAGCGTGATTTCATAAAATGTCTTTTTCCTTGGTAAAAAGATAAACAAAAAACGTTCTGTTGTTATCTTTTCTATTGCTGATACAACTTGAATGTCAATTGGTTCTATTCGCAACATAATATTATTAGTGTTTTTGAGTACTTCTTTCTGAACCTGACTTAAAGCTATAGCAAAAGCTCGCTGCTTAGAATCACCATGACCTTTTACTCTAACAAGTATCTGTTCTGTTTTTTTCATTCTTATTTACCGTTTATGAACGTGGATATTTTTTTAGAAATGCTTTTGCTACACGTTGTCCTAATTCTTCCGTGTCCATAAAACCAAAACCAAGAACTTTACAGCCGTCATTGATAGCTGTTTCACCTTCTTCAATTGATCGCATACCATGGCGTTGTGAATAGCCATATTTATTTTGTGCAGTAATAGCACCAGCTCCGCCACTACCACAAAATGAAAGGCCCAAATCGGCATTTTCTTTATTCATTACGTCACCTAATTTCATATCTGCAGCCATACCTGGAATGACAATTGCACGACAACCTTCTACTGAATTAATTCCCTCCGCAATTTTTTGCCCTTTTCCCATTCTATCGCCGATAACAATGACTATTTCTGTCATAATATTTCTCCTATTAATTATTGTTTTTTACTTGTCTAGTAATCTTTTAATTTGCTTTAGCAACTTCATAATGAACTGCCAATAAATATGCTTCTTCTATCGGTAAATTATCAAATAACTTTACTGTTTTGCGTGCCAACGCTAAAGATTCTTCTGAAAGTTCCTCAAATAATGTAGGGTCGATTTTAGGTAATGTTTCTAATGTTTTGGCCCTTTCAACCATAGCTTTTACATGTGAAAACAACATCGCTTTTTGAACATCATTTTGTATGATTTGATGCTGTGCTAACCAACTATTGATGATCGTAATGGTTTGTTCAGTAACTAACTCTGGTTCTAGATTATCTTCGATCATTCGAAATTTTATTGGATTCATAGCTAATACATATCTCTTATTGTTTTTTGAATTGGATTGAATAAGCGTAAATCAATCAAGGCTTAATGTGGATAGAGAATTTTTCCGTCTGCAAGAGGAAATTTGTTATAAAGTTTGCTAACTACAGCAATAAGCAAGAATTGTTACTCTTGATACAACATTTATTGATTAAAGCCATGTTCAATTTTGTGAGATAGATCATAAAATTTAATCATCATAAATACATAAAAAATACAATTTTTATAATTTGATTAATTAGATAAGATAATACTGTCATTTATACATTGAGATAATATTCAACCATTGTCAAAAATAGGAAAAGATTAAAAAATTAGTTTTATTTCCTGAAAGCTTTCAGGTAGAGCATTGATTTTATTTAATTTTTTATTATTGAGAATCGTTCTTTGTATGCTTTGTTATTTGTGTTATGGAAGTAGTGATTAAACTGTATAAAGTTAACCTAGACTTTAAAATCTACTTTAGACGTCAACTCTATTAATAATGAAGAAAACAGCAATTTGTTTTTTTCTATTTTCCTTTTTGAAAGGTAAAAATGATTCGTTACAATGTTCACTATACTTTTTTATATTTATAACTTTATTTATCATATAAAAAAATAGCACGCTGTGCGTGCTATTTATAAATCAAATCTAATGAGACTATTGATTCTCTTCAGCCGAATTTAGTAACTCAGCTAAATTAGCTGTAGCTTCTTCTGCTGAAATTGTTGTTTGAATCTCATCAGTTGATGGCATTGCTCGTTTACGTAAACGTTCCTTATGGTAAGCATAACCTGTACCGGCTGGAATTAATCGACCAACAATTACGTTTTCTTTTAAGCCACGTAATTCGTCATTTTTACCAGCTACCGCTGCCTCAGTTAAGACGCGAGTCGTTTCTTGGAACGAAGCTGCAGAAATAAACGATTCAGTCGTTAATGATGCTTTGGTAATACCAAGTAGATCGTGTAAATAAACAATTGGTTCTTTACCTTGAGCCTCAAGTTCACGGTTGATAATCTTCAAGCGTGAAACTTCAAGTTGTTCGCCTTCAAGCAAGCGAGAGCCACCAGGATGGATAACTGTTGCTTTTCGTAACATTTGGCGCACAATAACTTCAATGTGTTTATCGTTAATTTTCACACCTTGTAGGCGATAAACTTCTTGAACCTCGTTTACAATATAGCGTGTTACAGCATTAACACCACGTAGACGTAAAATGTCATGAGCCGATTCAGGTCCATCAGAAATTACATCTCCACGACCAACTTGTTCGCCTTCAAACACGTTAAGTTGACGCCATTTTGGAATCATTTCTTCATATGGTTCACTACCATCTAACGGAGTGATAATTAAACGACGTTTACCTTTTGTTTCTTTACCAAATGAAATGATACCATCAATTTCAGCTAAAATAGCAGGCTCTTTTGGTTTACGTGCTTCAAACAGGTCAGCAACGCGAGGTAAACCACCGGTGATATCTTTGGTACCAACAGATGCTTGCGGAATACGAGCAAGTGTGTCACCAATATTGATTTCTGCACCATCCTCTAACTGTACTAGCGCTTTACCTGGTAAAAAGTATTGTGCAAGCATTTCTGTACCAGCAAGATAGATATCTTTGCCTTTAGCATCAACAATTTTAATTGCTGGACGTAAATCTTTACCCACACCAGTACGTTCGGCTACGTCTAATATCACAATAGATGATAAACCAGTTAATTCGTCAGTTTGGCGAGTAATAGTTTGCCCATCAACCATATCAACAAAACGAACAAAACCTTTTGCTTCAGAAATAACTGGCATTGTATGCGGATCCCAGTTAGCAACAGTTTCACCCGCATCAACTGCTATACCATTACCTTTACTTAAAATCGAACCGTAAGGAACTTTATAGGTTTCTTTCATTCGACCTAATTCATCAATAATGGTTAATTCAGCATTACGCGAAGTAATAACCAATTTCTTATCTGGGTTAGTTACAAATTTAGCATTAGTTAATTTAATACTACCTTTGTTTTTAACTTGTACACTCGATTCAGCAGCCGCTCGCGATGCCGCACCACCAATATGGAACGTACGCATGGTTAACTGAGTACCTGGTTCACCAATTGATTGCGCAGCAATAACACCGATGGCTTCACCTTTATTAACCAAGTGACCTCGAGCCAAATCTCGTCCATAACATTTTGCACAAACACCAAAATCAGTATCACACGAAACGACTGAACGTACTTTAACGCTATCTACCGATTCAGCTTCAAGTAAGTCACATTTACTTTCATCAAGTAAAGTATTACGTGGAATTAAGATATCTGCACTACCAGGTTTTAATACATCTTCAGCTGTGACTCGACCTAATACACGCTCACGAAGTGGTTCTTTAACATCACCACCTTCAATAACTGGGGTCATGACCACACCTTCTAAGGTGCCACAGTCGTCTTCGATTACCACTAGATCTTGTGCAACGTCAACTAAACGTCGAGTTAAATAACCTGAGTTTGCTGTTTTTAATGCGGTATCGGCAAGACCTTTACGCGCACCATGAGTAGAAATAAAGTACTGAAGTACGTTTAATCCTTCACGGAAGTTCGCTGTGATAGGTGTTTCGATAATCGAACCATCTGGTTTTGCCATCAAACCACGCATACCAGCAAGCTGACGAATCTGTGCAGCAGAACCACGTGCACCTGAGTCGGCCATCATGTAAATACTATTGAAAGAAGATTGAACTTCTTCCTCACCTTCACGGTTAATGACTTTTTCAGTTGATAAGTTATCCATCATGGCTTTAGCAACACGTTCATTAGCGGCTGCCCAAATATCGATAACTTTATTATAACGTTCACCAGCAGTTACTAAGCCTGATTGGAATTGCTCTTGAATTTCAGCAACTTCAATTTCAGCTTCATTGATGATTTGTGATTTCTTAGCTGGAATCTCCATATCATCAATACCAACAGATACCCCTGAACGTGCTGCATAAGCAAATCCAGTGTACATAATTTGGTCGGCTAAAATTACCGTATCTTTCATACCTAATTGGCGATAACAAATATTTAAAATCTTAGAGATCGCTTTTTTACCAAGAGGCTGATTAATAACAGAAAAGTTCATTCCTTTTGGCATAATTAACCATAAAATTGCACGACCGACAGTTGTATCAACAATCGAGGTAGTATCTTCCCATTCACCTACACTATTTCGTTGACTTTCAGTAATACGAACTTTAACCTTAGCATGCAATTCAACTAGGCCTAAACGGTATAGTTTTTCAGCTTCTTTAGGACCAGTTAATACCATGCCTTCACCTTTGGCATTAACTTTATCACGAGTCATATAGTAAAGGCCTAAAACCACGTCCTGAGAAGGAACGATAATAGGCTCTCCACTTGCCGGTGAAAGAATATTGTTGGTTGACATCATTAACGCACGTGCTTCTAACTGTGCTTCTAACGTTAATGGAACGTGAACCGCCATTTGGTCACCATCAAAGTCAGCATTAAATGCCGCACAAACTAGTGGGTGTAATTGAATCGCTTTACCTTCAATTAGGATAGGTTCAAACGCCTGAATACCTAGTCTATGTAGCGTTGGAGCACGGTTTAGTAATACTGGATGTTCACGAATAACTTCATCTAAGATATCCCAAACAATTGCATCTTCACGCTCAACCATTTTCTTCGCAGCTTTAATTGTTGTTGCATAACCACGACGTTCTAATTTCCCGTAAATAAATGGTTTGAATAATTCAAGTGCCATTTTCTTCGGTAAACCACACTGATGCAAATGCAAATAAGGACCTACAGTAATTACAGATCGACCCGAATAGTCAACACGTTTACCTAACAAGTTTTGACGGAAACGACCTTGCTTACCTTTGATCATATCGGCAAGTGATTTTAATGGGCGTTTGTTAGAACCTGTAATCGCACGACCTCGGCGACCATTATCTAATAATGCGTCAACAGATTCTTGTAACATACGTTTTTCATTACGTACAATAATATCTGGTGCTGCTAAATCCAATAAACGCTTTAAACGGTTATTACGGTTAATAACCCTACGGTAAAGATCATTTAGATCTGATGTTGCAAAACGCCCACCATCTAGTGGAACCAATGGACGTAAATCTGGTGGCAACACAGGTAATACGTTTAAGATCATCCATTCAGGTTTGTTTTCTGATTGAATAAATGCTTCAATAATCTTAATACGTTTAGTTAGTTTTTTCCGCTTAGTTTCAGAATTAGTAGTTGCTAGCTCATCGCGTAGTACTTCACATTCTGCTTGCACATCAATATTACGCAATAATTCTTGGATAGCTTCAGCACCCATACGAGCATCAAACTCATCACCAAACTCTTCTAACGCGTCAAGATATTGCTCTTCAGTTAAAATCTGACCTCGCTCTAAATTAGTCATGCCACCATCAAGAACCATAAATGACTCAAAATAAAGCACTCGCTCAATATCGCGAAGTGGCATATCAAGTAATAAGCCGATGCGAGAAGGTAATGATTTTAAAAACCAGATATGAGCAGTTGGAGATGCAAGTTCAATGTGCCCCATACGTTCACGACGTACTTTAGCTTGAGTTACTTCAACTCCACATTTTTCACAAATAACACCACGGTGTTTTAGACGTTTATATTTTCCACATAAACATTCATAATCTTTTACTGGTCCGAAGATACGTGCACAAAACAATCCATCACGTTCAGGTTTGAACGTACGATAATTGATTGTTTCAGGTTTTTTGACTTCACCAAAAGACCATGAGCGAATCATATCAGGAGAAGCAAGGCCTATCTTGATAGCATCAAAGTCTTCAGTTTTTGTTTGTGCTTTTAGAAACTTTAATAAGTCTTTCACAATTGACTCCTATGGAGTTAAACCAATTAGATAACTTATTATTACTAATAAGTTATCCCTATAAATAGAAATCATTTAAGTTAGAGAAAATTACTCTTCATCTAACTCTATATTTATACCTAGCGAACGAATCTCTTTTAATAGTACATTAAATGATTCTGGAATCGCAGGCTCCATACGATGATCACCATCTACAATATTTTTATACATCTTAGTTCGACCGTTTACGTCATCAGATTTAACGGTTAACATTTCTTGTAAGGTATAAGCTGCACCATATGCTTCAAGTGCCCATACTTCCATCTCACCAAAACGTTGACCACCAAATTGAGCTTTACCACCCAATGGTTGTTGAGTAACCAGACTGTATGAACCAGTAGAACGAGCATGCATTTTGTCATCAACTAAGTGATTCAATTTGAGCATATACATATAACCTACAGTAACTGGACGTTCAAATTTTTCACCTGTACGACCATCGTACAAAGTAATTTGGCCAGAAGTTGGTAAGTCACCCAGCTCAAGTAATGCCTTAATTTCACGCTCTTTAGCACCATCAAATACAGGTGTTGCTAATGGCATACCATTACGTAAATTTTGTGCTAAAGTCATCACTTCTTGATCAGTAAATTCTGCAACATTAACTTTTTGCGCAGCACCTAAACCAAGATCATACGCTTTTTGAATAAATTCACGTAATTTAGCTAATTCCTGCTGTTCTTTTAGCATAGCATCGATCTTCTGACCAATACCTTTAGCAGCCATACCCAAATGAGTTTCTAAGATCTGTCCAATATTCATACGGGACGGAACACCTAGCGGATTCAATACGATATCAACTGGACGACCTTTTTCATCATATGGCATATCTTCAATTGGGTTAATTTTTGAAATAACCCCTTTGTTACCATGACGACCAGCCATCTTATCACCAGGCTGAATTTGACGTTTAACTGCCAAGTAAACTTTAACGATTTTAAGAACGCCAGGTTGTAGATCATCGCCTTGAGTGATCTTCATACGTTTAGCTTCAAGTTTTTTGTTAAACTCTGTTTTAATTTCGTCGTACTGTTCAGCCAACTGTTCTAATTGAGCTTGTTTATCTTCGTCTGCGATACCAATTGTTAGCCATTTTTCATGTGGTAAAGCATCTAATTTATCCGCTTTGATTCCACCTGAAATTAATACATCACGAATTCGAGCAAACAATGCAGCTTCTAAGATTTTAAGTTCTTCTGTTAAATCTTTTCTTGCCTGTTTGAGTTGCATCTCTTCGATTTCAATTGCACGCTTATCTTTTTCTACACCATCACGAGTAAACACTTGAACATCAATAACAGTACCTGAAACACCATTTGGCACACGTAATGAGGTATCTTTAACGTCAGATGCCTTTTCACCAAAAATAGCGCGTAGTAATTTTTCTTCTGGCGTTAATTGTGTTTCACCTTTAGGTGTCACTTTACCAACTAGAATATCACCGCCTTTTACTTCAGCACCGATGTATACAATACCAGACTCATCAAGTTTAGACAGTGCGGCTTCACCTACGTTTGGAATATCCGCAGTAATTTCTTCTGCACCTAATTTCGTATCACGAGAAATACAAGATAACTCTTGAATATGAATCGAAGTAAAACGGTCGTCTTGTACCACTTTTTCAGAAACTAAAATAGAATCCTCAAAGTTATAACCATTCCATGGCATAAATGCCACTCGCATATTTTGACCTAATGCCAATTCACCTAAGTCAGTAGATGGACCATCAGCAAGCACATCACCACGCTCAACTTTTTCGCCTAATTCTACACATGGAATCTGATTGATACATGTATTTTGGTTAGAGCGAGTATATTTAGTTAAGTTATAAATATCTATGCCTGTTTCACCTGCATATATTTCATCAGCATTAACATTAACCACGATACGTGATGCATCAACATATTGTACTGTACCACCACGACGCGCAACAGCAGTAACACCCGAGTCAACAGCTACCGCTCGTTCCATACCGGTACCAACAAATGGCTTTTCAGCTTTCAACGTTGGCACTGCTTGACGTTGCATGTTCGCACCCATTAAGGCACGGTTCGCATCATCATGTTCTAAGAATGGAATTAATGAAGCACCAACAGATACAATTTGTTGCGTTGATACGTCCATATAATGGATTTGCTCAGGGCTATATAAACCAGACTCACCACTTAAACGGCAAGTTACTAGATCTTCTTTAAAACGACCATTTTCATCAAGATTTGAGTTAGCCTGTGCAATGACAAATTCACTTTCATCAATCGCAGATAAGTAATTAATTTCATCAGTAACAACACCATCAATAACTCGGCGATATGGTGTTTCTAAGAAGCCATACTCATTGGTACGAGCATAAACTGCTAATGAATTAATCAAACCAATGTTTGGACCTTCAGGCGTTTCGATTGGACATACACGTCCATAGTGCGTTGGATGTACGTCACGCACTTCGAATCCTGCTCGTTCACGCGTTAAACCACCTGGTCCTAAAGCTGAAATACGACGTTTATGCGTAATTTCGGATAGTGGATTGTTTTGATCCATAAACTGAGATAATTGACTTGAACCAAAGAATTCACGAATCGCTGCTGAAATTGGTTTAGCATTAATCATATCTTGTGGCATTAGTGAATCAAGATCACCTAGAGATAAGCGTTCTTTCACTGCTCGTTCAACACGAACTAAACCAATACGAAATTGGTTTTCTGCCATTTCACCAACACTACGAATACGTCTATTACCTAAATGGTCGATATCATCAACTTCACCGTGACCATTACGAATAGCGATTAATTTCTTCATTACGTCAACGATATCATCTTTCGTTAAAACGCTTTCGCCTTCAATGTCATCACGCCCTAATGAACGGTTAAACTTCATTCGACCAACAGCAGATAAATCATAGCGTTCGTCAGAGAAGAATAAATTATCAAATAAAGCTTCAGCTGCTTCTTTTGTAGGTGGCTCACCCGGACGCATCATGCGATAAATTTCAACTAATGCACCAAGGCGGTCACGAGTTGAATCAACATTTAAAGTTTCAGAAATAAATGCACCATGATCTAAATCATTAGTGAATAATGTTTCTATCTTTTTATATCCAGCATTAGTTAATTGAAGCAAGAGTTCTAATGAAATCGGAGTATTGGCAAAAGCAATTACTTCACCTGTTTCTTCATCAACATAATTTTTAGCAAGAACTTTATTAACAATATATTCAACTGGTACATCAATTTTGCTAACTTTATCTTTTTCTAACTCACGAATGTGACGAGCTGTAATACGTCGGCCTTTTTCAGCATAAACTTTACCTTTTGATTCAATATCAAATAGCGCAGTATCGCCACGTAAACGCTCAGGAACAAGATCCATTTTTAACTTAGATTTACTTACTTCAAAAATAGTTTTTTCGAAGAAGATATCTAAAATTTCTTCTGTTTCATAACCTAATGCACGTAAAATAATTGTTGCTGGAAGTTTACGACGACGGTCAATACGAGCAAAAAGGTTATCTTTTGGATCAAATTCAAAATCAAGCCAAGAACCACGATAAGGAATAATCCGAGCATTATATAAAACTTTACCAGAAGAGTGCGTTTTACCTTTATCACTATCAAAGAACACACCTGGACTACGATGTAACTGCGAAACGATTACACGTTCTGTGCCGTTGATCACAAAAGTCCCATTGTCTGTCATTAAAGGAATTTCGCCCATATAGACGTCTTGCTCTTTAATATCTTTAACTGTTCCCTCTGGCGCATCTTTATCATAAATAACTAAACGTAATTTTACGCGCAACGGTGCTGAGTAAGTGATCCCTCTAATTTGACATTCTTTAACATCAAACACAGGTTCGCCCATCATAAAGCTCACGTATTGTAACTCAGCGTTACCACTATAACTTTTTATCGGAAATATTGAACGGAATGCAGCTTCTAAGCCATATTGTCCTTCTGGATCTTGCTCAATAAATTTCTGGAACGAATCAAGTTGAATAGAAAGAAGATACGGTATATCCAAGACTTGTGGACGCTTACCAAAATTCTTACGAATTCGTTTTTTCTCGGTATAAGAGTAAACCATTAGTTCCTCAACTTGCTTATCTGCTATTTTAGCATGATTAAATATTCATCAGGGTGTTGTCGCCAACTGATACACCTGACACCTCATCGAAAATATCTATAAATATCAATTGATTAGGCTTAATAAATATACTATTTCTTTATTATTTTTTATTGATAATCTTCAAATAAAATTCTTTAACTTATTATAGCGCAAAAAGGCTGGAGGTATAAAACCCCCAGCCATTTATCGTAATATCGATAAACTTATTTAAGTTCGACAACTGCACCAGATTCTTCAAGTGCTTTCTTAAGTTCATCAGCATCGGCTTTGCTAACGCCTTCTTTAACTGTTGCTGGAGCTGATTCAACAAGGTCTTTAGCTTCTTTTAAACCTAAACCAGTTGCACCACGAACTGCTTTAATAACAGCTACTTTATTAGCACCAACATCTTTTAAGATTACATCAAATTCAGATTTCTCTTCTGCTGCTTCAGCTGGACCTGCTGCGGCTACGGCTACAGCTGCTGCTGCAGAAACGCCAAATTTTTCTTCCATCATTGATACAAGTTCAACAACATCCATAACAGACATTTCAGCAACTGCATCTAAAATTTGTTCTTTAGTGATAGACATAATATAGTTTCCCAAATTTACATTTTTTAATTAATAAAATTCACAATCAAACCGCCAATTAAGCAGCTTCTTTTTGATCGCGAACCGCTGCAAGAGTACGAACCAATTTGCCAGCTGCGGCTTCTTTCATGGTTGACATCAAGCGAGCTAATGCTTCTTCATATGTAGGTAATGTTGCTAAGCGATCAATGTTCGCTGCAGTAATCAACTCACCTTCAAAGGCTGCGGCTTTAATCTCAAATTTTTCATTTTCTTTCGCAAACGCCTTAAAAATACGCGCTGCAGCACCTGGGTGCTCATTTGAAAACGCAATTAGAGTTGGACCAACAAACGTATCTTTTAAACACTCATATTGAGTGCCCTCAACAACACGGCGTAATAGCGTATTACGAACAACACGCATATAAACACCCGCTTCACGAGCAGATTTACGTAATGCAGTCATTTTTTCTACAGTTACGCCACGAGAATCAGCGACAACTGCAGATAGCGCACCTTTGGCGATTTCATTAACTTCAGCAACAATTTCTTGTTTATTTTGAAGATTTAGTGCCATTGGTATTGCTCCTGGATTATACTAGGCAAAAGCCTAGACTTATTCAAGCTAGCTACAAATGTAGCTAGCACAACCACGATGAGCAGAATCCTTCTATTATATCTTATCAGGTTCTGTCACCGTCTACGTAGGAAAAATTAAGTAGTCACACAACAACCACACCTACGGTCTTGGACGGGGTCTGGTTAAGGCCAGACACCAACCGATTTCTCTATTTAATTATAAATAATAATTAAACAGTTGCATTTAATGTTGCTTGATCAATAGCAACACCAGCACCCATTGTAGTAGAAAGGCTAATTTTCTTAATAAATACACCTTTAGAAGAGGCTGGTTTTGCACGTTTCAACGCAACAAGTAATGCTTCTAAATTTTCTTTAAGCTTATCTGCATCAAAATCAGCTTTACCAATAGTAGTATGGATAATACCATTCTTATCATTACGGTAACGGATCTGACCAGCTTTAGCATTTTTTACAGCTTCTGCAACGTTAGGAGTTACAGTTCCAACTTTAGGATTTGGCATTAAACCACGGGGTCCTAAAATTTGACCTAATTGACCAACAACGCGCATAGCGTCTGGTGATGCAATTACAACATCAAAATCCATTTCACCTTTTTTGATTTGATCAGCAAGATCGTCCATGCCTACTAATTCAGCACCAGCTTCTTTTGCAGCTTCTGCATTTGCACCTTGAGTAAAGACAGCAACACGCACACTACGTCCGGTACCATGGGGAAGAACGATTGCACCACGAACATTTTGATCTGATTTACGTGAATCAATACCTAAATTAACAGCAACATCAACACTTTCTGTAAATTTAGCTGTAGCTAATTCTTTTAATAAAGTAATTGCTTCATTGATTTCATATTGTTTAGTTGCATTTACTTTTTCGCGGATAAGTTTAGCCTTCTTAGATAATTTAGCCATGAATTAACCCTCCACTTCCAAGCCCATTGAACGAGCTGTTCCTTCAATAGAACGCATCATCGTTTCAATGGTAGCACCATTCATATCTGCAGCTTTCAATTCAGCGATTTCGCGAATTTGTGCACTCGTTACTTTACCTACTTTTTTCTTATTAGGTTCACCTGAACCAGACTTGATTTTAGCCGCTTTCTTTAACAAAACAGCTGCTGGAGGTGTTTTAGTTACGAATGTAAATGAACGGTCAGAATATACTGTAATTACAACAGGAATTGGTAATCCTTTTTCCATGCTTTCTGTTTTTGCATTAAATGCTTTACAGAATTCCATGATATTCACACCATGTTGACCAAGTGCTGGACCAACTGGTGGACTAGGATTTGCTGCACCAGCTGCAACTTGCAACTTGATGTAAGCTTGTACTTTTTTTGCCATTTTTAGTTTCCTTTGCTTGGGTGCAAACGCCTCTATTAATAATGATTATTAATAAATAGACAGCTCCCCTAAGTTAAATGAGGGCAGAATTATCCTATAACTTAATTGAAAATGCAAGATTTAATTTAAAAATAGATAAATTTAAAGCAAGGCAAACACCTTACTTTAAATCTAAACACCATAAAAATTAAAGAACATCTATAGCGTTAAGTTCTTTAAATGCAAGTTCTAAACGAGCAACTAAAGCGTCTTGACCTTTGCGTAGCCATACGCGAGGGTCGTAGTATTTTTTATTTGGAGCATCAACACCTTCAGGGTTACCTAATTGCCCCTGTAAATAAGCTTCATTTGCTTTGTAGTAATCTAAGATTCCAGACCAGTTAGCCCATTGCGTATCTGTGTCAATATTCATTTTAATTACACCATAACTAACTGCTTCAGCAATTTCTTCCGGTGTAGAACCAGATCCGCCATGGAATACAAAGTTTAATGATTTAGCTGGCAAATTATATTTTTCAGATACATATTTTTGTGAGTTATCTAAAATTTTTGGCGTTAATTTAACATTACCAGGTTTATAAACTCCATGCACATTACCAAATGAAGCTGCAATGGTAAAACGAGGACTGATAGCACTTAAACGCCCATAAGCATAAGCTACATCTTCTGGTTGAGTATAAAGTGCTGAACTATCCATATGGCTATTATCAACACCATCTTCTTCACCACCCGTACATCCTAGCTCTAACTCTAAAGTCATTTTCATTGCTGACATACGAGCAAGATATTGACAACAAATATCAATATTATCTTTTAATGACTCTTCTGAAAGATCAATCATATGAGATGAAAATAATGGTTTACCTGTTTTAGCAAAATGAGTTTCACCTGCATCCAGTAACCCATCAACCCATGGAAGTAACTTTTTAGCACAGTGATCAGTATGAACAATGACTGGTACTCCATATTTTTCAGCCATAAGATGAACATGTTTTGCGCCAGAAATAGCACCCAACACAGCACATTCTTGACCTTCTAATTTTAGGCCTTTACCAGCAATAAATTGAGCTCCACCGTTAGAAAACTGAACAATAACAGGAGAACCTACTTTTGCGGCTGTTTCAATAACGGCATTGATAGTATTTGTGTCAACACAGTTAACCGCAGGTAATGCAAAGTTATTTTCGCGAGCGATTTGAAATACTTTTTGAACATCATCACCAGTGACAACACCAGGTTTAACAACATCAGAAATCTTAGTAACCATTTTATTACCTATAAATTTATTTATAAAAATTAAAGGATGAGTAATTATCTCATCCTTTTACTGAACTCAAATACTAGGCCTTTGCTCTAGCTTCTAACATCGCAACAGCGGGTAGTTTTTTACCTTCAACAAATTCAAGAAAAGCCCCGCCACCAGTTGAAATATAAGAGATTTTATCTTCAATACCAAATAGATCGATTGCAGCTAATGTATCCCCACCACCAGCAATTGAAAAACCTTCGCTATCGGCAATTGCTTTGGCTACAATTTCAGTACCACGACGGAAATTAGGAAATTCAAAAACACCCACTGGACCATTCCATAAAATGGTTTTAGCATTTTTGATAATATTTGCTAATACTTCTGCTGATTTATCACCTAAATCAAGAATTTGTTCATTTTCTTTAACATCTTTAACTGATTTTTCAGTCGCTGTTGCTGTTTCACTAAATTCTGTTGCAACACGAACATCAGTTGGAACTGGGATTTCACAGTTAGCCATTAATTTTTTAGCTTCTGGAATTAAGTCTGCTTCATAAAGAGACTTACCTACATTATAACCTTCAGCGGCAATAAAAGTATTAGCAATACCGCCACCAACAATAATTTGGTCAGCAATTTTTGATAAAGAATCAAGTACGGTTAATTTTGTTGATACTTTAGAACCAGCAACGATAGCAACCATTGGCCTTGCTGGATTATCTAATGCTTTACCTAACGCATCAAGTTCAGCTGCTAACAATGGCCCAGCACAAGCCACTGGCGCAAATTTACCAGCACCATGAGTCGAAGCTTGAGCTCGGTGAGCTGTACCAAATGCATCCATTACATAAATATCACAAAGAGCAGCGTATTTTTTAGACAAAGTTTCATCATCTTTACCTTCGCCTACATTGAAACGAACGTTTTCAAGTACAACTAATTCGCCTTCTTTTACATCTACACCATTGAGATAATCTTTTACTAAACGAACAGGGAATGACACATGTTCTTTTAAATAATCAACAACAGGTTGTAAAGAGAACTCTGGATTATACTCACCTTCTGTTGGACGGCCAATATGAGAGGTAACCATTACTTTAGCACCTTTTTTGATGGCTTCTTCAATAGTAGGTAGTGATGCTTTAATACGCGCATCGGAAGTTACCTTACCATTTTTGACCGGCACATTAAGATCTGAGCGAATAAATAAGCGTTTTCCTTTTAGATCAAGATCTTGCATTCTAATAATAGACATGATACTTCCCCTTGTAAAATATAAATAAAATAAAACTTTCGCTATTCTAACATAAAAATTCTTTTTAGGTTATAGGGATTACTGTGCAAATAATAAACATTAATAATAAATACAAAAACTACCAACATATTTTTTTATGTAACGCCATTGACAATAGAAAGAAATTAAGGCATATTTTGCCACCTTATTAATATGTAATTTTTATCTAAACTTGGGAGTTGACTTTGGCTAATATCAAATCAGCTAAGAAGCGTGCGGTTCAATCCGAAAAACGCCGTAAACATAATGCTAGTAACCGTTCAATGATGCGTACTTATATTAAGAAAGTTTACGCAGCTGTTGCAGCTGGTGATAAACAAACAGCTGAAGTGGCATTCAAAGACATGCAAGCAGTTGTTGACCGTCAAGCGGCTCGTGGCTTAATTCACAAAAATAAAGCTGCACGTCATAAAGCAAATTTAATCAAACAAATTAAAGCGTTGGCTTAATACATTAATCTTTTAACTAACATAGTTAAAAAAATACGAAAAAAAGTGGTGTAAGCCACTTTTTTTATTTATATACTAGTTTTATTTTACATAATATTATTAAAAAGAGAGTTTATTGTGGTTCAGCGTGATTATGTCAGAAAAAAGAGCCAATCAAAAAAAAGTAAGTCACGAAATAAGCCTAATTTTATGATATTTTTGGCTATTATAATCATTATTTTATTTTCTGCTATTCTCTATTTTGTTGCAAATAATACACCTAAAAAACCCGTTGAACCACCAAAAGCAAAAACTCAACCTCCTTCAATAACTTTACCTGAACAACCTCAAGAGCGTTGGACGTACCTTAAAGAATTAGAAACCCCTAATGCTAATTATGGCTCAACATCAAGTTCAATTGCTAGTGAAAGAGAGCAAATCCTAAATAGCTTTGTCAATAATTCACACACTGTAACGTCTTCTAAAAAAGAAGCAACAACGCAAAACCAAACATCAAATGTAACATCACAATCAACACAAGCTATTACAAACAAATGGCTATTGCAATGTGGAGCATTTAAAGATAAATCTAATGCTGATAAACTAAAGGCTAAGCTCGCAATGACGGGGGTTAGTGGCAATATTTCATCAGGCCAATTATATCGAGTCACAGTAGGACCTTATACCAGTAAAAAAGAAGCCGATATCACATTAAACTTATTAAATAGTAATGGGATTAATAATTGTGTTATTTCTAACTAGAATATAAAAAGCCGATGAGATCAATGACGCAAATACAGATTTTTATGAAAATGTTATGGAATCGTATCAACCATGACCGACTAACAACTTCTTCTGCGGGACTTGCTTATACCACTATACTAGCACTAGTTCCACTTATTACCGTTATTTTTTCTTTACTTTCAGCTTTTCCTATGTTTGATGAAATTAGCCATTTATTGAAACAATTAATCTATAACAATCTTGTTCCAACGGCGAGTGACACCATTCAAAATTATTTAGAACAATTCATCTCCAATACAAAAAAAATGACCTTTGTTGGTATAATTGGTCTGATTGTCACTTCACTGTTGCTTATCAACTCAATTAATACAGCACTTAATCATATTTGGCAAACTAAACGCAAACGTTCCTTTATGTACAATCTAACCATGTATTGGACAATATTAACCTTAGGCCCAATTTTAATTGGCTCTAGTATAGCGGTTAGCTCTTATATTTTTTCATTGAAATGGCTATCTACAGCAACAACGGGTAATATACTACTTAATTGCTTACCGTTTATTATTTCTGTAGTTGGATTTTGGCTACTTTATAGCATTATCCCGACCGAGTCTGTACCTTTAAAAGAATCGATGATTGGAGCATTTGTCGCTGCAGCATTATTTGAAATAAGTAAACGCGCATTTGCACTATATGTTACTTCGTTTCCTACATATCAACTTATTTACGGAGTAGTGTCATCAATCCCCATTATGTTAGTTTGGATCTATTTTTCTTGGTGTATTGTCTTGTTTGGAGCCGAATTTGCAGCAACCTTAACTGACTATAACCGACAAAAAAAACATGTTGTTAACAATCCTTCTTTGCCAGAGTAATTAAATTATGATTGCCTTAATCCAACGAGTAAAACAAGCTAGTGTTACAGTGGACAATATTGTTATTGGGCAGATTAATCAGGGATTATTGATTTTACTCGGAATTGAGCAAGACGATGACGAACAAAAAGCAATTCGTTTATGTGACAAAGTTTTAGGTTATCGTATTTTCAGCGATAATGAAGGAAAAATGAATTTAAATGTTAACCAAGCTAATGGCGAAGTATTAGTTGTTTCTCAATTTACCCTAGCTGCAGACACTAAAAAAGGAATGCGACCAAGCTTTACAAAAGGCGCTAAACCCGATGAAGCAAATAGGCTTTACCAGTTTTTTGTAGAACAATGCCAACAAAAAATAACAACTCAAACTGGCCAATTTGCAGCCGACATGCAAGTATCATTGATTAATGATGGTCCTGTAACATTTTGGTTACAAGTCTAGTTATATAACTAAAATTACATTCAGATCATATTTCGCAAGTTTAACCAATTATTATTTAATATTTGGCATTGTAAGATCCAATTTAAATAGGTTATTGTTAAATAAATCTAGCAACAACCTAACAAAATTTGATTATAAGATGCGGCTAACCTTTATTAGTCATCAATCGTTAAATTTCGAGTAGTTAAATCAAATGGAGTTAACTGGTAAACATAATAGTTGAGCCAGTTACTAAATAATAGGTAAGCGTGGCTACGCCATGTGGCTTTTGGTGTTAAATGAGGATTATTATCAGGAAAATAATTATATGGCATATCAGGATGAATACCTGCATTTAAGTCTCGATAATATTCATTGGCCAACGTTGAAGAATCATATTCAGGATGACCTGTTACAAACACCATCCGCTTATCTGCTGTAGCCATTAAATAAGGACCAGTAATATCAGACTCAGCTAAAATAGTTAAATCTGTATATGTTTTTATTTTATCAATTGGAAAATCAGCATAACGAGAATGGGGAGCCAAAAAGGTATCATCAAAACCGCGTGTTAAAATTGCATTAGATTGCAAAATATGATGCTGAAAAACACCCGATAACTTTTGCGTGCGAGTAAATTTAGGTAAATCATATAAGACATTCAAAGCAGCTTGAACACCCCAACAAATAAACATAGTTGAAGTAACATGATCTTTTGCCCAAGTAATAATTTCTGCTAATTTAGACCAATACACAACATCGGAAAAGGCCACTTTCCCTAGTGGGGCACCTGTTATAATTAACCCATCAAAATTTTGCTCACAAATATCATCAAAATCACAATAAAAACTATTTAAATGTTCAATAGGCGTATTTTTAGACTCTCGCTGATCAATACGTAATAACTGAATATCAACTTGTAAAGACGAATTAGAAAGTAAGCGTAAAAATTGGTTCTCTGTTTCGATTTTTTTAGGCATTAAATTTAAAAAAAGAAGCTTAAGAGGTCGAATTTCTTGGGTATTAGCACGCGATGAAGTCATAACAAATACATTCTCATTACGTAATACATTAACCGCAGGTAATGAGTCAGGAATACAAATAGGCATAACAAAACTCCTAAATCGATAAGTCATTTTTAAACATCAAATAGACGTCTAGAAATCCATATAGCTAAATATAGTATCTTTTAATTTATTTGTCGAGATTTTTTATTTAACAAAATCATAGAATAATCAAATTACAAATTGACGAACAATCCAAAGAAATGTGTATTGCTCTTCATGCAAAATCAAAATAACTCGAATAGAATTGTTGATTAAAAAGTACGAGTATCGGTACGCCAAGTATCTGCGGTAAGTGCTTCACCAAAATAGCTATTGATTAATTTTTGGGTAATATCACTCAGCGGTGAAGCTAATACTTCAGCGGTATTACCATATTCAACCAATTCGCCATTATGCATAACTAAAATTTCATCACTGATATGTTTCATCATCCCAATATCTTGGGTAACATATACATAAGAGATATTTTGTTCAGCTTGTAACATTAGCATTAAATTAACAATTTGCGAACGCATCGAAATATCAAGTGCAGCTAAAGCCTCATCTAAAATTATCACTTTGGGTTTTAAAATCAATGCCCGAGCTAATGCCACACGCTGTTTTTGCCCCGCAGCCATCACTGAAGGATAATAAGAGGCATGTTCAGGTAACAATCCAACTTGCTTCAATACATTTCTTATTAACTTCTCACGTTCATGAGCATCATAATTAGCATTACACTTTAATGGGATTTCAAGCAATTGCCCAATACGTAATCGTGGATCAAATGAACTTTCTACATGCTGAAATATCATACGAATTAGTTGACAACGATAGCTATAATCGCCGTATTGAACTTTATTACCATCAATCCAGATATCTCCACTATCAGGCTTTATCATACCAACTAACATTTTTGCGAGTGTCGATTTACCTGAACCATTTTGCCCGATAATTGCAAGCGTTTTACCTTCATTAAGAGAAAACGATAATGACTTCACCGCATTAATGTATAAATGTCCCAGAAAACCTTTAGGAATTTTAAATTGCTTAGATAAGTTACGCACTCTTAATATTGGATTCATCGTATATTCCTATTATTTATGGCTACTCATCAGTATTCAACGGAAAATGACAGGCTACGAAATGATCCTTTATCGGTATCAATTCAGGTGCCAAAATACATTTTTTCTGAGCATATGGACAACGAGGACCTAATCGACAACCTATTGGTAGGTGTTCTAATGATGGGATCACTCCAGGCAAAGTATTTAACGGACTTTTATGCGGCATCGCTTTACCAAAGTCAGGAATTGCATAAATTAGCGCCTGAGTATAAGGATGATAAGGCGATTTAATTAAATCTTTACTATCAGCAACTTCAACTGTCTGTCCACAATATAATACATTGATACGATCAGTCCATCTGGTAACCATTTGCAGATCATGGCTAATAAACAAGATAGTGGTACCCACATTTTGGTTCATACTAGCTAGTAACCTAAAAATTTGCGCTTCAGTAGTTGCTTCCATCGCATTTGTTGGCTCATCAGCAATAAGTAGCTTAGGCTGGTTAGCCAACGCAATTGCAATCATGACTTTTTGGCATTCACCTTCAGTCAATTCAAACGGATAAGATTTTAATATCTCCTTATGATTCTTAATTCCTACCCGATGCAATAACTCAATCGCGCGATGTTTACGCCAAAATAACCTTTGCCACCAATGCCCCTTAAATGTCCTTCTTGGAATTGCACTAATTAACTGTTGCCCTACTTTCATGGAAGGATCTAAGCAAGATTGTGGTTCTTGGAATATCATCGATATATTGGCACTAATAACTTTTCGGCGCTGTCTAGGAGTGAGTTTAAGTAAATCAATGTCATTAAAATAAAATCGATCAGCTGAAATCTTCCAATTATGATTAGTTACGCCTAAAATAGCTTTAGCGATAAGGCTTTTTCCAGATCCTGACTCACCAACTAAACCTCGAATTTCACCTTCTGACAACTTTAAATTTACACGATCAATTGCGCGCAAAAGACCATCTGGCGTAATAAACTCAATGGTTAAATTCCGAATATCTAATAATGCCATAATTAAGTTCCTGCTCGACGGCCATATAATCCAAAATTGAATAAATAAACCAAAATAATTGTAGCAGAAACCGCAATTCCCGGAGATAAAAAGGCTAAATAATTAGTTGCAATGATATCTTTCATCTGAAACATCATCATACCTAAATCTGGTCGAGAAACATCATTGGCAAAACCTAAAAAAGTTATGGTAGTAATAGTTAAAATAATCGAACCAAATAGCGAAACAATTTCAGTCAAATAAATAGGTAAAATATTAGGTAAAATATAATGATTAAAAATTGTAAAGGAAGATAATCCATCAAGTCTATAGGCCGTAATATACGTTTTATTCCATTCATTGATGGCACGCTGATGAATATTATAAATAAAGCGTGGCGTATAAGATAACCCTATTACCAATAAAACATTAGTAATGTCATCTTCTAATAATAAGCTAATCACAATCACACCAAGTAACGGTGGTACTACCATACAAAATTTAAAAACAAATAATATAAAAGGGCGTATAAATGATATAAAAAACATTAAGTAATTAATTAACCCACCAATGACAGCCACATAAAAAACCGCCTTTAATGTCATTGACATAGTTGAACGATAACCAATTAACAAATAATCAAAAATATCTTGTCCTTTAGCATTGGTACCTAATATATGATTAATATCACCATTAGACCACCAAGCAGGTGGTAATGAAGTTGGGTAAATAGGGGTTAAATGAGCATGAAAAAACCATTTGGTTGATAATGCCACAAATGAGATCGCTAATATGCCATAAAAGCCAACAATTAAGTAAAGATTACTATGCAACCGATTAAAGCTTAAATTAACATTTTTAAGCAATCTTGCTTGCCTAGACATAATGTTCCTTATGACGTAAAGGATAAATAACTACCGCCGAAATTTCGCCCAATAACGTTAACAAACTGATGACAGTGCCACAGGCTAAAATGGCAATAGAAATAACAAAATAATTATGATGATGATAAGCAAGCATCACCCATTGTCCTAATCCTACTCGATTAAATAAAATTTCAATTACCATAGTTGAAAACAGTAGTGTTGTCGTATTATAAGTTAGCTGTGGAATAGTCGCAGGAATGGAATTAGGTAATAAATGACGGCGTAAAATTTTAAATGGTGATCGCTCACGAATAATCGCCATTTTAATAAAATTCTGTCGTGATGTATTTCTTACATTCTGGCTAACAAGTTGAATAGTCATAATGCTTGGTTGAATAGCTAAAATAATGATCGGCAAAAACAAATAGTGAAGTTGATCAAATATCATATGCCATTTATCTTTTTTTGATGAAATTAAAAGATCCAATAAAGAAGTTCCAGCTACTGATGGCGATACATTAAAATTCATCGTTATCGACCAAGTTGGCGATAACCAATACATAACAATAATAACAACCATAACTATAGGGCAAGAATACAATAATAAAGATCCTAAACGGATAATATTATTTAACCAATTAATATTACTAAGCCCAAGAAAAATTCCCAATGGTAATCCAATCAGTAAAGCAACGAATAAAGCGAGGATACACAGCTCAAATGTAACCAATAGTGTATGGAGAAACGGCACTGTTTCTCCAGTTAACAATCTGAATTGACCTTGCAGCAACTGTTTAAAAAAAGCACTGTATGCATCCAAAAAGCTTAAATTATTAATGTTAAATGTTGAGTGAGGGCTAAAATAAACTAAACAAAAACTAATCTGGGCTAATACGCAGATAATAAACAAAAACATTATTATTTTCTTGAAAATATAGATAATCATTATTTATCTTTATCGCTATTATAATTAATTAAAACACGGCGACATAACCACGCCACCGTGTTTTAATCTATTTATTGATTATCCAGTATTACTGGTTTACTTGCTGCAGCATAAGCATGATCCTGAGCACTTAAACCACCAGCATTACCTTTACCTTCAAAATGATAATCTGATTCTTCACGCGATTTTATTTCAACATCATAAGTCACATATTCTGGTGCAGGTGCTTTAGTCATTGCTGATGAAGAATAACCTATTGAGTGTGAATCATTAATTACAAGATCACTATCATTTTTCTCACTAACGGTAAAATCCTCTTGAGCACTTACAAATAAGGGAGCTTTTGATACATCATTAACACTAGCAGTACTATTTACATCTTCCTCATTATTAACAATAACAGGGAGTAAAAGCGATGGAATGACAGGTACCACATTATGTGGTTCATAATTAGCTATTTGACTGTAATCAACAACAACACGACCTAAAGCTAATTCCAATGATGCTGCAGCAAACGGCAATGGTATTGGAGACTGTTTTAGTTCTACATTACGAACACGGCGTTTATTACGTTGGCCATTCATTCGTAAATGTCTTGAAGTACGGCGCTGACGTTTCGGTTGAGTTTCCGATACAATATTGCCCTCAGCTGATTCTGAGACAATAACAGGTAATAATAAAGAAGGGATAATTACTCGCTCTTGTTCAGTCTGCACCGTGGTAGTAGCATTACTATTTTTCACACGAACACTTTTAGTTAATGCTCGTTGTTGGCGTCTTGGCTTAGCCTCACGCAGTTTTGGTTGTACCACTTCCTCGACAACTCTATCTGCCTTAAGATTGTTTTCAGAGTTTGACAAATTAGCATTTGAATTACTATTTTGTTTAGCTCTGCGATTATTATTTCGACTTGATTCTTTAACCTCGTCAATATTGCCTACTGCAACAAAATTACCATTATTAGCAGCATTGTTATTTCGGTGATTACGTTGACGTCGATTGTTTGAACGTTGATTATCCCGTCTTTTAGTTGGTCTTGTTTTAACTTCTGGCTGAAGTTCTACTTTTTCAGTAACAAACAGTTTACATAATTTACCAAATAACCCACTAAACAGACCGCCTGATTTTTTAGTTTTTGACTCTACCTTTTCTTTTGGTGTTGCACATACTTCAACTTTAGGGCCTGATAATACAGCTTGTTCAACAATAACTTCAACAGCTTGTTGCTCTTCTTCCTCTTCCTCAAGTTCACGAATCAATTTTGGAAGATTATAACTCAGCACATCTGTTTCTTCGCCTCTACGCTTACGAATCACCTTATACAATGGCGTTTCCATCTCTTCATCGCCAGCAATCACAATTTTGACATCAGGATGCATACTTTCAATATTGGTGATAGCACGACGTTTTTCGTTGAGTAAATAGCTCGCTATTGGCACAGGAACAATAACATCGATTTGTACTGTATTATCTTTCATTGCTTCTTCTTGAATCAATCGAAGAATAGATAAAGACAATGAATTACTGTCTCGAACTGTACCTGTACCTTGACAACGAGGGCAAATATGATGCGTTGCTTCGCGTAATGAAGGACTTAAACGTTGGCGCGACATTTCAAGTAAACCAAAGCGTGAAATTCGCGTAGTTTGAATTCGTGCACGATCGGTTTTCATCGCTTCTTTTAAGCGGTTTTCTACCTCACGTTGATTACGGACTGGTGTCATATCAATAAAATCGATAACAATCAAACCACCTAAATCACGTAAGCGTAGTTGACGAGCTATTTCTTCAGCTGCTTCAAGGTTAGTATTAAATGCTGTTTCTTCAATATCACTACCACGAATGGATTTAGCCGAGTTAATATCAATTGCTGTAAGCGCTTCTGTGGCATCAATAACGATGGAACCACCAGAAGGTAAACGAACTTCTCGCTGGAATGCCGATTCAATCTGCCCTTCAATTTGGAAATGATTAAATAATGGCACATCACCCTCATAAAGCTTTAAGCGACTAATATACTCAACACGTCCCAAATCAGCTAAACGTTTTTTAGCAATCTCAAGTACTTTAGGATTATCAATTAAAATATCACCAACATCATCACGCAAATAATCACGAAACGCACGAGTAATGATATCACTTTCTTTATGAATCAAGCTTGGTGCAGGATGTTTTTTGGCTTCGTTTTGAATTGCTGTCCAATAGTTAACTAATGCATCTAAATCTTGTTGCAACTCCTCTTGGCTTTTACCAACACCCGCCGTTCGAGCTATAACGCCCATGCCTTTTGGCTTTTCGATTGCATCAATAATACGTTTAAGATCTGCTCTTTCCTCACCTTCTATACGGCGCGAAACACCACCAGCACGAGGATCATTAGGCATCAATACCAAATAGCTACCAGCTAAACTAATATAGGTAGTTAAAGCCGCACCTTTTTTGCCGCGAATCTCTTTTTCGATTTGAATAAGAACTTCTTGACCTTCCTGTAGATGTTTAATACTACGGCGACCAGAAATATTAGATGGGAAATAGCTTTCAGCAATCTCTTTTAAAGGTAAAAAACCATCGCGCTCACCACCATACGAAACAAAAGCCGCTTCTAAACTTGGGTTGATTTTAGTGATTTTACCTTTATAAATATTCGCTTTCTTCTGTTCATGTCCAAGGCTTTCGATATCTAAATCATACAATCGTTGACCATCAACAAGCGCAACTCGCAGCTCTTCTTGCTGGGTTGCATTGATTAGCATTCTTTTCATTATTCTACACTCTTGATTAATCTTAATTAACAGTAGGTAGAATCTTATTATTGATAAGTGATTATTTTAACAATGATGAATAATGGTACTTAACTAAATATTGGTATACAGCATTCATTATTTTATTTATGTTATTTTTGTTATTATTTTATGTGAACCTGATACCGCTTACACAACATCAATATCATACATTAAGTAACATGCTAAATTGAAAAGCACTAAATATTTAAAAAAACCTAATTGTATAATTTATTGACACTATTAATATGGCTAATTTGCAAACCTATGTTTCTTAACGGCTTTAGCAAATAAACTAAATCTTTATGCAATTGTTTAAAATAAACATATTATCTAATTATAATGATTCTACTTACGCTATTTTATTTTGAAAAACTGTAATGTCTAACGCCATTGCTGCATTACAAGGATAAAATTACCCGCCACTATTATTAACGTTTCAGTCAAGGATAGCAAGCAAATTAAACTGGCTATTTTACAAACAGTTAAGAATTCATTTTTAGCTATATTCAACTTGCTTTAATCACACAATAAATAACTTATTTAATTTGCTTAAATTTTTTACTGAAACACATAGTTACCTGAAACTTTTTTACAAAATTTTTTTTACTAATTATCCCATTAACTAAAAATAAAACACCGATGCAATTATGCATAACGAATTCTAATCAGTATAATTACAATAAAATGACATTATAATTTAAATATGAGATATATCTGTTTATGAACTCTGCCGATAAAATTGCCTTACTTAATTTTACTACTCGTTGGATTGAGCAATTCAAATACGCACCACAAAGCGAAGAACTACATACCATCCCCTCGCCTTGTATTTTAAAAACTGACCATCTCACGGTATTTTGGCAACCATTCTTATTAGAACCGCCAAGAGATCTCTCGATTGTTGAACAAGTTATTGGTATCATTTTACATCCCTCTACTCACATTTTTTATGGTACGCAATATGCTGGCAATATGACAGCTAAATTTACCGACACACATTTAACCTTAATTCAAGCATGGAACGATGATGACTTTTCAACTTTAGAACAAAATTTAATAGCTCATTTATCCCAACAAAAAAGATTAAAACGAACACCAACCATTTTTATAGCTTCGACGGATGACAGCACAAAAATAATTTCATTAAACAATTTAACGGGCGAAATAGTAAAAGAGGACTTAATTACAGGAGAACTTACGACATTAACTAATGATTTGATTTCATTTTTTAATCAACTTACAGTTTTTCAGTAACTATAAGAAAGTTAAAAATGTTTACAAAAATCTATTTTATAGTATACCTATTTGAAATTGTAACTTACAAAATAATGTGTATATAATGCAGTAATAATAATCAATTAAATAGGTGGATTATGTTTGAAAATTTGACAGCAGCGCCAGCCGATCC
Source organism: Gilliamella sp. Bif1-4 (assembly GCF_001690535.1). NCBI lineage: Bacteria > Pseudomonadati > Pseudomonadota > Gammaproteobacteria > Orbales > Orbaceae > Gilliamella > Gilliamella sp. Bif1-4. Next base: position 196,995 of record NZ_LZHC01000010.1, on the reverse strand, counting down.
CATTTTAGGGCTAGCTGACCTTTATAATAAAGATGAACGCACCAATAAAATTAATTTAAGTGTCGGTATTTATAAAGATGAAACGACCAAAACCCCTATTTTAGAAAGTGTCAGAAAAGCAGGGCATTTGTTACTAAATGACGAAACCACAAAAAGTTACTTTCCTATTGACGGTCTCAAATCCTTCAATATTGCAACGCAAACTTTGCTTTTTGGTAGTGAAAATGAACGAGTAAGAACTGCACAAGCACCTGGAGGAACTGGGGCTTTACGCATTATGGCAGATTTTTTAGCTCATCGCACCAAAATAAAACGAGTTTGGGTTAGTAATCCAACTTGGCCAAATCATCGTAGTGTATTCCAAATGGCAGGCCTTGAAGTACGCGAATACCATTATTACAGTGCACAATCGCACACTCTTGATTTTGATGCCATGATGAGCAGCTTAAACCAAGTTGCCGCTGGCGAAGCGGTATTATTCCATGGATGCTGTCATAACCCAACGGGTATCGATCCAACTCCAGAACAATGGCAAGCTATATCGGATCTTGCCTTAAAAAATGGTTGGCTACCACTGTTTGATTTAGCTTATCAAGGCTTTGGACAAGGCATAGAAGAAGACGTCTATGGACTACGGTTATTTGCCAATAATCATCCAGAACTACTTATTGCAAGTTCATATTCTAAAAATTTCGGTTTATATAACGAACGAGTGGGAGCATTTACATTAATTGCGGCAAATGCTGAAATTGCCGATCGAGCCTTTAGCCAAGTCAAAACAATTATTCGAGCTAATTACTCAAACCCTCCTGCCCATGGTGCTAAAATCGTCTCTTATATATTAAACAATGAAGAACTAAAAGAAGAGTGGATCGATGAATTAACGGGTATGCGTCAACGCATTCACCGCATGCGACAACTATTTGTAAAAACCTTACAAGACAAAGGTGCAAATCAAGATTTTAGTTTTATTGCCAAACAAAATGGCATGTTTTCGTTCAGTGGTTTGAACGAAGAACAAGTGCTAAAATTACGTAATGATTATGGCATCTACATCGTAAATTCAGGACGTATCAACGTGGCTGGTATGACATTAGATAACATGTCCAGACTTTGCGAATCAATTGTTGAAGTACTATAGAAATTTTAATAATAAACAGTCATAACAATAGAAACGCTCAAATAAAAGGTGTTTCTATTTACTCCCCCTTTTAAATTTAATATGTTTTTTACTATAAAAAACATGTTTAGCTTTGGCATACATATCCTTATTAATCAAAAATTATCCTAATGATTACTTACACCTCCTCCTTCTTATTAGTATTTTATTCCATTTGGTTATATCAATAGAAAAACAGATTATTAGACGATACTCCAATAATTACTAATAATTATTAAGTAAGATAGTAACAATTATTGAGGATAGTTTGGTGGCGTCACATATTTTAGATTTTTTAATTTTAGGAAATAACTTTGGTTCTAACGAAATGAGAGCAATTTGGTCAGAGACAAATCGCTTGCAAAAACAGGTGGATGTCGAAGTTGCTTTAGCTAAAGCGGAAGGCGAGTTAGGCGTTATTCCAATTGAAGCAGCCAATTCAATCATATCCAAAGCCGATGCATCTAAATTATCAATTGAACAAATTGCCGAAGAAGCAGCTAAAGCCAAACATTCGTTAATGTCAACAATTAATGCACTGCAAAAACAAGTCGGTGATGCGGGTCAATATATTCATTACGGCGCAACCACACAAGATATCGTCGATACTGCAACTGTTTTACAATTAAAACAATCTTTTACTGTAATTGAACGCGATAGCAAACTAGTGGCACTAGAACTAAAACGTTTAGCTAAAAAGTATCAGTATTTACCCATGGTTGGACGAACCCATGGCATGCAAGCACTCCCCACAACCTTTGGTTTTAAACTTGCCGTATGGTTAGATGAATTTATTCGGCACTTACAACGTTTAAGTGAAATCAAACAACGAGTATTAGTCGGTAATATTAGTGGTGCAATTTGTACTTATGCCTCAATGGGCAAGTTAGGACCACAAGTTGAAACTCGTGCTCTAACAATACTGGGACTAAATACCCCTAATATCGGTTGGCAAGCAGCTCGTGACCGTTTTTCTGAATATGCATCGGTCATTGCGCTAATTAGTGGCACATTAGGTAAAATGGGCAATGAATTTTACAACTTAATGCGTACCGAAATTAACGAAGTTGAAGAACCGTTCTCGGAAGGAAAAATAGGCTCAACTACCATGCCGCATAAACGCAACCCAGCGGCATTAGAAGGTTTAGCCAGTTTGACAGCTCCACTTTTAAAAAGCGTCGCGTTAATTCACGAATCAATGAAAGTTGAACATGAGCGCGATGCCATGAGTTGGCGAGCCGAATGGATCGCACTACCAGAAATAAATCTCTATATTTCAGCGCAATTACAGACAGCACTTGCCGTACTTAAAGGACTTAAAGTCAATACTGACAAAATGTTGACCAATTTATCTCTACAAAATGGTTTACTACTATCCGAAAAAGTTATGTTTGAAATCGGCAAACGATTAGGCAAACAAACTGCACATAATTTAGTTTACCAAAGCGCCATGAAAGCATTTGAACAAAATCGACCATTTAAAGATATATTATTAGAAGATCCACGTTTAAATAAAGAATTCACCGAATCTGAACTTGATGCTTGGTTAGATCCAATTAGCTATATTGGCTCTGCACCTGAAAAAGTAGCACAAGTTATTCAATATGCTGAACAGTGTGGAGTATTAGCATGAGCTTTCGCTTAATCACTCATAAAGACATTCCAGCTTATCAGGCGCTATTGCATAGTGCTTATCAAGCTACCACTCAATTAGGAATCCATTTTGCCGCAGCAACAGTCACGCAATCGCAGATTGCTGACCATATTGATGCCAATGCCGTGTATCTATTTGAAAAAGAAGGTGATCTACTATCAACCTTAAGTATTCGCTTTCCGTGGGGCAATAACCCTGGACCTTATGGGTTACCGCATTTAGGTTGGTTTGCAACAGCACCACAATATAAAGGCAAAGGTTATGGTAATGCATTATGGGATTTTGTTGAACAGCAAATTCTAATTAACCAACTAAAATTACCTGCTGTCACGTTAGGCACCGCTGCAAATCATCCATGGCTTGCCCAAACTTATATTAATAGAGGCTATAAAAAAATAGGGCAAGCTAATTTAACACCCGATCATACCACACTTTATTTTGAAAAAATCTTAAATCATAAAAACTATACCGAATGGGAAAAAGGAGTAATAAACAATGAAAAAAATAAGCAAGTTACTGTCCGCTCTTTTATTAACTAGCCTTGCCTTAATTGGTTGTGATAATAAATCCAATCACCAAGTAACAGAGCAAAATGTCATTAAAGTGGGCTCCACAGGACAAAGCTATCCAAACGGTTATAAACAAGATGGTAATTTAGTCGGATTTGATGTTGAAGTTACTGAAGTAATTGCTAACGAATTAGGCTATAAAGTCGAATGGGTCATTGCTGAATTTGGTGGTTTAATGGGGCAGTTTGATTCAGGGCGCTTAGATACTATTGCCAATGCAGTTGCGGTTACAGATGCTCGTCAAACCAAATATGATTTTTCCAATACATATAGCCTTTACGGTAGCCAAGTTGTTACCCACAAAGATAACAACGATATCAAGCAATTATCTGATTTTAAAGGTAAAACCATTGCTGGTGTGCTAGGCTCAAATCATATAAACAATCTAAAAAAAGCCTTTCCTAACAACGAAGTAACAATCAAGACCTATGAAACACGAGATGGTGCAATGTATGACACGGAGTATCGACGAGTTGATGGTTATGTCAATTCTAAGCCAATATTACTGGCTGAAATTAAGCGTAAAAACCTACCGTTTAAATTAGTGGGTGAGCCAATTACTATTGAGCAAGTTGCTTTTCCATTTAGTAAAGATGAAAAAGGCCAAGCACTACGTGAAAAATTCAATCAAGCCATCGAAAAGTTACGCACCAATGGCACATTGAAAAATCTTGCAATTAAATATTTTGGTGAAGATATTACCCTATGAATTTTAATGTAAACTATTTTTTAAATGTGTTTCCGCAGATATTACCTTATCTGTCTGTGACACTTTTTATTACCATCATATCGATTATGATTGCCATTATATTTGGACTAGCAATTGCACTATTACGTAGCAATAAAATAATCATTATCGATTCGTTTTTTGCACTGTTTATATCACTGTTTCGAGGAATACCTTCTGTTGTATTACTGTTTATTATTTATTACGGATTACCACAAATTTTTCCTGTTTTAAAACAAATGGGCGCTACAACAGCAGCCATTATCTGCTTCAGTTTAAAATATTCGTCCTATTTAGCTGAAATTTTCCGAGCAAGTTTAAAGTCCGTTGATCAGGGGCAGAAAGAAGCTGGAATAACCGTTGGTTTAAGTAAAATACAAGTTTATCGAGGTATTATACTACCACAAGCTATGGTCAATGCTCTACCAAACGCTGGTAATATGTTCATTTCATTACTTAAAGATTCGTCTGTTGCCTTTTTTGTTGGCGTGCAAGAATTATTAGCCTCGGGGAAAATATTAACCGCTAACTCATTCCTCTACTTCGAAACCTATCTAGCTGTAGGTATTGTTTACTGGCTAACTGTTGTTGCCTATTCTTGGATACAAAAACAATTAGAGCGAAAGCTCAGTATACCTTATCATCGTTAAGGAGTAAGGTTATGATTTCTGTTTCGCATTTATCTAAACGTTTTGCAAATAATGAAGTATTAAAGGACATCAACTTAAATATAAAACAAGGTGAAATTGTTGCCATTATTGGCCCATCAGGCTCAGGAAAATCAACTCTGTTACGTTGTTTAAATTTACTAGAAAAACCAAATACTGGCACTATCAAAATAGGAACCGTATCACTTAATAGTAAGCATTATAGTATTAAAGAAGAAAGCAACTTACGAAAACAGTCTGCTATGGTTTTCCAACACTATAATTTATTTAAAAATAAAACAGCATTAGAAAATATAACTTATCCATTAATTATTGGTCAAAAAATGGATAAAACCGAAGCAAAACAACAAGGATTATCATTATTAGAACGAGTTGGTATGTTGCCATATGCAACACAATATCCCATCACTTTATCGGGTGGTCAACAACAACGTGTTGCAATTGCAAGAGCTTTAGCTGTTAAACCAAATGTATTATTATTTGATGAACCGACTTCTGCACTCGATCCTGAGCGAGTACACGAAGTATTGCAAGTCATGCTACAGCTAGCAAAAGAACATATTACTATGATTATAGTAACGCATGAAATGGAGTTTGCTAAGTATGTTGCAGATCGAATTATCTTTATGGCTAACGGAATGGTTATCGAAGAGGGACCAGCAAAATCCGTCATCGATAATCCTCAAAATGAAATTACACAACGATTTTTACGCCAGCTAACTGACGAAATTGATTTTGAAATTTAGTTAAAACTATACTAACTAATGGTAATAATTTAATATTTAAAGAGTAAATAAATAAGGCAACAGAAATTGACGAAAATCTAAACCTTTTGCTAGTTTATGAATGTCTGTTAATAATTGCTCTGTTTTAGTTTTATTTTTAATCGCTGAATGCAATTTTAACGACATTTCAGTTTGGCTATATGGGTTTTTAGGAGAACCTTTCGGAATATCAATACGCTGACTTATCTTTTTACCATTTTTAAGAAAAATATCAATAATCACATAACGCCCATTATAAGCTTCTGGATGTGACATAAGTTGTGTTTGATAACTTCGTTTCATCTTTTGCATTAATTGTTTTATTGCATTTGAAATAGGTTGTGAAGAAAACTGCTCAAAACTAAGTGGCAATCCTAAAAGAGTTAATGCTAAAACATATTCAGCCGAAAAACGTCCTTGCTGCGCCAATGAAGGGGTTTTATATATCAGTGCAGCATCACTATTTGGCGGCGCAAAATAAATAACAATATTATTAATATTATCAAATTCAAAGCTAGGGTTTTGGTAAAGTAATTGACCCGCATCAGCAATATAAGCAGCAGCTGAACAATAAGAATAATTTTTAAACCATAATCCGGGATCCACAATCTTCCAAGTTTTACCCCAATGACTTAAATCAAAATGTGTATTACCTTGCCCATAAATAGCCAAAAAACCTAATTTATCATCTAAAAAATCCTGATCGGCATGTATACCAGCTCTTAACCATTCAACGGATTGTACAGCATGCTGAGCTGCTAATCCTGCATGTAAAAATTTGATCGGGGTACCCATTAACAAACGCATTCCTGATGCTTGTGTAGCTGCTAATGTTAATGCCTGTGATAAAAAAGGTTCATCATAGAGATAACAAATAGCAGCAGTGGCAGCAATTCCACCCAAAGTAATAGTTGCATGCCAACCTTTTTCATAATGCTGTGGATTAACACTTTTACCCAACAAAGCCATCACTTCGATACCAATAACATAAGCCGTTAAAAAACGTCGACCATCAACCTTTTGTTCAATATTATCTAATCGAATGCTAGCAATAAGAGCGGATAAAATAACAGCCGAGGGGTGGCCTCTAACATCTGAATGTACATCATCATAATCTAAACAATGCGCTTGGAAACCATTAAAAAGTGCTGCTTGCCTTGCCGTAGCTAACTTTTTTTGACCAATTAGCAAAGCTCTAGTATTTCCACCCTCATCTGCTATCCATGCTAGTAATTTATGAACATCATCTTCCTGACAAGCTTGTAAACTACAGGCAAAATAATCGGTTATCCCCTTGATAGCACAATCAATAACTTGATGATCACTGATTATTGAAGTATTTTTTATTAAAAAACTTAATTGTTGACCTAAATTCATTTTATATTCTCAATAAATACAATAACTAATGAAAATAACCATTTAATAAAGTAATTTGCTTTACCATAGGCAACATAATGAAAAATAGATAAAAAGTTAAAGATTATATGGTTATATTTTTATAACACAACGTCATAAGTATGAATCTATTTATATAATCATTCTTGGCAATTGTTTTATGTGCTAAGATATTGCCATCAATTGTATTTAACATCACAAAAAATAAGTCTAATTATGTCAATTTGTTATGTTGCTTTAGGGAGCAACCTTGAAGATCCGTTTGCACAAGCTAATCGTGCTATTGAATCATTACGCTGTTTGCCTAGCACAAAAGTGGTAGATATTTCACCATTTTACCGAAGTAAGCCCTTAGGGCCACAAGATCAAAATGATTATCTTAATGCAGTAATTAAACTGACGACAAGCTTATCACCTATAGCATTGCTTGATGAACTACAAGCAATTGAAAAAGCACAAGGACGCGTACGCAAAGATAATCGTTGGGGCGCTAGAACCCTAGATTTAGATATTTTACTTTATGATGACTTAGTCATTAATAATAAAAGACTTACTATCCCTCATTATCATATGAAAAATAGAGAATTTGTACTCTATCCACTATTTGATATCAGTCCTGAACTTATTTTCCCCGATAACGACAAATTGTACGATTTAGTAGCTAAATGTCCTGAAAATGGGTTAAAAAAGTGGAATAATTAATTATCTTTATTAATAACATATAGTTGTATTATTTTTCCTATTTTTTAACTATAAAAATGATAAAAAAAATTTGCCAAAGGCTGAATTATTGCTATAGTTTAGCGCTTTCAAATAATCTTTACTTAAGGGGATTGCAGTGAAAAAGGAACAAAAAGTAAATACATCTTCTCTTAGCCTGCTTTCAATTGCTGGGCTTGAGCCTTATAAAGAGGCAAAAGGCGAGGAATACATGAACCCTAAGCAATTGAAACATTTTAAACTTATTTTAGAAGCTTGGCTAACTCAGCTACAAGGTGAAATGGGAAAAACAGTTACGCATATGCAAGATGAAGCAGCAAACTTCCCAGATCCGGCTGACCGAGCAACACAAGAAGAAGAATTCAGCCTTGAATTACGTGCTCGAGATAGAGAAAGAAGACTCATCAAAAAAATTGAAAAAACGTTAAAGAAAATCGAATCAGACGATTTTGGTTATTGTGAATCTTGTGGAGTTGAAATTGGAATTCGCCGTTTAGAAGCAAGACCAACAGCCGATTTATGTATCGATTGTAAAACGCTTGCAGAACTTCGCGAAAAACAAATGGGTATGTAATCCCAGCTTTATCTATCATTCCAAATCAGACCTATGCATTATATCGGTCGTTTTGCCCCTTCGCCATCCGGACCATTACATTTCGGTTCTTTGGTAACGGCTCTTGGTAGTTATCTCCAAGCTAAATCTTGTCGTGGTAAATGGCTTGTCCGTATCGAAGATATCGACCCACCACGAGAAGTCAAAGGGGCATCATCACTTATATTAAAAACGCTTGAAGCGCTTAACTTATATTGGGATGGTACGATCTTGTATCAATCATCTTGCAGTGAGCGTTACCGCACTGTTTTAAAAACACTAATAGATAAACAACAAGCCTATTATTGTGAGTGTACTAGACAACGAATTCAAAACCTAACAAATGGTATTTACGATAACTTTTGTCGTGAACGACATTTATCTATCAATAATAAGCAACAAGTTGCTATACGTCTAAAACAAAATCATCCTATTTTTCAATTTAAAGATCAGATTCGTGGCTTACAAACAGTTGAAAAAGCAAGTGCGCAAGAAGATTTTATTATTCACCGCAAAGACGGCTTATTTGCCTATAACTTAGTGGTAGTTTTAGACGATCATGAACAAGGAATTACCGAAATTGTTCGTGGCGCAGATCTTTTACCTGTTACTGCAAAACAAATCTCACTATATCAACTGCTTGGTTTTTCTGTGCCAAGTTACTGCCATTTACCACTAGTATTAGATAAAAATGGCAATAAACTATCAAAACAAAATCATGCTAGCCCGATTAATTTAAACAATTTTAAAGCGCTAACCGTCCAGGCTTTACAGTTTCTAGGGCAATGTGTACCAGAAGATTGGCAAGACGCCACCCAAAAACAGCTACTCGATTGGGCTATACAACATTGGCAAATTGACAATGTTCCAAAACAGAACAGCCAATTATCCACCGATATAAGATAAATTAGGGGTGATCCCTATACGATGATCATGTAATAAATGCTTTTCTGGTTTAATCATTAATGAAGCAAGAATTCTTGCTTTTAATTGTTGTTTCTGTTCTGAGCTTTCCAACAAATCACGTAAATCAACCGCAGTATCACCAAATAGGCAGTAATGTAATTTACCGATAGACGATACACGTAATCGATTGCAACTTTTACAAAAGTCTTTTGAATAGGGCATAATCAAACCAATTTTTCCTTGATAGTCACTATGCACATAAACCTTAGCAGGACCTGATAATGGATTTTTGGGTTGTAACACCCACCCTTGCGCAATTAGTTGAGTTTCAATCAAATGACTGGACTGGTAATAACGATGAAACACATCAAGGCTTTCGCCAGTTTCCATAAGCTCAATAAAACGTAGTTCTACCGGTCGATATTTAATCCATGATAAATAATCACCTAAATTATCATTCATGTTTTTCATCAAAACAGTGTTAATTTTGACTTTTTTTATACCTACTTCTAACGATTTATCAACACACTGCAGTAATTCTTTAAGCTTATTTTGACCAGTAATTAATTTAAATAAATGGGGAGAAAAACTATCAATACTAATATTAATCGCATTTAAACCAGCTTGATGCCAATGGTGAATATTTTTTAATAAACGCGAACCATTGGTCGTAATAGCGAGTTCTTTCACGCTGGGATAGGAAGATATGAGCGATAAGATATCAATAAAATCGCGACGCAAAGTAGGCTCGCCACCAGTTAATCGAATTTTGCGTACACCAAGATCAGTAAATGCTGCCACAACATGATTAATTTCATTGAGCGACAAAAATTTATGTTTCTTGTTAGGCTGATAACCACGTGGTAAACAGTACTGACACTGAAAATTACACAGCTCGGTAATCGACAAACGCAGATATTGAAATCGACGTTGATAATTATCAACTAATTGCATATATACATTAAACACCTTATCCAAATCGGGAAGCATAACCATTTCTGCGTTATACCGCGGCTAATCCACCATATGAAAATGTCACTTAGGTAAAAAAGCTTCAGAGTTTGGTTCAGTCTAGCATAGGCTTTATTTTTTGACTATGAGCAAAGTGATTTTTATAACGTGTCTTCTCTCCAATTAATAGAAACTTATCTATAAGAAATTTATTTACATTATGTTAATTTCTGCTAACCTTAGCCAATTAAATTGACTATTTTATGATACTGATCAATATATAATAACCGAGGAATAGGTATAAATTTATAGCATAATAGATATATGTAATGGAATATAAGTTATATAAAGTGAGTCAATTTAAATAAACGCTAATAATAAAAGTTCCATGACAAATAACATCGATTTTGCAATAAATTAACCAATAATGAAGAATGAAAAAGACTTTTGTTTTTTTATTAGGCTATGAAGATTCAAATCTAAAATCTATTGATAATACATTATTGAAAAACATAAAGACATATTATCTTCAAAAGATTCCAAATAAAGGTAATCAAATCTGTTTTTATTTAGGAAATATCTTATTTCCTTATCAAACTAAACAATTAACCTATCCTAAACAATCTCTAACAAAAGTATGGATAAATAATCAACTTAATCAACATTTTGATCTATTTACCCGACTTATATTTAATCGCAAAACAATCCTATTTTTATAACAATCAATTATTATGGATAATAAAATAATAAAATCCGCCCGATATCTAACAAATTTAAGCTTAATTTTATTCCCAATCTTAGCATTCTCTGATGATGCTAGTCGTTATATTACTTATAACAATCTACTCTTTGATCGTGATGGTACAGTTATTATCGATAACCGCCAAGAAATTGACTCAATAAAATACCAAGATCATTATTGGATTGTGCAGTTACATACTAATTACAATGAATATAACTACAGTAATATAAATAATATAGATAACTTTAAATTTTCTTTTGAAAAAAAAGGCGATATATTAAAATTTAAAATCAAAAATAACTTAACTTATTTAGGCGCCGAACGAATAGCCTATTATTACCAAGATACACATTTATCAGTTGTCATTGATACCGATGGTAATTTAATTACACCAAAAGGAATTTATTATAAAAAAATCAATCCATTCATTGATGGTTATGCAAAAGTTACTACTGAAAACGATAAAATTGGTTATTTAAATTTACAAGGCGAATTTTTCAAAAAAATTCCCCAAAAATCTCAATCCCAAACAAACTTAAATTCACAATGCAAAATAATCACATCTGATAAAATCATGCAGTTATGTAAAAAAAATAATAGCCAATATCTAATTAATAGCAAAACAGGCAAAGAAACCGATGTCGGATCTAAAGCATGGGATGCTAATCGAGATAATGATTATAAAAACAATCTTTCCGCTGGCTATTTTTGGATAGGCAATTATCAAGATAGTTATCGTATTTATCAACTATATGACTATGATGTGAAAATGCATTATGAAAATCAGTTTGATAGCATTTCTCCTTTATACGGCACAGTAAGTTGGGTAAAAAATAATTATAATTCTAAAAAATATCATCTTATTGATATCAAGGGTAAAACACTTGGTGAATATGATTATTATACAGTTGAAGATGTTGGCAAGGAAAAACTTTATTATGCCCAAAAAGCCGCACAAAAAAATCAAAGTGAGGATGAAAAAGAGTTATTAACGATTTTGGATATAAATGGTAATATTTTGTTTTATGAAGATATCGTCGGTCAGGCACAATACAACTTTTGTAACCGTAATTTTAAAGTATTAAAAAATGCGGAAAATAAAATAGTTTGGCCAACAAATCTAGAGCGAGAATGCCTTTTAGAACGTTATATTGAATCGGCAAAAACAGATGAAAATGGCTATCTAGACAAAAAAAACAATGATATTAAAATACCACAAGATAAAATTCCCGAAATCAGCCGTTATTTTACACAAATCCAATCAAACAAAAATACAAGTGATTTTGCATTCAATCAGAGTAAGATTTATCTTGCAGGGCCTACTACAACTAAAATCGAAAATATTGCAGAACTAAATATACCTGAAGGGTATATATATAGTGAAAAATACCTGTTAACTAACGCAGAATTTTGTGATAGGTTTGTTATGCCTGCTTATGACAATAAAAACCGATTATGCATAAATGTTTATAAAGTAGGGTTTATTGACTTACTTGAAGTCAAAAAGTTATTTGACGACAAGACTAAAATCGAAAAATTAAAAACAAAAATTGCTGCAAAGGTAGAAGATTACAAAGCATATAATGACTATGAAAAATTTGAATGGTTAATCGACCCTGATTTTGATTTTGAAAACCAGAGTTTAAAATTCGGTTATCGATATCATATAGCCTCAAGTACTAAAAATAGAACAAGTCAAATTATCGAATATATAAAATTTGCCAAAGACCACATCATCGTGATGAAAAACGACTATCACGACGATTATAACAATTTTAAACCGATGGAGTTTGATTGGTTTAATCATATTAAGGTTTTTGAAAAAGTCGATATCAGCTCGCCCTATCCTTGTAGTAAATTATCACTAAAAGACTCAGCACTATCTGCCAGTCAATTTACTTATTTAGATAAAGAATTTTGTTTTCCACTACCAATAACCAGTTTACTTAATATCGATCGCTTACAGCCCAAATTAAACGGTTACTATCAGTTATTCTCTTTCGAAGAAAACATGTACCAGATAAAGGATGGCAAAACTTTATGAAAATAAAAAAATATTCACTTAGTTTTATGGCAACAATAATCGCACTTACACTCACTGGATGTGATATCAAGTCGCAACAAAAACAATCTGTGGCTTTTAATTTAACTGAACAACAATGGCAAAACGAAATCCAACAGCGTTTTGATACCATTAATGGCAATGGTGAACCTATAAAATGTATGGTGTCGACACATATAACACAGTTTCCTTACCTCGTTTTTAATAGAAGCTATGGCCATAACACATTAAATCTATTACAAATATTAACCAAGGCTGAACTATTAACTGAACAAATTGAAATCAACAAAAATGATAAAATTAGCTACTCTTATATCTATGATATTAGTGAGGAAGGTAAAAAATATTATAAACATTGGCCTAACTTATCTTCGTCAGGTTTTTGTTTTGGCAAAGTGGTCGTTAAATCGGTAACAAAAATAACACCTAATAACAAGGATATTGAAATTGAATTTCAATATATTATTGATAAATTACCTCCAAATTTAGAACCAGAAAATAAATTACAAACTGGTAGTACAGTATTTAGTTACGATGAAGAAACAAAACAGCTCTATAGCAAATATGGTATCGGTTTAATAGTAAAAGAATATTGGTATTAATCATCATGCATTTAAAATATTTATTCATTATCATGTCCAGTTTATTATTAATAAGTTGCGACAATTCTAAATATAAAACCCCATTACAAGAAATTTTAAGTAGCCAAAATAACCAAGCATTATGTTATTTTCTACCCAATAACCAAAATACCTTTCCGAAGGATATTTTCTTTAATCAACAAACTGAAATATTACAACTATTTGTCGATCTTGGGTTCTTAGAAACGAAAATAATAATAGCAAAATTATCTGAAAATAACGCAACCAAAAAACCTAACACTTCTTTAGATATAAAGGGATTACGATACCAATTAACTAATGAAGGTAAAAAATATTTTGTTGGTAATAAAGGTGCCTTTTGCTTTGGTGATATTATCATTGATAAAGTTAACGACACTTACAATATTGAAATGAAAAGAGGGAGTTTTCAGATTGACACAGGTAAATGGATAGATTATAACTATTATTATACTAATATCCCTGACTGGGCTCATGATCAACGTTTTGATAAATACTATAAAAAAATTTCACTGAATAGTCAGATATTACACAGTGCCAGAGCAACTTATTATAATAGCAACAATAGTTATGAAACGGGAATTAATAAAACAAAATTAATTACTTTAAAAACTAAACATGAAGAATAACTTAATATTTTTATTTAAAAATTAATAAAAAATGAATACTCAATAAAAGTTGGATGTTTTAAATCTACTTTTAAGAAATCAATTATCGCTAACAAAACCTTCTTATAGTTACTAGTACCCTCAATAATACAAGTAATATTAAGAAGGATCCACACAGTTCTCTCTTAACTCGGACAATCATTAATTTCATTTATTCTTCAAAAACACATCATAGCCACTTCTGGATTAAAACATGAAGTGCAATTTTAAACCCGGTGGAGTGTAGTAGCTCAAACTTAATCTGACAGACACATATTACTCATCGGTCTTCATTTTAACAAAATGCGTGTCCGATGAGCAAAATAAATTCTCCAATTGCTTTTCCTTAACCAACCCTCTTACATCATTCCATGTTTGCCATGGTGTCTTTCCATAACAATACTTTCCCGAGTGTGCTCTTTCTCGATTGTAAAACTCAAGCCATTGCTCAATGTCGTTTTGTATTTCACTCAATTGCGTGTAAATCTTACGTCGAAATAAAATATCATAACATTCTGTTTTCATCGTCTTATGGAATCGCTCACAAATGCCGTTAGTTTGTGGACTGTAGGCTTTGGTCTTGGTGTGTTCAATATCTTCTAGATTAAGATAAAGTTCATAAGCATGGCTCTCCTTATGACCGTTATATTCCGTACCTCGGTCTGTAAGAATGCGTAAAAGTGGCACTTGTTCGCTGTCAAAGAAAGGAAGCACTTTATCATTGAGCATATCGGCAGCAATCAGACTGTTTTTCTCGGTATAAACTTTAGCAAAAGCGAGTCTGGAATAGGTATCAATAAATGTTTGTTGGTATATTTTCCCTATGCCTTTAATATGCCCTACATAATAGGTATCTTGTGCACATAAATAACCCGGATGATGTGTCTCAATTTCGCCATGCGCTTCTCGTGATGCTTTGGCTTTTTCAAGGGCCTGTAATTGATTTTCAGTGAGCACACATCCTTCTTGTGCCACTTTGGTTTCTAGCGCAATTAAGCGTTTTTTAAAGCTTTCTAAATCATGGCGTAGCCAAATAGAGCGTACACCACTACCTGGCACCATTATGCCTTCTTGACGGAGTTGATTGGCGACCCTATGTTGCCCATAAGCTGGATATTCATAGGCCATATTGACAACAGCTTGTTCGATATGCGGCTCTACCCGATTTTTTTCGATAGGCTTTTTACGACTAATTTCTTGAAGCGCAAGCTCGTCCCCCTTGCTCATACAATTTTTTAAAGCGATAATAACTATCTCGACTGTATCCCATGACTTTGCAAGCTTGTTGAACGTTACCGAGTTGCTTAGCTAATTTTAGAAGTCCTAATTTAGGTTTAATGATTTTGGCTGTTTGATTCATTTCTGACTCTCCTTTTGTGTTATAAAATAACTTGAATGTCAGATTAAGTAAAGACTATTACAGCTATAAACCTTACCACCATTTTTGGTTGCCACACAGTTAATTTTATGCTGCCCAGCAATATCAACAATATTTATTTTTAAACAAGGTTGTTCAGTGGCGAATTTTGTTCTTTATTTTAGAAAAAAGCGCTTTTACTATCTAACTGCAATAGTGCGTATTTGCGATCTCCCTAGGCTTAGAGTCACATTATACTATGAACTGTTAATCGTATTTTATGCTTATATTAAACTCTTTTACACGTTAAAAAGGCTCCATTAAACTATCAACAGATCAAACCTTTAGCTCCCACTAATACTCAGAAAACCAATTTAGCTTTTCCCGTAATGCAACAACAGACCCAATAATAATTAAACTAGGACTACAAGCTTGCAAAGATAATTGTGCTAAATCACATAACTGGCCTGATATTACTTTTTGTTTTGTCGTTGTGCCTTCTTCAACAATTGCAACTGGTGTATTTGCATTCATACCGTATTTAATTAATTGTTTTTCGATGTTGCCAGCTTGAGATAATCCCATATAAAAAACTAACGTCTGTTTTTCGGCGGCTAAGCTTTGCCAATCAAGGTGACTACCATCTTTCAAATGACCAGTAATTAAACGTACGCTATGAGCATAATCTCGATGTGTTAATGGGATTCCACTATAAGCAGAACAACCTGAAGCTGAAGTAATTCCTGGCACTACAGAAAATGGAATATCGGCATTAAATAAT
This sequence comes from Gilliamella sp. Bif1-4, assembly GCF_001690535.1. Taxonomy (NCBI): domain Bacteria; kingdom Pseudomonadati; phylum Pseudomonadota; class Gammaproteobacteria; order Orbales; family Orbaceae; genus Gilliamella; species Gilliamella sp. Bif1-4. The sequence goes on along the minus strand of NZ_LZHC01000010.1, from coordinate 180,681 downwards.
GTTTCGAGCTCTTCACCACCTCGACCAAAAATAAAAGGATCTCCACCTTTTAAACGAACAACACGCTTGCCTTTTTTAGCTTGTTGTAAAAGAATCTGATTTATTTGTTCCTGAGGTACACAATGAAATCCTGCCCGCTTACCAACAAAAATACGTTGAGCATCGCGACGGGTTAGATTCATAATTTCATCCGATACTAATCTATCATAGACAATAATATCTGCTTGTTGAATTTGTTGTAATCCCTTTAAAGTCAACAAGCCCGCATCACCCGGACCAGCACCAACTAACACAACCTCGCCACGCGATTCAAGCGATGTATCAAATAGCTCATTGGTTAGTTTTTCAACATGATCTGAATCGTTATTAGCAATCGCTTGAGCTAACCTATCATGAGAAAATAGTCTTTCCCAAAAACGGCGACGTTCCGTCATTGTTTGATAGGTTGTTTTAACTTTATTGCGTAAATAACCAGCATATTTAGCTAACTTTCCTAAATGTTGGGGTAAAATGGATTCTAGTTTTTCACGCAATAATCTAGCCAAAACAGGAGCATGCCCTTCTGAAGAGACTGCAACCATAATAGGGGAACGATCAATAATTGAGGGCATAATAAAACTCGCATCTTTTGGAGAATCAACCACATTACAAAAAATACGCCTTTTTTCCGTCTCAATACTCACCCTTTGGTTAGTTTCCTGACAGTCTGTTGCCGCAATAACTAACCATTTATCATTCAGTAATTCAGCATTAAACTCCCCTTGAACTAAAACTAGTTGTTTTTGTTCATTCCAGCATATGAATTGCTCGTTAAATTCATGTGCATTGACAGTTAAATGGGCACCAGCTTCAAGTAATAATCGAGCTTTACGTTCAGCAACTTCACCGCCACCGACTAATAAGCAATCACGGTTTTCTAGCTTACAAAATAAGGGGAAATAATCCATAATACCTCAAAATAAAACATTATTTGTTTAAAAATTTATTAACAACTAACCTCTAATAATAGAAATTTATTAATTACCCTATTTTTAATTGCTTCGTTATTTTTTATCACTAATTACGATTAAAACCAAATATAATCCTAATTAATTTAACGCTTTGGGGGATTGCTTACCATGCTTCCCCCCGTATATTGGTTATTTTAACCACATTTTCTGAATTAAACAGCTATTAAGGTCGCTCTTCTTTGGGAGTTGAATACCAGTATCCCAGCCCCATAAATAATACGCCAGACACAATATTTCCTAATGAAACCCATAATAGATTATGACCTATTCCAGCTAATGTGTAAGCATCACTATGATGACCAAACCACGAAAGTGAAAAAAGTGTCATGTTTGCAACGGAGTGTTCATAACCACAAGCAATAAATGCTAACAAACACCACCAAATAGCAATAAACTTTGCCGAACCTTCAACTCGATTAGCCATCCAAATCGCTAAACAGACTAACCAGTTACATAAAATACCCCTAAAAAATAATGCCGAAGCTGAAGCTGATGTTTTTGCTAAAGCCGCTGTATGGACCAAACTAGTATCCGTTGATAATAGAGGTGTTGCTGCATAAAAATACAATGCAGCAACAAAAATTGAACCTAATAAATTTCCTAACCATGTTTGCGGCAATACTGTCCACATTTGGGTATGAGTAATTTTTTTGCATTTTACTCCTAGGGTTAAAAACATGGTATGCCCTGTAAATAATTCAGAACCTGCAATTACAACCAACGTTAAAGCAATACCAAACGTTGCCCCCATAAGTAAAGGTCTTATTGATGGATCAACAAGGTTTCCTAAAGTAAAAATTAAAATAATACCTATTCCTACATAAGCCCCAGCCATAGCAGAACTTAGCCAAAAACCAAATGGGTTCGTTTTTGCCAAACGAACAATACGCGCAGCATTTGCTGCACATTTATTAATTGTCTCTGTATACATAATTAATTTATCCTTTTAAAAATACATTTAGCGCGACTTTACTTGTACGATCCCATCGTCATTAACATCTACTTCATAATGAGGGACGGAATATTGTTCATCTTCAAAACAATAACCATCTTTTAAACGAAAGCGTTGCTTTTTAAGCGGACTTGCCACCCATAACTCATTTTCATGTTCTGCGATAATGCCACGAGATAAAACACTTGCCTTAGCAAATGGATCAATGTTACTAATCGCATAAAGCTCAGCATTATTATAAGGGCGAAAAATAGCCACATGATCATTACCAACAAGTGCACAAACTCCTGTGCCTGGTAAAATCTCATTAAGTTTACAAATAGTTATCCATTGACTCATATTATTCCCCTAACATTACTTTACATTCTTCTGCTGTTGCTGGGCGATGCTGATCACGCTCAGGTACGATTTGGACATTCTCATCACGTTTGTTACTATTAATAAAATGAGAAAATCGAATTTGACCTTCTGTATTTTCAACAGCTTCCTTCCATTCACATACCATTAATTTACGTAAGCGTGTCATTTCACCTTCTAACTCAGCATTTATGCCTAACTTATCGTCAATAATAACACTACGTAAATAATCAATACCGCCATCTAAATTTTCAAACCAGACTGACGTCCGTTGTAATTTATCTGCGGTACGAATATAAAACATAAGGAAACGATCAATATATCGGATTAGTGTATTTTTATCGAGGTCAGCAGCAAGTAAATCAGCGTGACGAGGCTTCATACCACCATTACCACACACATAAAGATTCCATCCCTTTTCAGTAGCAATAACACCGATATCTTTACCTTGAGCTTCGGCACATTCACGTGTACAACCTGATACGCCTAGTTTAAATTTATGTGGTGCGCGAATACCTTTATAGCGGTTTTCTAGCTCAACACCCAAACCAACACTATCTCCGACACCGAATCGACACCAAGTGCTACCTACACAGGTTTTTGCCATTCTTAATGCTTTGGCATAAGCATGGCCACTCTCAAAGCCAGCCTCAATAAGCTCCTTCCAAATAGCTGGAAGATCGTCTTTTTGTGCTCCAAATAAACCTATGCGCTGTGAACCGGTAATTTTAGAATAGAGCTGATATTTTTTAGCTATTTGACCAACAGCAATTAATCCTTCTGGAGTAATTTCACCACCAGCACTACGCGGAATTATCGAATAAGTACCATTTTTTTGAATATTACCTAAGAAAATATCATTACTATCTTGTAGAGGAATCAAATTATCTTTAAGAATATAATCATTCCAACATGAAGCTAATAAAGATCCGACGGTAGGTTTACAAATTTCACAGCCATAACCTTTACCATGTTTTTTAATCACTTGCTCAAAAGACGTTAAGCCCTCAACACGGATAAGATGATATAACTCCTGACGAGAATATTTAAAATGTCCGCATAATGCATGGCTGACCTCAATACCTTGTTTGGCTAACTCTAAATTAAGAATTTGTGTAACAAGTGGGATACAGCCTCCACACCCAGTCCCAGCTTTAGTTTCAGCTTTTATTGCTGCAACCGTATGACAACCAGCATTAATAGCATTAATAATTTTTTCTTTAGTCACATCAAAACAAGAGCAGATTTGTGCTGAATCGGGAAGCGCATCAACCCCCATAGCTGGTTTTGCTCCTGCATGTGCAGGCAGTATCAACGTATCTGGATGTTCAGGTAGATCCATATCATTAAGCATTAATTGCAATAAATTACTATAATCTGACGTATCGCCAACCAATACCGCACCCAAAAGCTTTTTATTATCATTCGAAACAACCAATTTTTTATAAACTGGCGTTGTTTCATCTAAATAAACATAACTATGACACCCTATTGTTTTTGCTTTAGCATCGCCAATACTACCGACATCGACTCCCATAAGCTTTAGCTTAGCGCTCATATCGGCGCCTTCAAATTTATCTGCTTGTCCCATTAAATGCGCTAAGGCAATCTGAGCCATTTTGTAGCCTGGTGCAACTAAACCAAACACCTTGTTTTGCCAACAAGCACATTCACCAATAGCATAGATATCAGGATCCGAAGTTTGGCAATAATCATTAATAACAATGCCCCCGCGAGGACCGATTTCTAACTCACATTCTTGAGCTAATTTATCATTTGCTCTAATGCCAGTTGAAAAAACAATAAAATCGACTTCAAGTGCCGAGCCATCCGCAAATTGCATGATTTTCCCAGCAGGTGTGTGAATAATTTCTTGAGTATTTTTACTGGTATGAACACCTACCCCCATCTCCTCAATTTTACGACGTAGTTGTTCTCCACCCTGCACATCCAGCTGTTCAGCCATAAGCACTGGAGCAAACTCAACCACATGCGTTTTTATACCTAAGTTTTTTAAAGCTCCAGCAGCCTCAAGTCCAAGCAATCCACCACCCACAACAGCGCCTTTTTGACAACGCTTTGCACATTCTTGAATAGCATCAAGATCTTCAATCGTACGATAAACAAAACAATCCGAACCATCAGCACCTTTAATCGGTGGTACCCAAGGATAAGATCCTGTCGCAATAATCAATTTATCATAAGCAACAATTCGCCCTTGTTGAGAGTGAATCTCCTTACGCTGACGATTAATTAAAATAGCCCGTTCATTAAGTAATACTTTAATATTATTCTCTTCGTATAAACCTTCGCGAACTAGAGAAAGCGCTTCTGCTGTGTGCCCAGAAAAATAAGAAGAAAGATGCACCCGATCATAGGCAAGACGAGATTCTTCACAAAAAATAGTAATATTGAATTGATTGGGCTGCATTTTATCAATTAACTCTTCAATAAAACGATGTCCAACCATCCCATTACCAATAACAACGAGGTTGGTTTTACTCATACATAACTCCAATTTTAATATAATTAAATTGCTCAAATTTTAATTTAGTAACATTGTATGAAACTGTGCATAGAATATAATTACCCTCAAGAATTACTACTTTAGTAGTACTTAAACATCAACTTGCAAAAACACACTTAAAATAATTGCCAATTTTAACTAAATTAGTATAATTAGCCGACTAAATAAATTGAGTAATGATAATTGAATTACAATTCAAGAAAGCTTCCTTCACGTGAAACCTTAGCTCGAGCGCAAAGATTTAACGATGACATCGTTGATGTTTCTGGTGTTGATCTGGTTTTGAGCTTAATAACAACAGCCGATTTAATTCGTGATAATATCTATGCGCAATTAGATAAAGATTACGGCGTTTCTGAAGGTAAGTTTGCATTATTGATGTCATTGTTTTCAGAAGGTGAAACCTGTGCCAGTGATCTTGCTTTGCGCATTGGTGTAACACCAGCAACAGTATCAGTAATGGTTAAACGAATGCTGGCAGCGCCAGAGCCTTTAATCTCGATGTCAAAAAGTGGTGATGATGGTCGTTCTCGATTAATCACTTTAACACATACAGGCGAAAAACTGATTCAAAATGCATTACCCAATCACCTAAAATCAATTCGCGCTTTTGCACAAGTACTCAATTCGCAAGAACAAGAGTCTTTAATATTGATGTTACGTAAATTATTACGAAAATAAAGGACTTTAATCATTAAAGTCCTTCTTTTCACTTAAATAATTAGCTGACTAAATAATTGGAAAATAAGCTATCTATGAATATGAAAAATGCAGAGATGAAAAAAAACATCAAAATCCCACTTATCTTTTTACTCCTTTTAATTTTTGGCTCATTCTTAATTTTCTTAGGATCAAGGAATGATGCCGTAACGGTTGCAAAAAGTATCAAATCAGGAGTATTAACCGCTGACGAAATTAATATTGCCTTTCAAAATGTCGGCGGAAAAGTCACCAAACGTTTTGTGCAAGAATCACAAATGGTAAAAAAAGGTGATCCACTTATGCAGTTAGAAGATATTGATACCAAGCTAGCTATCGATCGCATGCAAGCACTTGTTGATAGCCAAAAGGCCGCAGTTAATCAAGAACAAGCTGCCATCAAAATTACAGAGAACGAAACTAATCTTTCAGAATTATCAACTTGGCGCAAAATTGAAGAAGTACAAGCTAATTTAGAAGCGGCAAAATCGGCTCAATATTTAACTGGCACAGAATTTGATCGCCAAACACAATTACGCAAAACTGGTGGTAACTCACAATCGCAACTGGATAACGCCCATCATGCCTTTACTGCCGCCAAAATGCAAGTTGTTCAAATCGAAAGTCAATTATCGACTTTAATGATTGGCGCAACACCTGAGCAAATTAGCCAATTTGAACAAACAAAAAATGCAACAGGAATGACAATACAATCAATCTTAATTGCACGACAAAAACTGCAAAACCGCCAAAATCAATTAACACAGCTTCAATCACAACTCGCGCAAGGTGAAGCTGAATTAAAACAGCTACAGCTCAATTATGAGCGATTAACATTAAGAGCTCCTGAAGATGGAAAAGTATTAAAACTCATGTTTGAAGATGGTGAAATGGTACCAAACGGAGCGCCAGCAGTCTTATTAGAAACCGATCGTAAATATATCGACATTTATGTGAATGAAAAAATGGTTAATGATTATCAACCAGGCACAACGGTTACAGCAAATGTAATTGCACTTAACAAAGAAATAAAAGGAAAAGTTCGCTTTGCCACCGCTGCGCCATCATTTGCTGATTTACGCATGACACGAGAACGAGGTCAAGCTGATTTAACCTCTTATCAAGTCAGAATTTACATAGAATCAATTCCTAAACTATTAACTGGAATGACACTTGAGGTTGAAAAATGATGCAAAACATCATTAAATCCATGCTTGAAGAGCTTGACGCCATGTTGTCTGGCCATTTTATACCTTATTATAAAGTTTCGCTTGGCTTAGCTGCTATTGTTTCACTTGTGTTTTCAATTGTATTAAGTCATGGAGCTGTGTTTGAAGGAAAAATTGCGGTTATTGATCTTGATGGTTCTAATTATTCGACAGAATTAATTAGCAAAGTCAATACATCACCTTATATTGAAGTTACTGAAGTAATAAGATCGCCAGTAAATCCAATAACGTTGGTTTCACATGACCGTAATTTAGGTGTTTTATATATTCCTAAAGGTCTAGAAAAAAGCTTAAAAAAAGGCGATCAAACCGTACGCCTAGGCTATTTTGCTGATGATACAAACGATGCACAAAATGCCAAAGTACTACAAAGCCTTAATGAATATATTCCTGAATTGGGGGCTGAACTTAGTGTTGGTAAAGTTGCAGCATTAGGACTTGGTAAAGAAGGCATTGAAGCAATTTTATCACCTATGCAACTTAAAACACGATATATGTTTAATCCTGCGAGCTCGTCCACCATATCGACGATTATTTATTTTGTCTACTTTTTCTCGTCACTGACTTACGGACTAACCTCATTAATGATAGTTGGACGTTTAAAAGTGACTGGCATATGGCAAACCGCAATAGAAAGAGGATTTGTTTCTTTATTAGCAAGAACAATTCCTTATGCACTATTTTACACAACAGCATTAACCCTAATTACAGCCGTACTAGTCATATTTGGACAATTACGCTTTGATGGTAACTATTTTGCATTTTTGCCAAGTGTATTTATGACAGGACTGGCATTTGGTTGGTTAGGATTTTTACTGTCTTGGAAAACCAACAATCCAGGCGAAGGCGCGAGCAAAATGATCTTTCTAGTACCGCCAGGATTTATTATGGGGGGATCAACAATGGCCGTAGGTATTATGCCAATTTGGACGTACTATATTAGCCATGCATTTCCGTTAGTTTGGTTATTTCGCTTTTTCCGCGATTTTGCCATGCGAGGGCGCTCACTGATTGATATGTTAGCAACTTATGGGGCTTTTATTATCTATTTAACTGTGATCGCTTTTGTCGTGATGCTGTTTGTTGATCGAGCAAAAAAACAGTTGATGTACAATAATATTAACGAAACATAAAAAACAAATTTTATACACAAACACTGTATTTTCTGAAAGTTTTTTACAAAACATTGAAATACGCTAAGCATGATCTTATTTTGAGCGTTTTGTTAAGCATACAGACGCTCGTACTGAACTAGCATGCTACTATTATCAATAATATATTAATTTTTAATACCTTTTAATAATTAATCTTATCCTTATATCAACCCATGTATCTAAAAATCTGATCCAGATCACAAAAAAAACTTTTTCAAATTGCAAAAAAAAGATTAATGGGTAACATGTTACCCGTAACAATAAGAGCATGAAGGATTAATTGTGACTAAAACAAATAAACAAGTTTTTGTATTAATGGGAGTATCAGGTTGTGGTAAATCAGCAGTTGCTAAACAAGTTGCTTACGATCTAGATGCGGCTTTTTTAGATGGCGATTTTTTACATCCCAAAGACAATATTTTAAAAATGCGCAGCGGTACACCATTAAACGATGAAGATCGGATGCCTTGGCTTAAACTAATTAGTAATGCCGCATTTGCCATGAGTAATGTTAACGATGTTTCAATTATTATCTGCTCGGCATTAAAACGAAAATATCGAGATATTATTCGCGGTGAAAATGAAAACGTACATTTTATTTATTTAAAAGGAGGTTTTGATGTCATTGCTGAACGGCTCGCTAAACGTAAAGGTCACTACCAAAAAACAGGTATGCTTCAATCACAATTTGATACTCTAGAAGAACCCACTGCTGATGAGAATGATGTCTACAATATCAACATTGAACAACCATTAAAAGAAGTTGTCCACGATACTGAACTAGTAATACGAGCAATATGCCATTGCTAAAAAATAGAAACAAAATAAAAAGAGGCCAATGTGAATCTAACTGTCCAAGCTGTAACTCAACGTATTATTGAACGTTCTAAAGCTTCTCGTGCTGCTTATCTGCAAAAAATAGAACGAGCGATACATAAAAAAGTAACGCGATCTAGTTTACCATGTAGTAATTTAGCCCATGGTTTTGCGGCTTGTTGTACCGATGATAAAAATGATCTAAAAAACATTTTAAAAAGTAACATAGGGATTATTAGTTCTTATAATGATATGCTATCAGCTCATAAACCGTATGAGTTTTATCCTGAACAAATTCGAAAAGCACTTCACGAAGTTGGTGCAGTTGGACAAATGGCTGGCGGAGTACCCGCTATGTGCGACGGTGTAACCCAAGGCGAGCCAGGAATGGAACTATCATTAATGAGCCGTGATGTGATTGCGATGTCGGTTGCTGTCGGGCTTTCACATAATATGTTTGATGGTGCTCTATATCTTGGAATATGCGATAAAATCGTACCAGGTTTATTTATTGGTGCATTAACATTTGGTCACTTACCTGCTATTTTTGTACCTGCAGGACCAATGCCATCGGGCTTACCTAATAAAGAAAAAGTGCGTATCCGCCAGCTTTACTCGGAAGGTAAAGCCTCGCGTCAAGACTTACTTGAATCAGAATCTGCATCTTATCATACTAGCGGTACTTGTACTTTTTATGGTACAGCAAATAGTAACCAAATGGTTATAGAATTAATGGGACTACATTTGCCAGGGACGGCCTTTGTTCATCCTGAAACAGCATTACGTTATGAATTAACCAATGCTGCTGCTAAACAAATTACTCGCCTAACCAACCAATCAGGAAACTATATGCCTATTGGTAAAATGGTAGATGAAAAGGTGATTGTCAATGGTCTAGTTGCACTACTCGCAACTGGCGGTTCAACTAATTTAACAATGCATATTGTGGCGATGGCTAAAGCAGCAGGCATAATTATTAATTGGAATGATATTTCAGATCTATCAACAGCAGTACCACTACTTTGCCGAATTTACCCGAATGGTCCAGCCGATATAAACTATTTTCAAGCCGCTGGAGGGACATCTTTATTGGTTCGCGAACTATTATCTGGTGGTTTATTACATGAAGATGTTGAAACTGTAGTAGGACGTGGACTTAGTCGTTATACTCAAGAACCTATTTTAGAAAATGGCAAACTTACTTTCCGTGAAGGCCCAACAAAATCATTAGATGACAGCGTCATTGCGTCAATCAAAAAACCATTTAATTCTCATGGAGGATTAAAAGTGATGTCAGGTAACCTTGGCCGTGCAATTATGAAAACATCAGCCGTTGCACCTGAACATCAAATTATTGAAGCACCAGCAGTGATCTTTAATAGCCAATATGATTTAGATGCCGAATATAAAGCAGGCAAACTAGATAAAGACTGCGTAGTTGTTGTCCGTTATCAAGGACCAAAAGCAATTGGTATGCCGGAATTGCATAAACTGATAACGCCGCTAGGTGTTCTGCAAGATAAAGGTTATAAAGTTGCGTTATTAACTGATGGTCGATTATCGGGAGCTTCAGGCAAAGTGCCCGCCGCAATTCATGTCACCCCCGAAGCTTATGATGGAGGTTTACTCAGTAAGGTACAAGATGGCGACATGATCCGTGTTAATGGTCAAACTGGCGAAATAACATTATTAGTAGACGAAGCAGAATTAGCCAAACGTGAACCTTATTCTTTCGATTTAGCGGATTCACATCTCGGTTATGGGCGTGAACTATTTACCGTTATCCGAGAAAATTTAACTTCCGCAGAAGAAGGCGCCGTTAGTTTTTAATTCATTTATTCTGCCGCAAATCAGCGGTAGATCCCCCCAAATTATACTGAAACACCCCTATTTCCTGAAACTTTTTAACAAAAAATCTCTGTAAACTTGTCATTTAAAATAAATATAAAAAATAATATAAACTATTTCTTGATAAAATTATCCACCAATAGATTTACTACATCGCCCATTTTCCCTTGCAATGAAGCTTTTACACTGTAAAGCGCCATCCCCATAACCTGCGATGCTTGAATTTCAGGCGGCATAACTAATTCATTAGAGCTGGTTTTAACATCTAATAATGCAGGACCTTGATGCGATAAAAATGATTGCATTGCTTCATCAAGAAAATCAGAATTATCGACTCTTATCGCAAATAATCCCATCGATTCAGCAACTTTTGCAAAATTAGGATTCTGTAGATCGGTATAGTGATCAACTAAACCTTCTGATTTCTGTTCCAATTCAACAAAATTAAGTGAACTATTATTAAGTACAATAATTTTAATTGGCAAATTTTCTTGAATTGTAGTTAATAAATCACCTAATAACATACTAATACCCCCATCACCTGATAAAGTAATGACTTGACGATTAGGGAATGCTTTTTGCACACCTAACGCTTGCGGCATTGCATTTGCCATTGTGCCATGTTTCAAACTAATTACCGTACGCCTTTTTCCATTGGTATTAAAATGCCTACAAGCCCAAACCATAGCTGAGCCAACATCAGCACAAAGCACAGCATCTTGTGTCGCATATTTATCAACAAGCTCGGTTAAATATTGAGGATGAATCATTGTTTGAGAAGGTACAGCTTTCTTATTCAATTTATCCATTGCTTTTATATACAATTGGCGACATTTTTCTAAAAACTTAGTATCTTGTTTTTCATTAACTAAAGGAATTAAAGCGGCTAAAGTTGGCTTACTACTACCAACAACCCCCACATTCACTGGATGACGCCGTCCAAGATGAGTAGCATCAATATCAACTTGAATAATAATCGCTTTATCAGGATAAAATTGTGACCACGCAAAATCAGCACCTAACATAATTAACACATCACACTCTTTAATCGCTGTTGTTCCTGACTCCATACCAAACATACCAGTCATACCAACGTTATAAGGATTATCATACTCAACAAAATCTTTTCCCCTTGAGGTATGCACAATAGGTGATTTTAATTTTTCAGCAAAGGCAATAAGCTCATCGTGAGCCTCACACACTCCTTGCCCAGCAAAGATAGCTATTTTATGATTATTATTAAGTATTTCTGCGATTTGATTCAGTTCTTCATTTGACGGACGAATAATAGGTTTAGGGTGATAAATCTTATGCCTACTATTATCTTCAACCTTAATTAAACTAATATTATAAGGTATCACTAAAACGGCTACACCTCGTTGATTAATTGCAGCTTGAACTGCTGCGGTTGTTATTTGTCTTGCTTGGGTTGGATCATTGATTTGCTGACAAAATACAGAACAATTTTTATAAATAGATTCAAAGTCAACTTCTTGTGGAAAATCGGTACCTTGTTGCGAAGTCACCAATTGGCTTGCCAATAAAACAACAGGTACTTTATTACGGTGTGCTTCATAAATACCGTTAATAAAATGCAAACTTCCTGGACCACAAGATCCTGCACAAGCTGTAATTTGGTCTGTTAAATAAGCTTCTGCCCCTGCGGCAAAAGCACCGACTTCCTCATGACGAACATGTACCCATTCAATATTACTTTTTTTAATAGAAGAAGTAATATGATTTAAAGTATCCCCAACAATACCATAACAATGCTTAACACCTGCTTCAGACAAAACATCAACTATAATTTGTGCAACAGATTTCTTTGATGACATATTCTCTCCTAAAGAGTTAACGATTAAATAGGTTTAGTTGCTTAAATTACACCTACTTTTCAATAATGCGAATATGTCATAAAGAAAATAGCAGAAAATGTTAAAAAACGAAAAATAACGTAAAAAAAATTAACAATAAAGTAATTATAGCCATATAAACTTTATTTAGAGATATTCCCTATTACAATAAATCAAGGTATTATGTACAAAATGTAATCTGTATCATAGAGCTACTTTTTGTGGAACATTTATCATCTGAGGATGGTTTAGTATCATCAATCGCTAAATTCTTACCTAATTATTTTATTGAATATTACCCACTTATTACCGTTTGCATATTATTATTAATAGCAATTTTAATGTTTTCGTTCAGCAAACTAAGAATGGACATTATTGCATTGCTCACAATCACAGCAATCACCATCACAGGCGTATTAACACCAGCCGAAGCCCTAGCTGGATTTAGCGATCCCAATATTATCTTAATTGCCCTTCTATTTATTATTGGTGAAAGCTTGGTTAGAACAGGCATTTCATACAAAATGAGCGAATACATATTAAAAGTCGCAGGCAAAAATGATATTCGTATTATCACCTGTATCATGTTAGGCGTTGCTTTGCTTGGATCAGTGATGAGTTCAACTGGCGTAGTTGCAATTTTTATACCCGTTGCCATTAGCATTGCTAACCATACCGGTATTCATGTAAAAAAATTAATGATGCCACTTTGTATTGCGGCATTAATAAGTGGCATGATGACACTGGTCGCCACAGCACCAAACCTTGTTGTAAACAGTGAATTAAACCGTGCCGCTTTAACTGAATTTAGTTTTTTCTCGATCACCCCAATTGGTATCGGTGTTTTAATTGTCGGGGTTATTTATTGCATATTAACACGCAATTGGTTACTCACAGCAGAACAAGTCACCCCAACCAATACCCAACCACAAAGACGAAAAATCACCGATTTAATTCGAGACTATAAATTAATTGGCCGAGCCCACCGAGCACAAATACTAGCTGGCTCACCTTTTGTTGGGCGCACAATTGATGGCTTACATTTGCGTAGTGAACATGGTGTAAATGTTATTGGTATTGAACGTTGGCGCAAATTCCACAAAGTACTAATCCCCGTTAATGGCTCAACCGAATTTCGTGAAAATGATATTTTATTACTCGATATGTCGCACTCTGAAGCGGATTATCGAACCTTCTTAACCACTAATAACCTTGAACCCAAAGTTTTACGCGGTGAATATTTTTCAGAACAAGTTAAACAAGTTGGTATGGCTGAAGTTGCCTTACTGCCCGAATCGACACTATGTGGAAAAACACTCAATGAAATTGATTTTAGAGGAAAATATTTCCTAACCGTAATTGGGATTTGGCGTAATCATGCACCGGTTGAAACAAACAACTTATTCCAAGAACGTTTAGAAATGAGTGATACATTATTAGTTTGTGGTGACTGGGGTTCGATCCAAAAACTACAAACTCGAACCAATGACTTTGTTGTATTAGACTTTCCGGCAGATATCGACGACATTGCACCAGCAAGCTCACAAGCACCAGCGGCTTTAATTAACCTAGCCATTATGATTATTTTAATGGTGACAGGTATTGTGCCTAATGTGGTTGCGGCATTAATCGCCTGCTTACTGATGGGGGCAACACGATGCATTGACATGACCAATGCCTATAAATCCATACATTGGCCAACCTTAATTCTAATTATAGGTATGATGCCTTTTGCACTAGCACTCAACAAAACGGGGGGGATTTCGCTCATATCAGCTTGGCTTGAAGTCCATTTACGCTCTTTCGGCCCATACATAGTGCTAACATTCGTTTTCTTATTATGCTCAACAATTGGATTATTTATATCCAATACTGCAACAGCAATTTTAATTGCGCCAATCGCTATTGATTTAGGACTAAAATTTGGTTACTCACCTTATCCATTTGCCATGACGGTGGCAATTGCCACATCAGCGTCATTTATTACGCCCGTATCCTCACCGATTAAAACCATGGTGGTAGCACCTGGAGGATACAGCTTTGGCGATTTTGTCAAAATTGGCATACCGTTAACTTTTTTAGTAATGGTGGTAGATATTGCTTTAGTTCCGGTGTTTTTCCCATTATAATGCGCAAATTAATAACATAATTAATGCTACTAAATTTAATATAAATAAGGAAAAGTTTATTTTTTAATTAAGGATTAGAAATTATGAAATTTTTAGAAGCTATTTTAGGTTGTGCTTTCTTACTATTTTTGTTTTTTGGCTTGTGGTTTTGTTTTGCGCATTATATTCGATTTTTAAGTAAGCTAACGTATAAAAGAATTAAAAAAGACTTGAATCAGGAAAGATTAGCGATGCAAAATTAATCCGTCGTTATAACAGTTTCAAAAAATGGAAAGATTGCAAATGGTTGGCTATACTTACGTTTGGTTTACTTTATAAAGAATATATTAAAATACAAAATATGTGGTTTGGTGCTTACAAAGAAGAAATGAGTAAACGTAATCTTCCTTTATAATTTTCACTCACCAATTTAAACTATAATGGTGACAATACCGCTATTTCGATTAAGTCATCAACTATAGTTTGTTTCAGAACAAAACATTCTCCATGCCAAACACCCCTGTTTGGCATGCTAATCTAGCTTTGTTGTCGGCGCATTCTGATACTGGAATAAGACAGACAATATAGCTAATTATTTTTCGGGATTATTTTTGTTTTTAAAAACCTAGATTACACCATGAAGAGCAATTCGTCTTAACTCCTTAGAATAAAAAGCGGCAGGGCTTTTAAACTTATGCCGTTTTCTTGGGCGAGAGTTCAATAGATATTGAATTTTCTTTATCTGTTCGTCGTCAACTAATGAAATAGCCGCTGACTTAGGTATAAACTGACGTATTAAGCCATTAGTGTTTTCATTTGTGCCTCTTTACCAGCTTTTATAAGGTTCCGCAAAGTATACGGTAGTATTTAAATAATGCTCAATAGCATGATGATAATTAAATTCGGTTCCATTATCAAAGGTGACGAATTGCACTTCATGGTGTAATTTAGGTAAAGCATGAAAATTTATTTTTATTTTTCAATGTATACGTTTATTCCTTACTTTGTAAATACCATACTGTCATTTCCATTCTTGATTTAAAATTAAGTTTTTTGAATATACTTTTGATATGTACTTTGACTGTGCTTTCAACGATACCTAAATCTTTTGCAATTAGCTTATTTGGTAGTCCTTGTACTAATAAATTAAAAATTTCATTTTCTCTTGGTGTCAATAAACTGACATCATGCATTTGTTTTGTAGTTAGTTGTTCGTTATTACGCATATAATTGAAGATAATATGTGAAATAGCATTATCCATAATTAGCTTTCCAATCGAGATTTCTTGTAGTGATTTTAGAAAATCTTCAGGCTCCATATCTTTTAATAAATAGCCATCAGCACCTGTTTTTAGTGCGGTGATTATATCTTCTTTTGCATCTGATACTGTAAACATAATAATGCGACTCGATATTTTTTTTTCGCGCAAATAGCGTAATATTTCTAATCCATTAACATCTTGCATATTGATATCAAGTAGAATAATATCAGGATCATGCTCTTCGGCTAATCTAACGCCTTCTATTCCAGAGCCAGTTTCTCCTACAATATCAAAATGGTTTACTGTATTTATCAGCTGTTTTACGCCATTTCTTAACATTGGATGATCATCAATAAGAAGTATTGAGCAATTTATTTGTTCCATTTTTACTCTTCTATTGCTTTGAATGAAATGGTTTTGTTAACCTTAAATGCTATCATAATTTGTGTCCCTTTGTGGGGCGGGCTGTTTATTGTTAAATTACCATTTAGTATTTCAACTCTATCACGCATAATGATTAGACCATAACTATTATCTTGTTTAATATTGTTTTGTAAACCAATGCCATTATCCTCAATACAAACAGAAATAATTTGATGGTCATCAATTTTTAAACTAACAATAACCTGTGTAGCTTTAGCATGTTTGTATATGTTATTTAGTCCTTCTCGAATTATTTGCAATAAATGAAATGCATATTTACTATTGATAATATTCAGCGGTAATAAATATTCAAACTGAATATTGAATTGTAATTTTTGATTAAATTCCTCAATTAATTCTATTAAATTTGCATAAAAACCTGTTTGGTTAAGGCGTAAGCGAAAAGAGGTAATTAGTTCTCTTAGCTGAGAGTAGGTTATATTGACTTCTTTACGCATTGTTGCCAATAAATCAATACTGCTTTGTGATGTTAAATCTGATTGCATTTGTAAGCAACTAAGGTGTATTTTTAAACAAGATAGAGATTGAGCAATGGAATCATGCAGTTCTCTAGCCATTGCTGAGCGTTCTTTTATTAATAAATATTGTTTTTGTTGTTCGATTTGTCTATCGAGTTTTATCGCAGTAGTCATTTGCTCAATCATCCCCATAATTAAGTTTTCTTGTTCATTGGTTAATATGATATTTTCTGGCTGCAAAGCAAATAATATTCCATATTTTTCCCCGTTTTCTTGAAGGTGCCAATGGCGTTGAAAGTTATTTTTTTGATAAGATTTTGACGAGATTAAACAAGCTTTGCATTTAGGATTTTGGCAATAAGGTAATTTTTGCTCATTATCGTAACTGATTTGTTGATAATGCTCAGGATCATTTGATTCATAAAAACGGATTTTAAATTGAGTTAATGGTACTAAATCTTCTAATTTGTGTAGTATTTTTAGAAAACGTTCACACAATGGCTCTGAAGTATGTAGTTGCTTAATTGTTTGATATTGAAATGAAACAATTTTATTGGTTTGTTGTAATTTAGCTGTTTTTTCTGCAACTTGTTTTTCTAACAATAAATATTGTGATTCGATTTGCTCGGACATTTTGTTAAAAGCTAGCCCTAAAAGATCAAATTCATTCTTTCTGCTTTTAATATTAAAACGCGCTTTAAAATTGTGGTTAGAAATTGCTTCAGCCATGCTAATTAGTTTTTGCCATGGCGCAAGAAGGCAGTAACGTAAGTAATAAATTTGAACAGCTAAAAAAATTACGATAATAACAATAAATAATTGTTGTAATTGAGAAATATAATAAATTTTGTTTTCGGTTTTTTGATCAATCCTATCTACTAAGTGGTTGATACGAGAAACATAGTTTTCAATATCAATTTTTATTTCATCGATTTTTTGTGCTTGCTGTATTTTAGTAATAAGTCGAGTATTCCAATCTGTTTCTAGTTGATTAAATTCGTTAATTAAATCGTAGCGTTTTAAGAGCGTTAAATGTTTCTGTGATGAAGAAATATTAATAAAAATATTTAAATTATCATAATCTTTCTTATTGAGTGGAATCATGGTTAGTATTTGGTAGTTCTTCATTCTTAGTAAGCCTAATTGATTAACCATATATGCCCCACCTTTTGTATCATTGGCTACCTGGATTGAAAACGATAAAGCGATTAAAGCAATAGCACCTAAACAGAACAGTAATAGTGTTAAACGATTAATAATTGATTCGGTGAGGCGAATTTTTATTTTCGACATATAAACACTCAATATTATTTTGTAATTTTATTTTAGCTAAATAGTAATTTATGGTTATTGTAGCTTGAAAAGAGTATCTATCTGATCTTTTTTGTAACTTTTTGCGATCTTTTGTTAAACAGCGCTTGCAACAAGAATAAAATTTGCGTAAAATTCACGCCCTATAAGATTAATCACGCAGACATATATGTTTAATCAAGTAATCGTCTGCTTTTTATTGCGGAGTTAAGTATGTACGCAGTTTTCCAAAGTGGTGGTAAACAACACCGAGTTAGCGAAGGACAAGTCGTTCGCTTGGAAAAAATTGAAGTCGAAACAGGCGCAGAAGTTGTTTTCGATAAAGTTTTAATGGTAGCAAATGGTGAAGACATCAAAGTTGGTGCTCCGTTTGTTGAAGGTGCAACAATTAAAGCAGAAATTGTTGAACACGGTCGTGGCGATAAAGTGAAAATTGTTAAATTCCGTCGTCGTAAACACTATCGTAAACAACAAGGTCACCGTCAGTGGTTCACTGATGTGAAGATCACTGCAATCGCTTAATAGGAGTATCGAACAATGGCACATAAGAAGGCTGGTGGTTCATCACGTAATGGTCGTGATTCCCATAGTAAACGTTTAGGTGTTAAACGTTATGGTTCTCAAGAAGTTCTTGCTGGTAATATTTTAGTTCGTCAACGTGGAACTCAATTCCACCCAGGCACTAATGTAGGTTGTGGTCGTGATCATACATTATTTGCTTTAATTGATGGACAAGTAAAATTCGAAGTTAAAGGACCTAAAAATCGTCGTTATGTTAGCGTTGTTGCTAACAGCTAATTCATAAACGGTTCAAAAGTTATAGAAGCCTCACAATTATTGTGGGGCTTTTTTCATTTCTTGAAGTTAATATAAAATTGATGGTGATATGATAAAGCAGCAAAATGTTAAATTAGGTTTTGCACTTGCCATGTTAACCGCAGTGATGTGGGGCATTGTGCCAATTGCAATGAAATATGCGCTAGTGGTAGTTGATCCATTGACATTAGCTTGGTCGAGATTGGCTATTTCAGCGCTCGGTATTACCATCTGGTTGGCTTATAAAAAGCAATTTCCTAATTTAATGATGTTTAGAAAACGTCGTCGTTTTATTTTATTGATGATTGCCGGTTTTGGGCTGTTGGGTAATTTTGCATTGTTTGCTAGTGCAGTTCAGTATCTTTCAGCTACAACCGCTCAGGTTGTTGGGCAAACAGGCATTGTGATTTTTATGATTTCAAGTGCTTTTATTTTTAGAGAGCGACTCAGACCGACTCAGATTATTGGTATTTTAGTATTATTAGTTGGGCTGGGGTTATTTTTTAATAAAAATATTGTAGATCTGTTTTCTAATATGTCTTCATATGGCATTGGCGTGTGGCTTGGTTTACTGGCTTCGGTATCATGGGCTTGTTATGCGCTTGCTCAAAAAGTACTATTACAGAAATTACGTGCAAAACAGTTACTTTGGTTGATTTACCTTATTTGTACTGTTTTTTTGTTGCCTTTTACGTCGCTAAGTAAAATTACAAATGCTGATGCAACTCAACTGTTTGCTATCATATTTTGTGGTTTAAATACTATTATTGCTTATGGCGCATTAGTGATGGCTATGGAACGATGGCAAGCAGCACAAGTGAGTGCAATAACAACCCTAACGCCATTGTTTTCGCTGATCTTTTCAGATTTGTTTGCTTTAATTTGGCCTGAAAAGTTTGCTATGCAATATTTAAATATTTTAGGTTATATTGGTGCAGTATCTGTTGTTGCGGGTGCTATGTTTGCGACCATTGGGCATTATATTTGGCATCCAAGAAAAGGCTGGCTAATTAACCGCAATAAAGGGGAAGAATAATGAAATTTGTTGATGAAGCATCAATCCGTGTTGAAGCTGGAGATGGTGGAAATGGTTGTGTCGGTTTTCGCCGAGAAAAGTATATACCTAAAGGTGGCCCTGATGGTGGTGATGGTGGTGATGGTGGTGATGTCTTTTTTATTGCTGATGAGAATTTAAATACACTAGTTGATTTTCAGTTTGAAAAAAATTACCGTGCTGAGCGTGGCCAAAATGGACAGGGTTCTGATTGTACCGGTAAGCGTGGTCGAGATATTACCGTTAAAGTACCTGTGGGAACAAGAATTACCGACAAATATACTGGTGAAATTATTGGTGATTTAACCCATCACCAACAAAAAGTATTGGTTGCCAAGGGCGGTTTTCATGGGCTTGGAAATGCGCGTTTTAAATCATCGGTAAATCGTGCACCAAGACAAAAAACTGATGGTACTCCAGGTGAAAAGCGCGATGTATTATTAGAATTATTGTTACTTGCTGATGTGGGGATGTTGGGCTTGCCTAATGCTGGTAAATCAACTTTTATTCGCTCAGTTTCAGCAGCTAAACCGAAAGTTGCTGATTACCCATTTACTACTTTAGTGCCTAGTTTAGGTGTAGTAAGAATGGATAATGAACAAAGTTTTGTTGTTGCTGATATTCCTGGTTTAATAGAGGGGGCATCAGACGGTGCAGGACTTGGTATTCGTTTCTTAAAACATCTTGAACGTTGTCGTGTTTTAGTTCATTTGATCGATATGGCACCAGTAGATGAATCAGATCCGATAGAAAATGCTAAAGTGATAATCCAAGAGGTTCAACAATATAGCGAGAAGTTAGCTAATAAACCACGTTGGTTGGTGTTTAATAAAATGGATGTATTAGGTCCTGAAGAGAGCGCTAAACGCGCGGCTGAAATAGCTAAGGCTCTTGATTGGCAAGATAAATATTATATTATTTCAGCCATTAATCAAGAAGGTGTAAAGGCCTTATGCTGGGACTTAATGGAATATATCAATGTGCATCCACGTGAAGCAGAGCAAGAAGAGTCATCGCCTGAAAAAGTGGAATTTATGTGGGATGATTACCATCAACAAGCAATGGATGAGGCTTTTGACGATGACGATGACGATGATTTTGATGACTGGGACGAAAGCGATGAAGAGGGTGTTGAATTTATTTATCAAAAATAATGAGTACTATACTCTGTTTTATTTCGCCTAAATTAACCATTGCATAGAATTTTTTATAAAAGCAGGATAGGAATATTTTGCTTATTTTTTTATATTGTTAAATATCAATCCTCTTATTATGAAATTAGTGGATAAAGCGTTTATTTTTATTTAGCTTAGAAAAATAAAAAAATGCTTGATTTTGTTAATGATAATTATTATCATTAAAAAGTACTTTGCTAGAGTTTTTGAGACTTCTAAAAAAGTATGACATTGCTCACATTGCTTCCAATGTTTACCAGCTTGACGTTATCGCTAAGCTGGTTTTTTTGTTTTGTGTTATTAACAACTACTTTTAAACATTAATCTTTAGTTAAAGTTATTTTAATTGTTGTTTTTATCTACATACTAAATTCGACACAAAGGTTTAGATAAAATTAACGGAAGGAGAGTAAAAAATTATTTTTATGATTATCCAGATAGTTAAGTTTTCAAAAACTAGCTATTTATTAGTTTGTTCTCGATATCAAATAAAATCAGAAGCGCTGCGTTGCCACCAAATTCTTTAGGCGCTTGATGAAAACAGATAACATGAGGATGCTGAGCTAGCCACATGGGTGTTTGTTTCTTTAAGATGTTTTTCCCATGTCCATACATGATACAAGCACAATGAGCTCTTTCACGTAAACATGCTGCGATAAGAGCTGCAATTTCTTTTTTAGCCTCTTGTTGAGTTAACCCATGTAGGTCTAAAAAGAATTCTGGTTCATAAAATCCACGACGCAATTTTTTTACTTCGTAGGGATCTGCATTTTCTCGACTATAGCGAATTGGGTCTTCTTGCAATAGTGGCTGATAATCATCAGAAAAATAAAATTCAGCATTGATTTTTTCATATTGCTGTTTTTGGGTTTCTATTGCTTTTTGTGAACGTTTTTGTGGTTTATGAACGACAGTATCTTGTTTTAGTTTTTTGGTGATGTTACCAATACTATTTTTAAACAAGTTTATATCATCTTGGTCTAAATTAAATTTATTTGGCATTGATTTCTACTCTGGGTAAATTTTTTCTTTAAATTCGCACAAATCTTCTATAACACAGGATCCACATCTAGGCTTTCTGGCAATACAGGTATAACGGCCATGTAATATTAGCCAGTGGTGACAATTTATTTTATATTCTTTGGGTACGACTTTCAGCAATTTTTCTTCAACAGCCTCTACAGTTTTACCTGGTGCAAAACCTGTACGGTTACTTACTCTAAATATGTGTGTATCAACGGCAATGGTAGGCCAGCCAAAGGCTGTGTTTAACACAACATTTGCCGTTTTACGTCCAACGCCCGGTAATTCAATTAGTGCATCAAAACTTTCAGGGACTTCACCCTGATATTTATCTACTAAAATTTGGCATGTTTTTATAATGTTATCCGCTTTACTGTTATAAAGACCAATGGTACGGATATAGCTTTTTAGTTTATCAATACCGAGATCCAAAATTTGTTCAGCTGTATTTGCAATAGCAAACAGTGGTTTTGTGGCTTTGTTTACACTAACGTCAGTCGCTTGAGCAGAAAGAACAACTGCAATTAATAGTTCAAAAGGTGTTTCATACACTAGTTCTGTTGTTGGATCTTTAATATGATCCTTTAATCTTTCTAGAATTTGAATTCGGGTTGATTGTTTCACAAAATAATTTTATTAAAAAATAGTAAGGTGCATATTATATACTTTTATTTACTGTTTATCTGTAAGTTGCCTTTAGTTTTTTTAATATAGATTGGAACGATGAAACATACTGATTAATAATTGTAAGACACTTTTATTTTTAATGTTGCTTAGTTTTTTGTTATTTGTGTATTCCATTCATACTCACTGACTTTTTAGCATAGTGATTTTATGATAAGCTAGAGTACTATTTTCTTAATTTTATCAAATAAGGTTTTTTAAAGATATGCCCTTACCAATGATTGTCACCTTTGCTGTATATATTTTAGGCATGATTGCCATAGGCTTTTTTGCGTTTCGCTCAACGCAAAATTTTGGTGATTATATTTTAGGTGGGCGTCGTATCGGTAGTGTTGTGACTGCACTTTCAGCTGGTGCATCAGATATGAGTGGTTGGCTATTAATGGGATTACCTGGTGCTGTTTTTTTGTTTGGTATTTCACAAAGTTGGATTGCAATCGGATTGATTATTGGTGCTTATTTAAATTGGCTACTCATTGCAGGACGATTACGAGTCTTTACTGAAATCAATCATAATTCATTAACTTTACCCGATTATTTTGCTCGTCGATTTGATGATAAAAGCTCACTTCTACGCATTATTTCAGCTGTCATTATTCTAATATTCTTTACTATTTATTGTGCTTCTGGTGTAGTTGCGGGCGCAAAGTTATTCGAGAGTACATTTGGTATGAGCTATGGCTGGGCGATGTTAGCGGGTGCAGGTGCAACAATTGCCTATACGTTTATCGGTGGTTTTTTAGCAGTAAGCTGGACTGATACTATTCAAGCTAGTTTAATGATGTTTGCACTTATTCTAACGCCAATTATGGTTATGGTGAATGCTGGTGGGCTTTCTGATGCATTGACATATATTGAATCGCTTAATTCAGATTATACCAATTTATTTGCTCATATGGATTTTATTGCCATTATTTCATTATTAGGTTGGGGGCTTGGATATTTTGGGCAACCTCATATTTTAGCCAGATTTATGGCTGCTGATTCACATGAAGTAATGAAAAACGCTCGACGGATTAGTATGACATGGATGATTTTATGTTTAGCTGGCGCAATCACGGTTGGTTTTTTTGGTATCGCCTTTTTTGCTCATAATCCAGATTTATCTTACTTGATTAACGATGGTAAACATGAACGTATTTTTATCGAATTGTCGAAATTACTTTTTAATCCTTGGATTGCTGGTATTTTGTTGGCCGCTATTTTAGCAGCGGTTATGAGTACATTAAGTTGTCAGTTATTAGTTTGTTCAAGTGCTCTAACGGAAGATTTTTATCGTGCGTTTTTTAGACCAAAAGCAAAACAAAAGGAACTGGTTTGGGTTGGTCGTATAATGGTGCTATTAGTTTCTGTTATTGCTATTTTATTAGCTATTAATCCAAATAATAGCGTACTCGATTTAGTAAGTCATGCTTGGGCTGGATTTGGTGCGGCGTTTGGTCCTATAATCGTATTTTCTGTTTTTTGGTCGCGTATGACACGGAATGGAGCACTAGCTGGAATGATAACTGGTACTGTAACTGTGTTGCTATGGATTAATTTTAATTGGTTTAATGTGTATTCACTTATCCCTGGATTTTTATTTGCTTCTATAGCTATTATTATTTTTAGTCTTTTTGATAAAAAGCCAAACGAAATAGTAGCAGATCATTTTAAACAAGCGTATAAACGTTATCACAACAAAATAAATTAGAATAAATTTTATTTAAACTAGAATATAAATGTAATAAATTTAATAGGTAAAATATCATGACAAAAAATGTGATCAAGCAACTACAAGAACGTGGGCTGATTGCTCAGCTTACTGATGAAAAAGCACTAGTAGAACAAATTGAACAAAATCCTATTGCGCTTTATTGTGGTTTTGATCCAACAGCAGATAGTTTGCATCTCGGTCATTTAGTTCCATTACTTTGTTTAAAACGTTTTCAGTTAGCTGGTCATAAACCTATTGCGCTTGTAGGGGGAGCAACAGGATTAATTGGCGATCCAAGTTTTAAAGCTGTTGAACGAAAACTTAATACTGAGGAAACAGTTATTGAGTGGAGTGAAAAGATAAAACAACAAGTGTCACCATTTTTAGATTTTAATTGTGGTGAAAATTCAGCGATAGTGGCTAATAACTATGATTGGTTTAGTGGCATGAATGTACTGACATTTTTACGTGATGTTGGTAAGTATTTTTCAGTTAATGCGATGATCAATAAAGAGTCAGTTAAACAACGTATAGATCGTGATGAGGTGGGTATTTCATTTACTGAATTTTCTTATAGCTTATTACAATCTTATGATTTTGCTTGTTTGAATAAATCACATGATGTTGTTTTACAAATTGGTGGATCTGATCAGTGGGGTAATATTACTGCAGGTATTGATTTAACCCGTCGTTTACATCAAAAACAAGTTTATGGTTTGACTGTACCGTTAATCACTAAATCAGATGGTACCAAATTTGGTAAAACTGAAAGTGGTGCTGTATGGTTAGATCCGAAAAAGACAAGTCCTTATAAATTCTATCAATTCTGGATAAATACTGCTGATGCTGATGTTTATCGATTCTTAAAATTCTTCACATTTATGCCTCTAAGTGAAATTGATGCATTGGAAGAGGAAGATAAAAATAGTGGTGTTGCCCCACGAGCTCAATATGTACTTGCTGAGCAAGTTACACGCTTAGTTCATGGTGAAGAAGGATTGATTGCAGCAAAACGTATTACAGAAAGCCTATTCTCTGGTAAATTAACTGATTTGTCTGAAGCTGACTTTGAACAATTAGCTCAAGATGGTATGCCAACATTAGCTGTTGAGGGAAATGTTGATTTACAACAAGCAATTGTTAATGCGGAATTTGCACCATCAAGAGGACAAGCTAGAACGATGATTGAATCTAATGCTATTTCTGTTAATGGTGAACGTAATACCACAACCGATTACCATTTTACTGATAGCGATAAACTTTTTAATCGTTATACTTTACTTCGTCGTGGTAAAAAATATTACTGCTTGTTAATTTGGAGTTAATTTCATGAAAAATATTTTATCGATTCAGTCACATGTTGTATTTGGTCACGCTGGAAATTGTGCTGCTGTATTTCCAATGTGTCGATTAGGGGTAAATGTTTGGCCTTTAAACACTGTACAATTTTCTAATCATACTCAATATCGCCAATGGACTGGAACGGTAATGTCTGCATCTCATCTAACGGAGATTGTGGATGGAATTAATGAGATTGATGAACTCAAACGTTGTGATGCGATATTAAGTGGTTATATGGGGTCGCCGGAACAAGGCAATGCCATTATTGAGATTGTTAAAAAAGTAAAAACAGTTAATCCTAATGCTATTTACTTTTGTGATCCTGTAATGGGACACCCTGAAAAAGGGTGTTTTGTTGCACCGGGGGTATCGGAGTTTTTATGCAATACTGCGTTACCTATAGCCGATATGATGGCACCTAATATTCTAGAGCTCGAAGAGCTTAATGGTAAACAACGTATTAATAATGTTGATGAAGCAATTTTAGCTTGTCGAGAGTTATGTAAAAAAGGGCCTAAAGCGATTTTGGTTAAACATTTAAGCAGAGCTGGATATAAAATTGATCGTTTTGAAATGTTGCTTGTAACTAGCGACGAAGCATGGCATATTGACCGTCCACTAGTTGATTTTGGTGTAAGACAACCCGTTGGGGTTGGTGATATGACAAGTGGGCTTTTTTTAGCTAATGTTTTACTTGGAAAATCATTGGTTGAAGCTTTAGAACATACTACTTCGGCCGTGTATACGGTCATGCTTGAAACCTTAAAACAAGATGAATATGAATTACAATTAGTTTCAGCTCAAAATGAAATTGAAAAACCAACACAATGGTTTAATGCAAATAAAATTGATTAATTGTAAAAATATGTAACTGTGTGTAAAGATTAAATTAGCTAACGATTAGTATTAAATTTATGAGGGTATGATGGATAATATTTCATTAGGAGTGATGCTCGTTGATTTACGAGAACAAATGGGATTAACTCAAGATGATATTGCCAATAAAATTCATGTGAGAAAAACAGTGGTTGTCGATATTGAAAATGACCAGTTGCCTCATGTCCCTCTTGTTTTTGTCAAAGGTTATATTCGTTCTTATGCTGAAATTGTTGGTTTATCAGTAGACCAGTATCAACCTTATATCGATGAGTTAACCAAACAAGCTAATTCGCAGCAAAAGAAAATTCAAACTCAAATGTTTATAACAAAAAAGCGAAGAAAGGCCCCTGTTATCTTTATTGGTATATTTATTCTTCTTTGTGCGCTTGGTGTTACTTTATATCATGGTAATAAAAATAATAAAAATAATCTCATTGAAATAAGCCACTATATTTCTCCGTCCCCTTCTACTCGTGTTAATAGTTAGCAAATTTTCTTATTCTCATACAGACATTTGCCTTAAATCTTGTTAAGATCTCTGGCTAGTTATTTTGTGATATGGTTAAGTATGTATGAGTCATCAATATTCACCAATTGTTAGACGAAAATCTACCCGAATTTATGTCGGTAACGTTCCTATTGGAGATGGTGCACCAATCGCAATCCAATCAATGACAAATACTCGCACGACTGATGTAGAAAAAACGGTAGCTCAAATTCAAGCACTTGAACGTATTGGTGTGGATATTGTACGTGTTTCTATTCCAACAATGGAGGCGGCTGAAGCATTTAAATTGATTAAACAGCAAGCCAAAGTTCCACTCATTGCTGATATTCATTTTGATTATCGTATTGCTTTAAAAGTTGCCGAATATGGCGTTGATTGTTTAAGAATTAATCCTGGAAATATAGGTAATGAATCAAGAATTCGAGCCGTCGTTGATTGTGCCAGAGATAAAAATATTCCCATACGCATTGGCGTTAATTCAGGATCACTTGAAAAAGATATCCAAGAAAAATATGGCGAACCTACTCCAAAAGCAATAGTTGAATCAGCGATGCGTCATGTCGATATACTTGACCGACTTAATTTTGAACAGTTTAAAGTCAGTGTGAAAGCATCTGATGTATTTACTGCAGTTGATGCTTATCGATTGTTAGCTAAGCAAATAAAGCAACCATTACATCTAGGTATAACTGAAGCAGGCGGTGTTCGAAGTGGTGCTATTAAATCGGCCATTGGATTAGGGTTATTGCTATCAGAAGGGATAGGCGATACACTCCGAGTGTCCTTAGCAGCTGATCCGACGGAAGAAGTGAAAGTTGGATTTGATATTTTAAAATCGCTGCGTATACGGTCTCGAGGTATTAATTTTATTGCCTGCCCAACCTGTTCTCGCCAAGAGTTTGATGTGATTAATACAGTCAATACATTAGAACAACGATTAGAAGATATTATTACACCAATGGATGTATCTATTATTGGTTGTGTGGTTAACGGTCCTGGAGAGGCATTAGCTTCAACTATGGGAGTTGCTGGAGGTCATAACAAAAGTGGTTTTTATGAAGATGGTGTACGTATTGGCCGTATTGATAATGAACAAATGATTGATGAATTAGAAGCTAGAATTCGTGCTAAAGCATTAATATTGAAAAACAGAATTGCAGCAACTGAATTATAATTTTATTAGATAGCGAATAAATAAATGACAGAGAAAAAGATCCAATCTATACGAGGGATGAACGATTTACTCCCAACAGATAGTGCAAGTTGGCAACAGATTGAAAAAATCGTTAAAGGTGTACTAAATAGTTATGGTTACAACGAAATTAGAACGCCTATTGTTGAAGATACTGCGCTATTTAAACGAGCGGTCGGAGAAATCACCGATATTGTTGAAAAAGAGATGTATACTTTCAATGACCGTAATGATGAAAGTATTACTTTACGTCCAGAAATTACTGCAGGTTGTGTTCGCGCAGGAATTGAACACGGCTTTTTTTACAATCAAGAACAACGTCTTTGGTATTTAGGACCAGCATTTCGTTACGAAAAACCACAAAAAGGACGTTATCGTCAATTTCATCAATTTGGTGTTGAGGTTTTTGGGCTTGAGGGTCCTAATATTGATGCCGAGCTAATTTTATTAACGGCTCGTTTTTGGAGAGCTCTTGGTATCGAACAGCATACTTCTCTCGAACTTAATTCAATTGGTTCGCTTGGGGCTAGGGTTAACTATCGAAATGCATTAGTTACTTTTCTTGAACAATATAAAGATAAATTGGATGAAGATTGTTTACGTAGAATGTATACTAATCCGTTGCGCATACTTGATTCAAAAAACCCAGTTGTTCAAGAGCTGCTGAATCAAGCTCCAAAATTGTTTGATTATTTAGATGAAGAGTCCAAAATTCACTTCGAAAGCTTATGCCGACTATTGGATAGTGCTGGGATAGAATATAATATTAATCAAAGATTAGTACGCGGTTTGGATTACTATAATCGAACAGTTTTTGAATGGGTAACTAACAGCCTAGGAGCACAGGGAACCGTTTGCGGTGGTGGACGATATGATGGCCTTGTAGGTCAACTTGGAGGAAAACCAACACCAGCAGTTGGTTTTGCAATGGGAGTTGAACGTTTAGTATTATTAGTTCAAGCGGTTAATCCATCATTTAATGGTGATAATTCGATTGATATTTATATGATCACCTCTGGTGAAGAAAAAACCATTTCAGTTGCTCAGAGTGTTGCAGAGCAATTGCGTGATGGTCTACCTGATTGGCGAATTATGACAAATTATGGTAGCAGTAATTTTAAGAAACAATTTACCAAAGCAGATAAATTAGGTGCTAAGATAGCAGTTATTATTGGTGAAAATGAATTAGCTAATCAGACAGTAATGATTAAAAATTTACAAACAGGCGAACAATTTGAAGTGGCACAAACAGATATTGTCCAAACTTGTTTGTCTATTAAGTAAAGGAAATAGGAGAAAAACGTGAGTCATCAGTTATCCAGTGAAGAACAAATTGAAGAGATAAAAGGTTTTTTTGCTAAAACATGGAAAATTATGGTTGCCATTATTGTGATCGGATTATTGGTCTTTTATGGCTGGCGTTATTGGCAATCATATAAAGTTGAAAAGGCGATAGCATCATCAGATAAGTATGAACAATTAATTGCTCAATTAGATGATAATAAACCAGATTCTGTTAATGAATTAGTATCTTTTGCTAAAAACAACGATACTATTTATAGCGTGTTTGCTAATTTAAGTGCTGCAAAATTTTACGTTGAAGTATTAAAAGATTATTCTGGAGCTCAATCTTTGTTAGTTGATGCATTAAAGAAAGCTGATTCAGAGCCAGTTAAAGCGATTACCAATATTCGTATAGCACGCTTACAGTATCAACAAGGTCAATATCAAGAAAGCTTAACATCTTTAGGTAATGTAACTAATGAAAGTTGGGGTGCAGTAATTAATGATCTCCGTGGTGATGTGCTTGTTAAAATGACTCGTTATGCTGACGCAGTGAGTGCTTATAATGTTGCTTTGACTTCTTCACCAACTAAAGATTTAGAAGAAAGTATTAAAATGAAGTTGAACCAAGCTGAATATTTAAAAGCAAAGCAACAAGCTGAACAAGAAGCTCTGGCAGCCAAAGAAAAAGCAGAGCAAGAAGCTAAAGCGAAACAAGCTGCATCTGAAGAAAGTAAAAATTAATTTATCCTGCTATAAGGGTCTATACAATGAAGTTATCAAAATATCTTTTTGTTGGTGTTTTTGTTTTTTCACTAGCTGGGTGTTCTTTATTCGGTAAAGAAGATGAGATTGTACAAATTGCACCGTCACCGAAAGTAGATAATCAATTTTCTATCCAACAAGTATGGAAAAATAGTACTGCTGGTAATACTCATATTTATTCATTATTAGGTCCGATTAATTATGATAATGCTATCTATGTAGCGAGTCGTAGTGGACAAGTTAAGGCAATTGATTTATCAAGCGGTAATACTATATGGGATGTTAATTTATCTAAAAGTACACTTTTCAGTAGTAAAACTGCACTATTTTCAGGTGGTGTAAGTGCTGATGATAAATATGTCTATGTAGGCAGTGAACGTGCTATTGTCTATGCGTTAGATCGTCTCAACGGTAAAGTTGTTTGGGAAAAAGCAGTGAAAGGGGAAGTACTTGCCCGCCCGGTATCTTCTGATAATAAATTAATAATTCATACTGCTAATGGAGTTCTTCAAGGTATTAATCGTGACACTGGTGATTATTTGTGGGATGTTTCCTTCGAAGTTCCAACATTATCAATAAGAGGTAACTCTACACCCACTATCGCTCATGGTGCAGCAATCGTTGGTGATGATAATGGTCGAGTAAATGCTTACTATATTAATGATGGTCAATTAATTTGGCAGCAACGTATCTCACAGCCATCAGGCTCTACAGAAATAGCAAAATTAAATGATGTTGATTCTACTCCGGTAGTTGAAGGTAATTTAGTTTATTCTGTTGGTTATAATGGTAGTGTTGTTGCGCTTGATTTAAGTAATGGTCAGACTGTTTGGCGTAAAGTTCTTGGATCTATTCATAGCTTTGCTGTTGATACCGATAGATTGTTTGTTATTGATCAGGATGACAATGTTCGAGCCATCGCTAAGAGTGGTGGCGGAGAACTTTGGACTCAGTCAAACTTTACTCATCGTTTGTTAACTGATCCTGTTATTTACCAAAATTATGTCGTGTTTGGTGATTTTGAAGGTTACCTATATTGGTTAAATGCTGAAAGTGGTGAACTTGTTGCTAAAACACAAGTGAGTAGTAGCGGATTAATATCTAAACCATTAGTTGTAAGCAATAAGTTAATTGTCCAAGCTAAAAATGGTGATATTTACGCCTTTACAAAGAATTAAAGTAATCTAGAGAAGAAACATGGTACCTGTTGTAGCGCTTGTTGGTCGTCCAAATGTTGGAAAGTCGACTCTATTTAATCGGTTAACACGAACTCGAGATGCCTTAGTGGCTGACTTTCCTGGATTAACTCGTGATCGTAAATATGGAAGAGCTGAGATCAAGGGCCATGAATATATCTTGATTGATACTGGCGGTATTGATGGAACAGAAGATGGGGTTGAAAGCTTTATGGCTGAGCAATCTCTGCAAGCAATAGAAGAAGCTGATATTGTTCTTTTCTTAGTTGATGCTAGAGCTGGTACAATGCCAGCCGATCATACTATTGCAAAACATCTCCGTTCTCGCGATAAAGCTACTTTTTTAGTAGCCAATAAAATTGATGGTATTGATGCCGATACTGCAATTTCTGATTTTTATGGTTTAGGATTGGGCGAAATTCACCCAATTGCAGCTAGTCATGGTCGTGGCGTAAGTTCATTAATTGAAACTGTATTAGATCCTATTTTCCAGTTCGATAATAACTCGGATGATAATCAACAATTAGATGATCTAGCTGAATTATGTGATGATTTTGTTTCTGAAACAGAATCATTAATCAATCAACCTATCAAAGTTGCTATTGTTGGCCGACCAAATGTTGGTAAGTCAACACTAACTAATCGAATTTTAGGTGAAGAGCGAGTCGTGGTATATGATATGCCAGGGACAACTCGAGACAGTATCTATATACCAATGAATCGAGATGAACGTGAGTATATCTTGATTGATACGGCTGGTGTTCGTAAGCGTGGAAAAGTTACTGAAACAGTTGAAAAATTTTCAGTTATTAAAACGTTACAAGCAATTGAAGATGCTAATGTAGTTATTTTAGTTATTGATGCCAGAGAGGGTGTATCCGACCAAGACTTATCATTACTTGGTTTTATTATTAATAGTGGGCGTTCACTTGTAATAGCCGTTAATAAATGGGATGGTTTATCACTAGATATCAAAGAGCAAGTTAAAACGACATTAGATGATAGATTGGATTTTATTGATTTTGCTCGTGTCCACTTTATTTCTGCGTTGCATGGTAGTGGTGTTGGTAACTTATTTGATTCGATCCAAGAAGCATATGATTGCGCAACACGTCGTGTTAATACCGCATTATTAACCAAGATTATGCAAATGGCACAAGATGACCATCAGCCGCCTTTAGTTCGAGGACGACGGGTTAAACTAAAATATGCGCATGCTGGTGGTTATAATCCACCAATTGTTGTGATTCATGGTAACCAAGTAGAAGATCTACCAGATTCTTATAAACGTTATTTGATGAACTATTTTAGACGATCACTAAAAATCATGGGGTCACCAATTCGAATTCAGTTTAAAGAAGGGGCTAACCCATTCGAAGGTAGAAAAAATACTTTAACTGCATCACAGCAACGTAAACGTCGTCGATTAATGAAGCATGTAAGAGGGCGAAATTAATTTATGTCAGGAAAATTAATGAATGTTTCTGGGAAAGAAGGCCTTTGTCCAAAGTGTCATCATAAAATGAGTGTTGTTTCGCCACAGAATTTTAATTGTCCTCATTGCAAGCAACATTATCTTGAACAGTATATTTGCCCGACTTGTTTGCAAAAAGCTCAAATGATCAAAGGCTGTGGAGCGGTTAATTATATTTGTCCAACTGATGGTTTAATATCCAGCAGTCAGGTGATATTTCATTATTTACCAGAATAGAAGCTTTATTTATATTAAAGCCATAAGAGGTTATTTTATGCGAATTATTTTATTAGGAGCACCAGGAGCAGGAAAGGGAACACAAGCACAATTTATTATGCAAAAATATAGTATTCCTCAAATTTCAACTGGTGATATGCTGCGAGCAGCAGTAAAAGCAGGTAGTCCACTTGGTTTACAAGCTAAGGAGTTAATGGATGCCGGTAAACTAGTTACCGATGAACTCGTTATTGCGTTAGTTAAAGAACGTATTACACAAAGCGATTGCGCTAATGGCTTTTTGCTAGATGGGTTTCCTCGCACGGTTCCACAAGCAGATGCAATGAAAACAGCTGGCATAAATGTTGACTATGTGCTTGAATTTGATGTACCAGACGCAGTGATTATTGATCGCATGAGTGGGCGTCGAATTCATGCTCCTTCAGGTCGTGTTTATCACATTCGCCATAATCCACCAAAGGTTGAAAATGTTGATGATGTGACTGGTGAACCACTTACTATTCGCAAAGATGATAACGAGGAAATCGTTCGTAAACGCCTTGTTGAATATCACGATTTGACTAAACCACTAATTAGTTATTATCAGCATGAAGCCAAAGAAGGGCGGACACAATATTTCCGTATTGATGGAACGCAAGCTGTAACTGAAGTAACAAAAGAACTAGTGAAAATTTTAGGATAATTTCTTCTCTATTAAAAGCGCAAGGCAGTTAATACTATCTTGCGTTTTATCATCTTGAATGAATTTATGTCACTGCTTATGCAATACTAATTTGAAAATCGTAATAAAATACATTGATTCTATAATATTTCCTAAGTAATTTTTTTGTTGTAATAAAGATGAATCTTTACTAAAACCATTCAGGTAGAATGTTGATTTTATTAATTTTTTTACCGTGTAAGAGAAAGCCTTATCTCTACCGATAAGACGCTCAATTTTTAGCAAAAGTAAAACGCTATAAAACCATTCTTACAATATCGATTTCGCCTAATTCTTTATAAAGATTTTCGACCTGATCGATATGCGTTGCATTAATGGTAATTGATACAGAATGATAATTACCTTTACTACTTGGTTTGATTGATGGCGTATAATCGCCAGGAGCATGGCGTTGAATCACTGATACCACTTTGTCTACAAGCTCTGGTTTTGCTTCTCCCATTACTTTATAGGTAAAAGAGCATGGGAATTCTAATAACTCATTTAATTTTGTTTTTTGCATAATTTTATTTTTCTCGTTTATTTGGTTCGATGTATCGTTACGACTACCAGAATAAACACTATATATAGGCAGTTTACTATTCTTCAAGTAACGAATAATAAACATTGCTTTTTAAAGTATATATTTTGATCTATGATAGAAAATTATAACATAGTGTAATTAACGTATCTTGCTATTTACTAATAAGGCTAAAATAACATGTCATCTAAGTCCAATAATAAAGAACCTTTTGGTACATTATTAGGGTATGCGCCAGGTGGCGTTGCCATTTATTCATCTGATTATGAAACTTTAGATCAAAAACAATACCCTAATGATGCATCTTTTCGTAGCTATTCTGGTTATGAATATATGGGATATAAATGGCAATGCGTTGAATTTGCAAGGCGATTTTTATTTTTAAACTATGGTATTGTTTTTACAGATGTTGGTATGGCGCATGAAATTTTTTCACTACGTTTTTTAAGGAAAGTTGTTAACGAAGCGATTTTACCTTTGCAAGCTTTTGCAAACGGAAGCAAAAAAAAACCCGAGGCTGGTGCGTTACTTGTTTGGGATGATGGTGGTTTTTTTGACCGTACAGGTCATGTGGCTATCATTACTGAAGTATTTAAAGATAAAGTACGGATAGCTGAACAAAATGTCATACATAAGCGTTTACCAATTGGGCAGCAATGGACTCGTGAACTTAAAATGACAGTGACCAGTGACGGTTACCAATTACATGACACGTTTGATGATACAAAAATCTTAGGGTGGATGATTCAAACAGACAAGACTGAATATAGCTTACCACAATCTAAAATTCTTAAGCCGTTACTTGAAATCCATAGCGCGCATATTGAAAACCAAGGTCAATTTGATAAAAATTGGTTAAATGAATCAGATCCATTAGAAAGTTCGTATGTTTCAGCGACAGGTCATGCTATTAGTCATGATGATCACTATCGCTATTTCACTATTTCTGAAAGTGCCGAACAAGAGCTTATTCGCGCAACCAATGAATTACATTTAATGTATTTGCATGCCACTGATAAAGTATTAAAGGACGATAATTTATTACTTAATTTTAATATCCCAGAAATATTATGGCCAAGATTAAGACTTTCATGGCAGCAGCGCCGTTACCAAATGATTACTGGACGGTTAGATTTTTGTATGGATGAACGAGGCTTTAAAGTCTATGAATATAATGCTGATTCTGCTTCTTGCCATACTGAAGCAGGTCATATTTTGCAAAAATGGGCTATTCAAGCTGGACTGAATATAGGAACCAATCCTAGTAGTGGTTTACTCAATTCTTTAGCTAACTGTTGGAAGCATAGTGATGCTCAATCTTTTGTTCATATTATGCAAGATAATGATAGTGAAGAAAATTACCATGCATTATTTATGCAAACAGCACTTACTCAAGCTGGATTTAATAGCAAAATTTTACGAGGACTTACTGGACTAAGATGGGATAAACGTGGTCGACTTGTTGATGATGAAGATCGCCAAGTAACTTGTGTTTGGAAGACATGGGCTTGGGAAACGGTATTAGAGCAACTTCGAGAAGAAAGCGAGGCACAAATTGCAGGGTTACCAATTCGTACATGGCATCCTGAAAATTCAGTCAGATTGCTCGATGTGCTTTTGCGACCGGAAGTCTCCGTTTTCGAACCACTGTGGACGGTTATTCCAAGTAATAAAGCTATTTTACCCGTATTATGGTCTTTATTTCCTAATCATCGTTACCTATTAGAGTCTACGTTTGAACTTAATGAAAGCCTAATTAAAAAAGGTTATGCAATAAAACCAATAGCTGGACGCCGTGGTAGTGATATTCAATTAGTGAATAATCAAGAACAGATCCTTGATAAAACAGTAGGACGATTTGCTAAACAAGAAAATATTTACCAAGAACTATGGTGCTTACCGAAAGTCGAAGATCGCTATCTACAGTTATGTACTTTTACTGTTGGTGGTCATTATGGTGGGACTTGCTTACGCTCCGATCCTTCTTTAGTTATAAAAGGTGAAAGCGATATGCAACCATTACGAGTATTAACAGATGATGAGTTTTTAAAATAATTTTGTAAAAAACTTTCAGGTAAGTAGGCGTTTTAATATAAAATTGAGCTTATCAATTGTATCGTGATTATAAATAAAAATATTATAAATTAAATAATTATTTGATTTGTTTGTGATTTGTATAAGTGGTGCTATTTATGACACAATCTATAAAAAAATGTGCTTAAAATTCATAACACCCATAATGATATCAATTACAATAAGGGCATTTTTTATTAAACTTGTCATAACTGCAAAAAAATTATAAGAAATAAAAATAATATAGAGGAATGGAAAGAAATATATGGCAAATACATTACTTCGAAGTGGTGATATTAAAGATTTCAAAGTGCTAGGGCATGATGGAAAAGCTGCTTATTTAGTCGCAGCTCAAATTCGGGAAACATTTAGAGTTAAATTAGGTAAACAATTTGCCGATTATTTAGCTATTCCTCAACGCAACGACCAAGGTAATATTATTGATTGGTATATTCCTTTTGATTCAAATCAACCAGATGGGCAATATGATATAGTTCCTTGGACATCGGCTAGTGAATCCGAACAAGAATCAGCTCTTGAGCTTTTAAAGGAATTTGAGCGAAAAGTTGTGGCTCTAGGTGAGCAACTAGCTAGTAACCCAAATATTAAAGGCGATCAGTTATTGTTCAGCCGCCTTATTTATGATCCAAAACACAATTCACAAAGTCTAGAACCTAACTTGATGGCAATACGCTTTCCTAGTAATCAATTTGTTTATATTGTTAATGGTAAACCAGTGATTACTTTTTGGGGTTTTGTTTATCCACAAACGCCTCAAGTAAATTCTCCATTCTATTGTTTAGAGCCGGCAAAAAAAGTAACGCCAACAATCACAGAAGTAGTTACTCCACAAATTAATAATAGACCATGGTGGAAACGTTGGTGGGTATGGTTGTTAGGGTTATTACCTTTATTGTTACTTTTGTTAGCATTGTTTTTGTTACGTGGTTGTTGGCTAAAACCTCAAATATCGATTAGCCCAAATGTATCTTTAGATAGTAGTAATATTAGCCAACCAGAAAAAGATGAAAAACAAGATAGAAAAGATCCAGAGCCAAAAGACGTTGTTGTTGATAATCGATTAAGTGTCACTAATAATGCTATACCAAATGGTACGATTTTAGATAATGCAAATAATATTCCTACCAATAGCAACGTGGCTGGTGATTCAGTTGATCATTCTTTACCTACAGACAATGGAAATGATAGTAATAATATTCCAGAGCCTAGTGTCAAAGATAATAAAAGCGAGCAAGATGCAACAAAAACGGATGATAAAGATGACAAATCTACCCCTTTAGATCCTGAT
Source organism: Gilliamella sp. Bif1-4 (assembly GCF_001690535.1). Taxonomy (NCBI): domain Bacteria; kingdom Pseudomonadati; phylum Pseudomonadota; class Gammaproteobacteria; order Orbales; family Orbaceae; genus Gilliamella; species Gilliamella sp. Bif1-4. Next base: position 142,706 of record NZ_LZHC01000010.1, on the reverse strand, counting down.
AAAAAAGATGATACAAATGTCCAAAATGATCAAAGCGAACAAGATAAACAAGATAAAGATAGCGCTGAGCAGGCATCTTCGCCATCGGATAAAGATAATAAATCAGATTCTAATTCAGCTGTTGATCAAACTAATCATTTAGCTATGCCAGCTGATGCAATTAAACAAGGATCGACAAAATTCTTAAATGGTCAATGGTCTGTAAATGGTGGTATTCAAGATAAAGCCACTGGTAAACCATTACAATTAAGTTATAACTTTAATGATGGGAATGGCGAAGTCACTGTAACACGTAGTGATGGTGTCAAATGTACAGGTAATGTGGGTACAAACATTAAAAATGCCAATTTAGATATAACGGGTAACACTGAGGCTGTTTGTAGTGACAATACCAAATATCAATTACCAAAGATTCAATGTACACCAGACAAAAATAATAATGCTAATTGTCAGGGAATTTATAATAATGGGACTTCATTCCCAATAACAATGAAAAAACAATAAAGGTTGTATATGCTTCCAGAATTACGCAATTATGGTCAAGAAGTGACACTTATTATGAATAGTGGTATTCAGTTTCTTGACTTTGCACTTAAAATCGATTGGAAAGATAATGAATGGCGCAGTAAAGTTAATGGGTGCTTTATTGATCCCTCTGAGAGTGGTGCGCTAATTAGGTTGGTTGAAAATGTGGAAAGTGGTCAATTTTTTACACCCGATAATCCCACATTTGCTGTTAATCCAACACAGGAAATTAGTGTTGAACAGTCGTTAAAACTATACGATGGCATTTGGTTACCAGTTCCTATGTTACGTTCAATACCTTCAAATCGTTTTGATAAAGGACCACATAACTGGAGCCGAGTTCGAATCGTTAGTATTCCTGAAGGTGAAGATCCTGATGGTAATACACATCGAATCACTTTTGCTTTTGATACAAAAGTATTTGCTAACTTACAAGATGTTGCTTATCTTGCGCCAACCGAAAACGATGTGATGACTGGTGCAGTATTTAGTTTAGCACATCGCTCAGATCACGTTTCATGGTATTTAGAACTCAAATGGATAACCAGTTGGTTAATTGATCTCTTTCAAGAACTCGCGCCACAACCTGAACGTTTAAAGATACATAAAGATGATATTAATAAAGAGATTAAAAATAAATCTTATTATGCGCATTACCTAAATATCATCCACTTACTTGCCGACTCCTTGCAATTGCCAACAATTAAAATTGTGTCAAACAATAAAGATGATGTTGTTAAATCAATTCCTGTTGATATGATTTTAGATGTGGGTAATTCACGCACTTGTGGCATTTTAATTGAAGATCATGCCCAAGATAAAGATAGTTTAAATCATCGTTATGAGCTTGAAATTCGAGACTTAACCCAACCAGAGCATATTTACAATGAACCGTTTGAAAGCCGAGTAGAATTTGCCCAAACTTTTTTCGGTAAAGAACATTTTTCATTACAAAGCGGTCGACGAGATACATTCCGATGGCCAAGTATTGTCCGTGTAGGCCAAGAGGCAAGTCGGCTTGCAAGTCGGCGAGAGGGTAATGAAGGTGCAACGGGTCTTTCAAGCCCTAAACGCTATTTATGGGATCAAGATAAATATGAGCAAGGTTGGCGTTTTAATTCTCATTATGTAAAAAGTGATCATGAACCATTTGCTACAGCTGAACCTTTTTCAAGCTTAATTAATGAATACGGTGAAGCATTACATATTTTAAGTAATGATATTGAAGAAGAGTATGACCGTAAAATGCCAGTTTTCCACCCAAAATACTCACGCAGTTCTTTGATGACTTTTATGTTATGTGAAGTATTAATGCATGCATTAATGCAAATGAATAGTGTTGCTCAGCGTAATAAACTCGAGCATGCTAAAACACCACGTAATTTAAGATCTATTATTTTAACTATTCCGCCAGCTATGCCAAAACCAGAACAAGCAATATTTAAAAATTGCGTATATCAAGCAATAGGTTTGGTTTGGAAAAGCCTAGGTTGGGATAGTTCAGATAAAAATATTGATTTTAATAATCCAGAACAACTAAAAAGCGTATGGCCAAATATCCCTGAAGTGTATATTCAATGGGACGAGGCGACTTGCGGGCAAGTGGTTTACCTCTTTAACGAGACACAAAATAATTATAATGGGCGCAGTGAAGAATTTATTGCTTCAATGGTACGTCCAGGTAAAGCTAATAAACAGAAACTAACTATTGCAACAGTTGATATTGGTGGCGGCACAACAGATTTAGTGATTAACGATTACCAATTAGATTATGGTGTAAGTGGTCAAACCAACAGTAGTAATGCTTATATTGTACCAACGCAACGTTTTCGTGATGGATTTAAGGTTGCAGGGGATGATATTTTACTTGATATCATTCAAGATACCGTTCTAACCGCTTTAACAAATGGTCTAAAACAAGCTGGAATTACAGATCCAAACCCAATTTTATCTACTATTATTGGTTCACAACAACTATCTATCCAAGATGCGGTATTGCGCCAACAACTCACTTTACAGCTATTTACACCGGTTGGATTACAAATATTAAAAGCGTATGAACTTTATGATCCATTACATTCAGAGCAACATGATTATCGTTCTACCTTTGGCGAATTATTACAACATAATACTATGACTGACAATGTGCTTAATTTTATAAATGAACCTATTAGGCGCGCATTAAATAACCCTGAGTTTTCGGTACTTGATTTAAGTATCGATATTAACCTTAAACGTATACATTATTTGTTTATTCGTGGTGATTATTACAACATCTGTAAAACGTTTGATGCATTATCCGAAATTATTAGTTGTTATCAGTGTGATGTTCTTTTATTAACTGGTCGCCCTTCTCGATTACCGGGAATTCAAAGTTATTTCCGATCACGCTTATCTATGCCTGCAGGGCGAATTTTGCCTTTACATGGTTATCATACTGGTGGTTGGTATCCTTTCCATAAACAAGAACGCATTGATGATCCTAAAACAACGGCTGCTGTGGGTGCTATGCTTTGTTTTTTAAGTAAAAATTTACGATTACCTAATTTCTATTTTAGATCTTCTAATATGGATTTATATTCAACAGTTAAATACATTGGACTTTTAGATAATCTTAATATGATTAAAAAAGAAAATGTTTATTATCAAGATATTGACTTAGATAATCCTGATTATGATTTCCCTGATCTCTCATTTGAAATTAGAGGCACCACAAGACTTGGTTTTAGGCAACTCGAAGTTGAAAGGTGGCCAGCATCGCCTATTTATATTTTAACAATTGAAAATAGTGAAGTGGCCAAGCGATTAAGTGCTGAAGGCATCGTATTAGAAGTTACTCTCGGCATAAAAAACAAACAAAAAACGGTCGAAAATTTTTATATTAAGGATGTAAAAGCCTCTGATGGGCGAGCCTGTAATAAAAATCAGGATATTAAACTAAGTTTAAATACAATGGTTAACTCTGGTTTAATAAGTACGCAATATTGGCTTGATAGTGGAATGATAAAACGATGAAAAACTTAAATGAACAACTTCCTAAATCTTGGGAACAGGTCTATCAAGCATCAGCAAAGGCCATTGAGTGGGTAGATCAAACACGCCATTCATCTAAACGTTTAGATAGTGAAGCAGATAATTTAATTTTAGATTTACGTCGTTTACGTAATAGTGCAAAACGATTGGGTGATGTATCAACTAAGTCTGTTGCAGTTGGTTTTTTTGGATTATCACAGGCAGGTAAATCGTACCTTATTTCAGCGCTAGCTGCGGGTGAAAATGGTAAGCTTGAAACGGTTGTTGATAACGAAGTTTTAGACTTTATTGATCATGTAAACCCTGTAGGTAGTGGTAAAGAAGCGACAGGTCTTGTTACTCGTTTTAGCCGTATTGCTAAAGGTGGTATAGCTAACTATCCGTTAGAATTAAAATTATTTAAAGAGATAGAAATTGTAAAAATCTTAATAAATGCCTATTTTAAAGATTTTGACCAACAAAAAGTATCCAATAAAATTGAGTTTTCACAGCTAAATCAGTTGATTCAACGTTTAGAAAATAAAAAACAAACCAACTATATTGGTGGTATTATTGAAGATGATATTGTTGATCTTTATGATTATTTATCTGATAACTTCGGTAACTCGCTTGAAGGTTTGAAAGGGGGATACTGGGAAAAAGCAACGCACCTTCTTCCTTATTTGCCTGTATCTGATCGTGGTGAACTGATTTCGGTTTTATGGGGAGGTATTTCTGAACTCACCACAATCTATACCCAACTAGCGACGACCTTATCATGTTTTAGTCATGCTGAAACGGTATATGCGCCACTTTCTGTCTTAATCAAAGATAATAACGGTACTAAGTCACAAATTGACAGTATTATGAATGTTGATATTCTTGAGCGACTAAATACCGACAAAGATTCATCTGTCACTGTAACGCCATTAAATGGTTCACCAACAACTATATCTTTAGCTCAATTGGCTTTTTTAACTGCCGAATTAATTTTTCCATTAGTCAATAAAACCAGAGTACCGACATTTGAAAATGTAGATTTACTTGATTTCCCTGGATATCGGGGCCGTCTAAACTTGATATCGATTTCTGATGTTAAAGAAGGTAATCCAATTGCTCAGCTTTTATTGCGTGGTAAAGTTGCTTATCTTTTTGAAAAATATACTGACAGCCAAGAAATGAATGTGCTAGTTGTTTGTACTCCATCAGATAAACAATCTGATGTTAATGATGTAGGTCCAGTACTTGAGCGCTGGATTGATAAAACCCAAGGTGAAACAGCTGAAAAAAGAGCTACTAAAAAGCCGGGATTATTATGGGCAATAACCATGTTTGATAAACGCATTGGCACATCATTAACACTATCTGAAGATAATTTAAAAAATAGCTGGGGCAAAGGTGGTTTGTTACAACAAACTATCTTAGAACGTTTTGGTAGTTATGATTGGTTAAGTAATTGGTCAAACAATCACAAATTTAATAATATTTTTCTAGTTCGAAAACCAGGATTTGATGTGCCATTTTTAAATGTCGAACCGAGCACTAGCCAAGAGATTGATTATAGAGAAAATTATCAAAATAAAATGAATGTATTAAAAAATACATTTGTGCAAAATAGTGATATTAAAGAATATGTGTTCCAGCCAGAAGAAGCATGGGATGCCATGTTAAAACTTAATGATGGCGGTATAGGCCGAATTAGCCAATACTTGGAGCAAGTTGCCATTACGGAAGTAAAACAACAACGTATTGTTGAACAACTTAATGAGAAAATTGATTACATTATTAATATGCGTTTTGATACTTGGTATCAAGCGGATAGTGATGAAGAGCTAGTTAAGAAAAAGCAAGTAATTGCTGATGCAGTTAAAGAATTGCAAAGTAAAGCGCTATTATTAGGTGAACTACTTAAAGTGTTTGAATTGCCAGATCAAACAATTAGAGCACTTTATCATTCCAACACAATAGAAAATGAAACACAGCAAGATAGCAATGATAATTTGTTAGATAATTTATCGAATGATTTTGGTTTAAATGCTGATTTCGAGTTATTTTCTGATGAGAATTCATCATTGACAACTAAACAAGTTGCCACATTACCAACCGAATCAAAGTTTGCCAAAACTGTTTTTTCGGCATGGTTAGAGCATTTAAGGAATATCGTATTAGATAAGCATATTTTGCAGTTTTTTGGTATCAATCAAAAATCACTCTCTTTTATTGTAGAAGAACTTATTACTGCAGCAAATCGAATGAAACTTGAAGCAAGTTTAACCGAGCATATTTTGAATAACGAAAATACTGGTAGTAAGCGTGATGATCTAGAATCTAGACAAATTAGTACTATTCACACTTTACTAGCCGACTTTATTGCATGGCTTGGTTTTATTCAAGGGCAGGGAAGTGATATACCAATGAGTAAAGTTAATCAGGGGAAACCGATATTTTCTTCACCGCTAAGTGAATTGAATGTCCAATCATCACATTCATTACCGAAACTGGACGATAAAACTAAAAATTATTCTCAGTATGCGATATTTGATTGGTTTGTTGCATTTGCAATGCTTGCGCAAGAAAATGTGGGGCACCATGCAGGGCGAGAAATTAGTCAAGAACAAAATAGCCGATTGGGTGAAATTCTTAATTTTTTCAAACAATCGCAGATTAATTAAAATTAAATAAAAAACAGAGTAATAGGGAACTATTATTTGAGTTGAAAATGTTTCCCTATTCAATAGAACGAATGAATAATACTCGCGTATTTGAGTATAAAAATAGAGGATATCATGGCATTAAGAATTGAATTAGATAGTTATAAACCCGGTATTGCGAAGTTTTTAGCTCAAAAATGGAGTGGTAGTTCTCAAATTGATATACTTGTACAACGCAATCAGGATGGCTATTACTTATCTGGTTTGAATCAATGGAACCCCGAAAAAAATTGGCATACTCTTGAAAATATGTCAGTTGAAAATGAAAAATTAACGGGATATATCGGTGAATGGTTGGTCGACTCTTTGGTGACACAAGAAAGTCAGCTCCGATTTCTTATACAAATTCGTGATAAGCAAAATCAAAGTTATGTTGATGGTGGTGTTGTTAGTATTGCAGAAACTGTTTTTGCCTCAACAGCATTAAACGCACAAACAACTTTATCTAATGAAGAACAAGTTATAGAACATCCTGAGCCAGTTAATGATCCTATTGTTGAAGATGGAACGCCATTAATTGAAGAATCTACTATTACTCCTCAAAAAGAAACTTTAGTCGAACCTATTGAAACCGACCCTGAACCTAAATCTGAAATAACACCAGTGGAACCAGTTAAATCGAAAAGCCACCTAGGGCTAATTGTTTCTATTGTTGTTGGATGTATGATGCTAATCGGGCTAGGTCTTACGGCGTGGTATTTTTTATTTTTCAAAAATCAATTGCAACCTAACCCAACAGTGGAAATTAGTGGACAATGTAGTTTAAACAACACTTCAACTGATGATTTAACATTTATTCAACAATGTTTACAGACCAAACCTGAAACGGAAGCAATTATTCAGATAATTACTGAAGCTAAAAAAGCAGAAAAATGTAATATAGCTCAGCGTTTATATGCAAATCAAGCACAAACAAATGCTAACATTGCTATGTTATATGCAAAAGAGTATGACGAAAAATTTTATGAAGCGAATAATTGTTTTAAAGCTGATAAAGAAACGGCTATTTATTGGTATGAAACATCTTTGACTAACGATCCAAAGAATACATTCGTTAAAGATCGTTTAACCCAACTACAAAAATAGTGAGGAGCAAGAATGAATAAACTAGCTATCTCAAAACTGATTTCCACAATAGGTTTAACATGTTTACCATTAATTGGTTTTGCCGCAGAGCCACTTAAGCAGGTAGGTAAAAAAACGCTATATCAGCGTGTACTAAGTACGCCAACATGCGAATTAAAAAGTAATATTGCTGATCCTACTGGTAAATCTTTACCTGCATTTTCACGTTATTATGTTTATGAGCGCAAAAATCAGAATAATCAGCAATGGCTTAATGTAGGACCAGATTCTTATGGAAAAACTATTGGTTGGATTAATGATTCATGTACTATTGCTTGGAATATGCAAATGACATTAGTTTTTACTAATCCAGTTGATCGTGATCCTTTGCTATTTTTCAAGGATAAGGCTGCATTGACTGCGATTGTTGATGCCGATAAACCTGAAACTTTATTAAAACCTATTCGTGAAGCTCTAAAAGCGAATAAAGCAGCTCCAGAAGTGCTTGCTCAAGAACCTAAAGAGTTTGTAGATTTTAAAAGTAATTTCTATTTATTACCTATTTTGCAAGGTGAAGAAGTAATGAATGGGCGAGGGTTTTATGAGCGAGTGCTAGAGGTCGCATCAGTAAGTAAACAAGAATCATTGATAAAAAATAACCCAAAGCAAAACACTGCTCAAACTGCTGATGATAGTGCAAATCAAGTAGTACCTTTTAAAGCCGCTATTGTGTTTGTTATTGATTCAACTATTTCTATGGATCCTTATATTTCAAGAACTAAAGAAGCGGTAACGCGAGTTTATCAGCATATTGAAAAAGAAAAGCTACAAGAACAGGTTAAATTCGGATTGATATCATTCCGCTCAAGCTTAAAAGCATCGGATAAGCTCGAATTTGTTACCAAGATTTTTGCTGACCCAAATAAAGTTAAGGATAAAGAAGACTTTAAAAAATTAAGTGCTTCACTTAAACAAGCTTCTGTTTCTACCTCGTATTTTGCGGAAGATTCTTATGCGGGCATTGCTCAAGCATTAAATGATATTAATTGGAATAGTTTTGGCGCACGTTATATGATTTTAATAACAGATGCTAGTGCGATTCCGGGGGATGATAAGCTTTCTAGTACTGGCATGGATGCAGCGCAATTAAGGCTTGAAGCTCAGCATAAAGGAGTTGCCATTTATGCACTACATTTAAAAACGCCAAGTGGTGCAAAAGATCACCAAGTAGCGGCAGCACAATATTCAGACTTAACTTATAACGATTTCATTCATAAATCACTTTATTACCCAGTTAATGCTGGTGATGTTAATGAATTTGGTAAAAAAGTAGATTTATTAGCGCAAGCACTATCTGAACAAGTCAAACTTGCATATAAAGGTGAAGCTTCTGTTGGTAATGCTCTAAATGCAAAAGATGATAACTCTGATATATTAAAAGATGCATTGTTATTAAGTAAGGCAATGCAACTTGCTTATTTAGGGGATGTAAAAGGTACTAAAGCACCGTCAGTTTTTAAGGCTTGGATTGCCGATAAAGATTTTGTCAAACCAACTATACCAACAGCAGAGCCACGTATATTATTAACAAAATCACAACTGAGTGATCTGAGTGATGTTGTTAGCAAAATTGCAAATGCAGCTAATGATGGATTGATTTCTGCCGATGATATGTTTTCGCAACTTCGCTCTGTTGCTGCCGCAATGGGGCAAGATCCAAGTAAATTAAAATCAGATTCTGTCACAAAAATTGCAGATTTAGGTTTACTTGGTGAATATTTAGATAATATCCCTTATAAGAGCGATGTAACGGGGCTTGATCAAGATACATGGAAAAGTATGAGTGGGCTTGAACAAGAAAAATTTATTCGTAATTTAAATAGTAAAATTCGTTATTATCAAAAATGTAATGCAGATGTAGATCGTTGGATTTCATTAGCTGAAGGTAGCGACCCTCGTGAGAATGTTTATCCTATACCATTAGAAATGTTGCCATAAAGTTGTATTGTTAGAAAATATGTTAACCATCAATCAAATTGCAATTTCACGCTCAACAGGCAAATCCTTTTTTAGTGTTTGCCTACCAAAGCTAACTGTAAAAGCTGGTGAGGTGGTCGTTATTCAGGGCGACAGTGGTGCTGGTAAAAGTACCTTACTTGAAATGGTGGGGATGATTCTAAAACCAGACGAAATTGGCTGTTATAATCTGGCTATAGATAGTTGTGATATCGATATTGCAACACTCATCAAACAAGATAAAATAGATCAATTGGCAGATGTTCGTGCTAAGTATTTAGGTTTTATGTTACAAACAGGTGGATTACTGCCATTTTTAACGGTTCGTGACAACATTTTATTATCGTTAAAGTTATTACAGAAAAAAGTGGATAATGATCGCTTTGATTATTTAGTGCAAAAACTCAACATTATTCATTTACTAAATAAATATCCTAAACAGTTATCAATTGGTGAAAGGCAACGAGCTTCCTTTATTCGCTCTATTATTCATAAACCTGCGTTATTACTCGCCGATGAGCCGACTTCGGCATTGGATCCCTATAATGCGAATTTACTTTTTGATTTAATTATAGAACAAGCTCAGCAGGATAATATAGCTGCCATGATTGTAACACATGACCTGCAGCGTATAGCTAACAAAGGATTATTTACTTTATCGGCTAAATTAACCTCCTCACAATCTTCGGAATTTCTACCATTACAAGATAAGGCATAAAAGATGACTAAAGCAATATCAAAATGGTTACTTATAACTCGTTTGTCTGTAGCTGACTTATGGTATGACAAAAAAGTTTCATTTTGTATTATTGCCTCAGTAATATCAGTAATTACACCGCTATTATTGCTATTTAGTTTAAAATATGGTGTGGTTTCTCAACTTCGAGAGCAATTGCTTAATGACCCGCAAAATTTAGAAGTAAAAATAGTTGGTAATTTACAACTAAAAGATGAAGTATTTGAGTGGATAAAGAAACAACCTGAAACTGCTTTTGTTATACCATTAACTCGTTCATTAAATACGCAAGCTGATTTAATGAAAGATGCTAGCCATTTTGTTAATAATGCCGAAATTATTCCTACAGACAAAGATGATCCAATAACAAAAAACTTGCCATTACTTAATAATAAAAAACAAATTTTATTAAGTTCATTATCGGCCGAAAAAATGCAAGTAACAGTAGGAAGTCGAGTCAAGATGGTGATTACTAGGCAGCTTGATGGAAACCTAGAAAAAGGCATGACTGAATTAGATGTGGTTGGCATTATTCCCGAAAACCGTTATAGCCGTGCCGCAGTTTTTGTTACTTTAGAATTACTTATTGATATGGAAAATTATTATGATGGTTATCAAAGTGACATTTTTCCAACCTCAACAGGACAATTAAATCCACCTGAACATACCTCATTTGCACGTGCCCGTATTTATGCAGACTCACTTGATAATGTATCACCACTAGCATTTAAATTAAGAGAAAAACACATTGAAACACGTACACAGGCTAATGCAATTGAAAACATGCAAGCGATTAATAGAGTACTTAATTTTATTTTTAGCGTTATTGCAATTACAGCGATTTTGGGGTGTGTTTTATCATTTACAGGATCATTTTTATCAAATATTGAACGTAAACGTAAAGATATTGCCTTTATGCGATTAATTGGTTTTCGCTCTAAAGGTGTTATGCTTTATTTAATAAACCAAGCTATGATTTTAAGCTGTTTGGCTTTTGTTGCCTCTTGTGCTCTTTTTGTAATAGGTAATTATGCGTTTAATTTAGTTTTAGGTAAAAATTTGGTTTCACAATCTGTTGTAAGTCAATTACAATTTTATCATCTTATCATTACCTTTTTACTGACGTTATTTATTGCTGCAGGCATTGTGCTTATAGGAGGGCGACGTGCTATCAAAATTCAACCAGCAGAAAGCTTACGTGAAGCATAATTGTACTCGATACGTCCGACTAGCTTGTTGGGGATTGGCTGCAATTAATCTACATCCATCATTAAGTTTTGCTCAACCTTGGGATAGTAAATTTTATAATCCCAAACCAGCAAAAGATGACGTGATTTTACCTATGCCATGTGATGGCAGTTTAGTGATGAAAAAGGTTTTTACCCCGACCAATAAACCGTTAGATGATATTAAAATCATTTTAGGCAGTAACCAAAAAGAACTCGGTTTTGCCGAGTATGCAACACCTAATTATATTGCTGGTAGTTTTTCTGATGCAGGTAAAGAACGGTATTACCTGATAGGTAAATATGAGATTACCGCATTGCAATATCAATCAGTAATGAACGAGACTTGTCCAACTCCTAAAGTAAATCTTTCTTTTCCCATTACTGATATTAGCTGGTTTGATGTCATCGCCTTTACGGATAAATATAATCGTTGGTTAATTGAAAACCAATCAAAAATAAAATCAAGTAATTTACCTAATGGTTATGTTCGTTTACCTAATAATACCGAATGGGAGTATGCCGCACGCGGTGGGTCAAAAGTGACAGAATCGGAGTTTCGTGAATCCCTATTTCCGATGAAAGGTAATCTCGAAAGCTATGCATGGTTTTCTGGCGCAAAATCTGCTAATGGTAAATTACAACTGATTGGTAGGTTAGAACCTAACCCGCTAGATCTTTATGATATTTTGGGTAATGCAAGCGAAATGATGTTTGATTCGTTTCGAATGAATAAACTAGATCGCTACCATGGTCAACAAGGTGGAGTGATTGTCCGTGGTGGGAGCTATTTAACACCAGAATCATCAACTACCAGTGCTTTTCGTACCGAAAAACCTTTTTATGATGATAAAGGTGGGTATAAAAGTAAAGATGTTGGATTTCGTTTAGTTTATACAACCGAGGTGATGAATTCGAATGACAAAATCAAAGAGTTAGATAAAGAATGGAGTCAATTAGGTAACGAAACAGACAGCACAAAAAATGGTAATGTCGTTAATGAGCTTGAAAAAATCACCAAACAAGTTGAAGATGAAAAAACAAAAAAAGAATTAAATAAACTAAATACGCTTTTAAGAAGTGCTAATCAAGCTCGAGATGAACAACGAGATCGTTCCATTCAATCGGCATTACAACTAGGCGCATTTTTGTGCGCTAATGTTTCAGATTTAAACAGCAAATTTGAATATAATGACAATTTATATAAAACAATGGCCAATGAGGTTTGTGATCCAAAAGAAACAGACGCATTGGAAGATGACAATATGTGCTCAAAAGCGAAGCTAGATAATTTAAAAAAAGTTGTTGATGAATCTAAAAGTGCACGGGATTTTATATTGAAATATTATTCCGACACAATAGTTAATACTGCGTCAAATTACGAAAAAAATACGATTAATGATCAAGCCAAATCAACTCAATTTATTTTAGAAAATAGTGGCAAAGCTAATATGAGTGATTATTTAAAACTTTACTTCAAACATATTAATCAATATATGGAGTCAGGAAAAATCGAACGAACGGTTTGGCTACAAACATGTACCGAAATAAAAGGAAATAAATGATGAATAAAATTATCGTAACACTTGCTTTGTGTGTGTCGCTTATTCTAACAGGATGCCAAGGTTCTGGCGGAGTAAGCTCCAGAAATGTCGATCCTGCATTGGCCAAAAGTAATACAGCTAAATTTTTTAGTAAATCCGCATGGCAATCCTGTGCTATTGGTGCTGGTTTGGGCGGTATTGGCTGTATGCTAGCAGGAGGGAAAACGGGTGTATGTCTTGCGTCTGCAGCTGTAGGTTGTGGTGTTATGATGGGAGCAAACTATTATCTTGACAACAAACGAGCAGAATACGCAGATGCTGAAATGCGCCTTGATGTTTACATCCAAGATATTCAACAAAACACTTACGAAGTACAAGCTGTAACTGAAACAGCTAAGGCTGTATTAGATAAGAATTTAGCAACACTTAATGTATTAAATAATCAAATTAAAAAAGACACCTTAAATAAAAAACAGGCTCAAAAAGATTTAGTTCAAATTGATGCTAATATTGCTTATTTACAAGATAAATTACAACGTATGAGAGAAGTTGAAAATGATTGGATTTCAATATCATCTCAGGAACGACAATCAGGTATGAATATATCAAAACTTGATAAACAAATAAGCCAATTGCATAAACAAATTTCAGTACTTGAAAATCAAATTAATCTTGTTACAAAACAACGTTCAGCGGTTAAGGTTAGCTAATTATGAAAAAAAAATATCTTCTATTACTCAGCCCGTTTATTTTTTTAGTTGGTTGTTCAACAACGCCCGAACAGTGTGATCCAACTAATACTAACATTGGTATTATGGACAAAATCAGCTGTAATTATTCAGGGAATTACCAAACTCGAATTGATCAAAAAAAGCAAATTCTAGAAAATGAAGTAAGAGCTAATCAGCAGTTTAAAGAAATTTATGCCGTAATTGAAAAACAAAAAAATGACACTTCATTAAGCATTAAACAAAAACAGGCACAGCGACAAAAATTAAAAACTGATTTAACTAAACTAACTGATGAAGTTAAACAAAAAGCTCAAGGCCGTGACGATCTACAGTCTCAAGTCAGAGATATAGAACAGCAACTGAAAAAAGTTAACAATTCAGGTAGTTCTGAACTTGAAAAACAAGTTGAGTTAGAAAAGTTAAACAAAAAACTTCAACAATTACAAAAGGCACTGAATATATAAATATATTCTTGTTTAATCAATATTCAAACAAAAACTGAAGTTAAATAAAAGGGAATAAATAGGCAATGCAGCGAATAACAAGAGTTATGTGTGATCGTAATAATTCTGAAAAGATATCTTTATTAGATCAATATAATTCATTGTTAGCATTGATTAAACCATATTTAACTGATCGTACTTTTTCTATCTTAGCAATAGCAAGATTGATTGACGACAATCAATATATTGGTTGGTACACCGAGTTAGAAGGACAACCTGTTTTATTGAACGAAATTAGTAATCAGTCACTTAAAGCTAAGATAGAAAAAACGCTACAAGATCGTATTAACGATATCGAAAAAACTGTTAAGCTAATACCCATAACAGCTGAGCAGCAGACATTTATTTCATCATGGTTACCTAGAATTAAAAGTTTAGGCAATCATATTTATGTTATTAATGATGAACCGGTTATTGTTAATACCTTTGAAGACCCTGTTTTACCTGCTCCAGCACCAGTTATTCTTCCAAAATCATTTTGGCGTTGGTGGCATTTTTTACTTCTGGCTCTATTATTACTTTCTTTGCTTGGTATTCTTTGGTATTTATTTTGCCCATATGGAAAAGCAAAACCTACGGTTTCTGATACAAAACCTGTAATTACTCAGCCAGTTGAAGAAAAGAAATCAGACCCACCAAAAGAAGAGCAACAACCTGTTGTAAAATCGGAGCCTGAACCGATACCAGCACCTAAAAGTTGTATTACTCGTGAAGAAATTGCGAATAATACAGACACACCAAAAATGGTTATGATATTTGACAATTCAGCATCGATGTCATTGACTTTAATGGAAACTCAGGCATCCATAAATCAATACTTGCATGCTGATTTTTATTCAATGACACAACAAGAAATTGATGAATATGAAAAACGAATGACTCGCTTACCAAATCGGTTATCAACAAGTAAAAAAGTAGCATTGTCGAGCATTGATAAAATACAAGCAGACGTTAATATTGCGCTAGTAACTCTTTCTGCTTGTCCTGTTGCACAAACTACACCATTTTATCATTATGAAAATAGAAGCAAGTTAAAAAATAAAATAAGTAGGTTACAACCATTAGAAAATAAAAGCGCAACACCTTTATATAGCGGTATAAAACAAGCAAGTAAAATGCTTGATGGTGTAAACCGTGATGATTACATATTAGTTATTAGTGATGGTGAAGATAACTGTACCAAAGCTAATATTTGTGCTTTAGCGAACAAAATTGCCGCTCAACAACCTCGTTTAAAAATAAATATTGTTGATATCGCAGGACAGCATAAAATTGATTGTGTGGCAAACAAAACTGGAGGTAAGGTTTATATAGCTCAAAGTCCAAATCAGATAATTAACCAAATGGATAAAGCTATTTCAAGTATGAATATTAGTAAACCTATATGTGAATAATCAATTTTAAATAAAACGATGCAATTAAATAAATCGAATGTATCGTTTTTTATATTTTTATCTATAACAACGAGTTATCTTTAGCTTATTTTTAGAGTAATAATATGAGAATGTAAGGAATTAAATCAATAATGCAACGAATAACGCGGATAGTCTTTGATTATAATAATCTAGAGAAAATTTCTCTATTAGAACAATATAATTCCTTAATATTATTATTAAAATCACATTTAACTGATCGTACTTTTTCGGTTTTAGCAATACCAAAATTGATTGATAACAATGAATATATTGGATGGTACACTAATCTTGAAGGGCAACCTATATTACTTGATAGTCTTGTCGATGAATCGCATAAAAACAAAATAGCCAAGACATTACAAACACGTATTAATGATATTGAAAATGCTATTAAACTAATGCCATTAAACGATGAAGAACGAAATTTAGTTTCAGCATGGCTTCCAAGAATTAAAAGTTTAGGTAATCTAATTTATGTTATTAATGATGAGCCCGTTATTATTAACACCTTTGAAGAACCAGTTTTACCTGTAGTAGCCCCAGTTATTCCACCAAAACCATTTTGGCGTTGGTGGCATTTTTTACTATTAGCCTTATTACTTGTTGGTTTACTTGGTATTCTGTGGTATTTATTTTGTCCTTTTGGTAAACCTAAAACGGTTGTTCCTGAGCCAATAGCTATTGTTGCACCAGCTGTTATAGTGAAGAAACCTGAACCTAAACCGGCACCTGAGCCTGTTCCTGAGCCAAAAGATACCGTGCCTGAAGAATCTAAGCCAATTGCAACATCAGAGCCTAAAACAGCATCGGTACCTGAGCCACCGTTAAAGCCAAAGGTAAAAAATCCACCGAACTGTATAACCAAAGAAGAGATGAATAAAGATCCTAATCCATCTAAAATGGCAATAGTGTTTGATAATTCATTATCGATGACAGTAACATTAAATGAATCGCCATCAGCGGTTGAGCAATATTTTCGATATTTGACGTATGGTAGTAATATGTCAGAAGAAGAAAGAATCAAATACGAAAAGCGTATGACCCGTTTACCAACTCGTTTATCAAGTAGTAAGAGTGTGGCTACATCGAGTATTGATAAGATACAACCGAATATTGGTATTTCACTGGTAACATTGACTAATTGCCCTGCAGCAGATGTTACGCCGTTTTATAATTACAAAAATCGCCCATCACTAAAGCATAGAATTAGAAACTTAACACCGACTGCAGCTGGAGGAGGAGGAACACCTTTATATAATGGTTTAGAAAAAGCTAGTAAAATGCTTGATGGCATAAACCGTGAGGATTATATTCTTATTATTAGCGATGGTGAAGATAATTGTACAAGGAAAAATATTTGTACATTAGCAAATTATATAGCTGCACAAAAACCACGATTAAAGATTAATATTGTGGATATTGCTGGTGAACACAAAATTGACTGTATTGCTAATGCAACAGGTGGAAAAGTTTATATTGCTCAAAGCCCTAAGGATATGATTAAGCAAATGAATAAAGCGGTTTCAAATTTGAAAGTTGATAGGCCTGTGTGCCAATAAATAACAAAAAATTATATTAACTCATTTTATTGAGTTTTTTAATTCAATTATACAGCTATACAGTTATTTGAGCTCGACAATGTTTCGGACTTTTTTATAGAATAAATAACATTCATACTAACGTCCGATTTGGCGAATTTTATGCGAAATTCCATAAGGCCAAGCCAACAGGAATGTTTGGCTGCTAGTCAAGAACGGATTATAGCGGATGAGTTAAAACCGAGCGCTGGCGGATATATTTTCTGTAACAAATTTGAATATCTGAGCAAAGTGAAGATTATCTCGAAAAGGCGAGTATCAGGATAATATGAGTAAATATAAGTAGGCTTCATTCTGCACAGCTAAGCATGAGATTGTTAAATGGGATCTGGCAATTCGCATAGCTTGCTTGCCACTATTGCTATTTATTCCACCAAAAGGCTAAAACGTCTAAAACCACTAAACCAAACAAAATTTTAGCACGCTATAACCAACAGATTTAATTTAAAAAAGCAAAATCAAAACATAATCAAGCCTACCAAGCACATGAGGCGGTGACACTGGCTCGGAAAAGGCGAAAAAACAGCGATAATGGTAAGCCAATAGTGGCTTCGGTATGGTGTCAAGTTGAAAAATACCTAATACATTATTACAGCCCAGAGCAGATTGCCGCATGTTTAAAAAAGTGAGTGCCCAATCAAGCTATAACTATATTTATCAAAATAAAGTGCGCAATGAACAATTCAAACCTTATCTAAGGCGAAAAGGCAAAGCTTATCGGCATTGCAAGGCGCCGAATATTAAAGAAGGAAACCGCGCCGATATAAACGGTCAATTAAACAACGTCTAAGTTATGTAGAAAACCGAAAAACACAAGGACATTGGCAAGGCGATACCATTATTAGCTGTAAAGATAAGCAAGCATTGGTGTCGTTAGTTGAACGCAAAACCGGGCTAGTATTAATTGGGCACCTTAATCAACGCACTGCCTCCGAAACGAGAAATATGATAATAAAATTGCTAACGCCGTTTAAAAAATGGTTAAAAGCATCCCTTTGATAATGGAACCGAATTTAATTATCATCATGCTATTGAGCATTATTTAAATACTACCGTATACTTTGCGGAGCCTTATAAAAGCTGGCAAAGAGGCACAAATGAAAACACCAATGGCTTAATACGTCAGTTTATACCTAAGTCAGCAGCTATTTCATTAATTGACGACGAACAGATAAAGAAAATACAATATCTATTGAACTCTCGCTCAAGAAAACGGCATAAGTTTAAAAAACCTGCCGCTTTTTATTCTAAGGAGTTAAGACGGATTGCACTTCATTGTGTAATCTAGGTTTTAATAAAAAATAATATTTTAGTTTATTCATTTTATTCCAACGTCAGGATGTGCCGTCACCTAAATGAGGTTAGCATGCCAAATAAAAATGTTTGGCGAAGCGTTGATATAAATGTTATTTCTTTCACAAAAAGACTAAAAATTAAACACACATTTTTATCTGTACTATTTCAAGCAATTACGACATAATGTTATAAAAATAACAGTATTTAGCTATATTTGTTATTTTTATAACATCACTATTTATATACTACATCTAACAATATTTAATTAAACATTATTACAAAGAAATTTTAAGGATCTCGTTATGAGTTATGCAAAGTATATTGATCATACTTTACTCGCAATGAATGCGACCGAAGATCAAATTCGTAAGCTTTGTGATGAAGCAAAGGAATATCATTTTTATTCAGTTTGTGTAAATTCAGGTTATGTGCCTTTAGCGGCAAGGTTACTTAATGGCACAGACGTAAAAGTGTGTTCAGTGGTTGGCTTTCCACTTGGTGCAATGCTAACTAGCGCTAAAGCCTTTGAAACCGAAATGGCGGTTAAAGCAGGCGCGCAAGAAATCGATATGGTTATCAATGTCGGTTGGTTAAAAAGCAATGATTGGGATGCGGTTAAACAAGATATTGAGGCGGTATTTAACGCTTGTGGCGCTGTGCCATTAAAAGTGATTTTAGAAACCTGCTTATTAACTAAAGACGAAATTGTTAAAGTCTGTGAAATCTGTAAGCAAATCGGCGTTGCTTTTGTTAAAACCTCAACAGGATTTAGTGTATCTGGCGCAACGGTTGATGATGTTAAGTTGATGCGTGATACCGTTGGCAATGAGATGGGCGTTAAGGCATCGGGTGGTATTCGTGATCGCCAAACGGCTGAAAAAATGGTTCAAGCGGGGGCTTCGCGTTTAGGGGCTAGTGCTGGTATTGCGATTGTTTCTGGTGATGTAACTTCGACCAGTGATTATTAATCAATGATATCAATTAATAAGCTACTTATGTAGCTTGTTATTATTGATTTATGGGATCAGCATGGAAACACAATCACAAAAAAGAGTGAATGATCTTATTCAACTTTTAAAAAAAACAGATAAGATTCATTTAAAAGAAGCCGCTAAGTTGTTGGCTGTTTCAGAAATGACCATTCGCCGAGATTTGAGCAATTTTGGTTGTTCCCTAAGTGTTTTGGGTGGCTATGTTGTTAGTGATGCTCGTCATCAAATTACCCCGTATTTTTTGTCAGACCAACAAGATAAACAGGTTTATGAAAAACAATATATTGCCAATATAGCTAGTAAATGCATTGTAGAAAACGATACCGTTTTTTTTGATTGTGGTACCACTATTCCTTTTATTATTGATGCCATTGATGATGAGATAAATTTTACTGCTATCTGTTATTCATTAAACGCATTTTTAGCATTACAAAATAAATCTAATTGTAAGACAATTTTATGTGGAGGTCATTATCAGGCTAATAATGCGATTTTTAGCGCTATTGGACAGCATAGTGGATTAAATTCGATTTGCCCAAATAAAGCATTTATTTCGGCCGCAGGGATTGATATTGAACAAGGTGCAACTTGTTATCATTTTGATGAACTTGATATGAAATTGCAGGCTATAAAAAAATCAGGTCAAAATATTTTGATTGCCGATCATACTAAATTTAATCAAGTTAAACCGGCTTTTATTGGTGAGTTAACTCTGTTTAATCAAATTATTACAGATAAAGTGCCAACCAAGGAATTTATTAATTTTTTAGCTAATCATAATATAGATTTAATGTATTAATATGAAAAATATCACAATTTTAGGTTCGACAGGTTCAATTGGTTGCAGTACGCTAGCGGTTATTGCTCAAAATCCACATCTATTTAAAGCTTATGCTTTAGTAGGAGGTAATAATGTTGCCAAAATGACTGAGCAATGTCTGGCTTTTAAGCCTAAATACGTTGCCATGGCAACAGCGCAAGCTGAGATGGCATTAAGAGCAAATCTTGCCAATCTAAAATTGGATATTGAAGTGTTAAGTGGTGAACAAGCCATTTGCGAATTAACGCAGTTGTCCGAGGTCGATCAAGTGATGGCCGCAATCGTTGGAGCCGCAGGATTAAAACCAACTCTTGCTGCGATTAAAAAAGGTAAGCGTATTTTGTTGGCCAATAAAGAATCGCTAGTAACCTGTGGACATTTATTTATGCAAGCGGTTAAAGAGTATGGTGCTGAGTTGTTGCCGGTAGATAGCGAACATAACGCTATTTTTCAAAGTTTACCAACGACGGTACAGCATGATTTAGGTTTTGCTAACCTTGCTGAGCATGGTATTACTAAAATCGTGTTAACAGGTTCTGGCGGACCATTTCGTGATTGGGATTTAGCTAAACTGGCACATGTCACCCCCGAGCAAGCGGTTGCTCACCCTAATTGGTCGATGGGTAAAAAAATATCTGTCGATTCAGCAACGATGATGAATAAAGGGCTGGAATATATTGAAGCTCGTTGGCTATTTAATGCCAGTGCCGACGAAATGGAAATTATTATTCATCCGCAATCAATTATCCATTCAATGGTACGTTATCAAGATGGTAGTGTGATAGCTGAACTTGGTGTGCCTGATATGTGCACGCCAATTGCTTATGCCATGTCTTACCCCGATCGTGTTCCTTCAAGCGTACCACCTTTAGATTTTACGCAAATTTCGTCGTTAACATTTAAACAACCTGACTTTGACCGTTATCCATGTTTAAAATTGGCAATCGATGCCTTTAATCAAGGGCAAGCGGCTACCACGGCGCTCAATGCCGCCAATGAAGTTGCGGTTGAAGCATTTTTGCAACATAAAATTGGTTTTATGGATATTGCTAAAAATGTATCAAAAGTATTAGATCAATTGGCTTTCCCTGAGCCATCGACAATTGATGATGTTTTTATGATAGATCAATGGGCAAGATCACAATGCAGTCGGTGTTAAATGCTATTTGATTTTATAAACAGTAATTTAACTAAATAGTTAAGTTATTGAGTGGTAAAGGGCAGTCAATAACAATTATATTTTGAAACTATTGTGCTCAATCTTGCTGCCCTATTAGTAAGTTTTTACTATTTTTATTATGCCATTTGTTTTGCTGTTAATGTTGGACTATCGCTAATAAATGATTGTAAAAATGTACTATCAGGTAGTGCAGTTAATGCGCCTTTTTTGGTTGTAGCTAAGGCTCCACAAGCACTGGCAATGGTCATCATGCTTTCTAACATCAGTTTATCATCAGGCATGCCTGATGATGCAATACTGCTGAGTAATCCTGCGACAAAAGCATCACCTGCACCGGTTGTATCAACACTATTTACATGGTACGAATCAAACGAAAATGTTTTGCCTTGCCATAATACAATGCTGCCATCTTTACCTTTGGTAATTAATTTTAATGATGCTTCATAGTGTTGTTGTAGTTTATTTAATGCTTCACTCCAATCATTGCTTTGAGTTAACCAAAATAGTTCTTCGTCTGATAGTTTGAGGATATCAGCATCATGACAAAATTGGGTAATGGTGGTGCGCATTTCGTCTTTATTGGCCCACATCTGTTCGCGCAAGTTAACATCAAAGCTGATTAGGCCATTTTTAGCGGTAAGCTGTTCAATCGCAATTTTAAGTGTTTGACGGCAGGTGTGGCCAACTAGCGCCAAAGAGCAAAAGTGTAAAATATCTTGGTTAAAATTAGGAATTGCTTGCTGAGATAAAAATTGATCAGCTGAAGGTGAAACCAAAAAAGTAAAACTACGTTCACCGTTTTTTCCTAAATCAACAACCACAGTACTTGTTCGATGATGTTCATCTTTTTCAAGGCTTTGACAATCAACGTTATATTGGCGGAATGTGGTTTCCATAAAATCACCAAAAGGGTCATTACCAACACGACCAATAAACGCTGAAGGCAACCCTAATT
This sequence comes from Gilliamella sp. Bif1-4, assembly GCF_001690535.1. NCBI lineage: Bacteria > Pseudomonadati > Pseudomonadota > Gammaproteobacteria > Orbales > Orbaceae > Gilliamella > Gilliamella sp. Bif1-4. Next base: position 120,381 of record NZ_LZHC01000010.1, on the reverse strand, counting down.
TTGCAACACCAATTGCAACATTTGCAGGTGCGCCACCAGCACATGCTTTATAATTCATATCACCAAATGGCAATAAATCAATAACGGCATCCCCAAGGGACCAAACTTTAGTATTATTCATTTTTTAACTCGATTATAGTTAGTTACTGCGGTAATCTAGTATAGAGACAGATTACTTGAGTTTTTTGAAATATGTCATCTTTTTACTTTTTAGTAAAGTCATTAATAGTTAATCTGTTGTTGAATTTATAATAGTCATTTTTTAAAAGTCCGCCATAGACTAAATCATTTGACAAAAAATTCATTGTTAACGTTAAAAATATGTGACTATCATCACATATTTTATCGCTAATTTCATTAACAGTTAACGTTAATAATTAAATTAAGATACTATTAAATAAAGGTATCTAATATTGGATAAAAAAGGGGTTTTTATGTCTACTGCTATTGATAAAGCCAATCTAGCTGTTAAAAATTTAGAAAAAGTAATGAATAAACAATATTATCCACATTTTCATTTAGCTCCACCAGCTGGTTGGATGAATGATCCTAACGGTTTGATTTATTTTAAAGGTCAATATCATGCCTTTTATCAGCATCATCCTTATAATGAAAATTGGGGACCAATGCATTGGGGACATGCTGTTAGTGATGATTTAATCACATGGCGAAGGTTGCCAATAGCTATTGCTCCCGATCAAGAATTTGATAAGTCAGGCTGTTTTTCTGGATCGGCCGTAGATAATAATGGTGAGTTATGCTTAATTTATACTGGTCATATATGGTTGAGTGGCCAAGGTTATGATGAACAGATTCGACAAAGCCAATGTCTTGCAACTAGTAAAGATGGCATTCATTTTGAAAAGCAAGGCACAGTACTTATACCCCAAGACGGAGTAATGCACTTTCGCGATCCTAAAGTGTGGCAACAAGATGGTAAATGGTGGATGGTTGTTGGTCAAAGAACGCCAAATAATGTTGGTCAAGTTTTACTATTTAGATCTGATGATTTAAATGAATGGCAATTGGATCATGTTGTAGTGAGTGATATCGATCCTGATGTTTATATGCTTGAATGCCCTGACTTTTTTCCACTTGGTGATAAATGGGTTTTGATGTTTTCACCACAAGGGTTGAAAGCAAAAGGTTATCAGTATCGTAATCAATTCCAATCAGGCTATATAGTAGGTAATTGGCAACCTGGGCAGCAATTTTCAATAGTTAAACCCTTTCAAGAAATGGATTTTGGACACGATTTTTATGCACCGCAATCATTTCTTGCCGCTGATGGACGTCGTATTATTTTTGCTTGGATGGATATGTGGCAGTCAGCCATGCCAAGCAAAAAAGATAAATGGGCAGGCGCATTTACACTTCCTCGTGAACTGATTTTAGATCAAGATAATAAAGTCAGAAATCGCCCAATAAAGGAACTTGAAGCATTGCGCGAAAAGCCAAAATCATTTGATGAAATAATGCTCAATAGTGAGCTTAAAAATACCAATATTGAGTCAATTTGTTGTGAACTTTGTGTTGAATTTGATCTAAAAGAAAGTGATGCTGAGCGTTTTGGTTTGCAACTTGCTGCCACTGAAAATGGTAAACAAGCAACATTACTATATGTTGATTTACAATCTAATCGTATTGTTCTTGATCGTAGTTTATCTGGTCTTGAATTAACTGGTTATCGTAGCGTACCATTACCAGAGAGCCAAAAATTAACTTTACATGTGTATGTTGATGCTTCATCTGTAGAAGTATTTGTTAATGGTGATTTATATAGCCTTTCAAGCCGTATCTATCCAAAATTACCAGCAGAGCGAGTAGTTAATTTATTTGCTGAAAATGGTAGCGCCAAAATAACCAAAGTAGATAGCTGGCAGCTAAAAACTATTTATGCGTAATTGATGATTGAATTGATCGCCATTTGGCGGTCAATTTAAGTAAGCTATAATGAATTCCTTTCTAAATAAGGTGATGCTACCTGTATTATCTGTTTTTGGTTTTTGTTATTAATTATATGTAAAGCTGCTTGTTCTCCAATCTCATAATGAGGCAATTGCACTGTTGTCAGGGGGGGATAAAATAGTTCTCCAGTACCTACCATGTTATCGTAACCTAATACAGCCACATCAGAAGGAATATGAAGTCCTTGACCGAGTAAATATTGATAAGCAACAAAAGCTATTCGATCATTACCACAAATTAATACATCAAAATCGGGTTTTTTATTACAATGCTGTTTGAGTATATCAACCGTCATCATATATTCTTGAGAAAGATCATCTGATAAAGTTGAGGTATGGTAACTAGTAATCTTATTTAAATTGTAACCCGCATCTAACCACGCTTGCTCAACAGCTTTACGTCTAGTTTTCCCTGCTAATGTGGTTTCTGATAAATAGATGCATAATGGTTTTTTATAGCCTTTCTTTATTACCTGTTGCATGGCTTGATATTGACCAAAATAGTCATTTGGAATGTAGCAAGCTAGTTGTTTTGAATCACTTATACAGTTGGCTAATACAACATTTTTATCTAATAACTTTTCAGGAAGTTCAACTTTTCTTAATCCCATCGTGGTATAGATAATACCGTTAGGGCGATATGATAGCAGGGTGTTTATTGCATGATCGGGATCTTTATCATCAAATAAATTAACTATAAAGGTATTCCAGCCATGATCTTGTGCAGTCTTTTCTATGGCTTGTAGTAATTCTACCGAAAATGGCGTCATTGCTGTTTCTAATGCCAAAACACCAATTGCTCTTGGTCCTGAATTATCACCACGAATCTTCCTTGCCGATAAGTCAGGTACGTAATTAAGGTGCTCAATAGCTTGTTTAACGCGTTTGTAAGTTTCTTTATTTAATTTTTCAGGGTTATTTATTGCGCGTGAAACCGTCATCAATGAAACAGATGCTAGCTTTGCAACATCCTTAAGTGAAGCCATAGTTAAATCCTTTTGTTTAACAAGATAAAAATGATTATCAGCCATTACTATGCATGATGATACCACAAATAGAAATGATAAAAAGTGTGAGGTAAGTAACATTTATGACAATTGGTTCTATCTATTTAGTATCAAATATGACAATAATGTTAACGTTAAACTTCATCGATTTTCAACAATATAAGAGTAATAAACATGAATATGATAAAAAATAGAAACTATTGGTTCTCGTCTGGTTACCTTATTACTTTTTATGCTGCGTGGTCGCTGTGGTGGTCTTTTTACGCAATTTGGCTAAAAAGTAAAATTGACTTATCCGGTGAGCAGTTAGGTATTGTTTATGCGGCTAATTCTGCCGCAGCCATGTTTTTCATGATTTTCTATGGCATTATCCAAGATAAATTACAAATAGGTAAAGCCGTAGTGACCTTCCAAAGTATTATCATGGTTCTTATTGGCCCTTTTTTAATTTATGTGTATGAGCCTTTATTAAAAAATGATTTTATTTGGGGTGTTTGTATCGGTGCACCAGTTTTAAGTGCCAGCTTTATTTCGGGCAGTGCTTTGATTGACTCTTTTATTGAACGTATTAGTCGATTATTTGGCTTTGAATTTGGTCCTGCTCGTTTTTGGGGATCATTTGGTTATGCTGCTGCAACGTTTGTTGCGGGTATTTTATTTGGCATTGATCCTCATATTAACTTTTGGATGGCGTCGGGTGTTGCGGTTATCTTTTTCACCATTAATATGATATTTAAGCCAAAACAATATCAAGCATCACCAACTGAAAATAACGATACTACTTTAGTAGAAAAAACAACGACTATACCAACAATGGGCGAAATCTTATCGCTGTTTGGTTTGCAAAAATTTTGGTTGTTTGTGTTGTTTGTTATTGGTACTTATAGTTTTTATACTATCTATGATCAACAGTTATTTCCTAATTTTTATACTGGTTTTTTTGAAAAACCAGAAGATGGCTATCAAGTTTACGGTTATTTAAATTCCTTCCAAGTCTTTTTAGAAGCAACTTGTATGATTATTGCTCCTTATTTTATTAACAAAATGGGAGCTAAAAAATCGCTATTAGTTGCTGCACTAGTTATGATTTGCCGAATTGCATTATCTGCAACGTTAGATAATATTTATCTGATATCATTCGTTAAGTTATTTCATGCAATTGAAATTCCATTATTTATTTTGGCGATGTTTAAATATATTGTAGGTAATTTTGATGCTCGGTTATCTGCTACACTTTATTTAGTTGGTTTTAATATTTCATCAAATCTTGGCGTTATTGTGTTGTCATGGTTTGTGGGTAAATTATTTGATAATACAGGATATGCGACAACATTTTATGTGCTCGCAGGTGTTGTTTTGATTACTTCGATAATAGCTATATTTACTTTAAGTGACGAAAAAAAAGCAAAACAACAATGATTTTAAATTAGCTCTAATAATTATAAAAATGGGGACATATTGTTTCCATTTTTCTTTTTATTGATGTCAAATCAATACAACCCTTGCTTCTAAGGAAAGTTTGCGAAACAATATTAGCAATTTAGATAATATGTATAGGGACTTGTAGTGAACGATGTAAAAGTAGTTGTTAAACCCGAGATGTTATGGCAAACCATTCGACAAGAAGCTTCTGAATTAGTTGAAAGCGAGCCGATGTTAGCTAGTTATTTCCATGCAACATTACTCAATCATGAAGATCTGGGGAGTGCTTTAAGCTATATTTTAGCTAATAAGCTTGTTTCTCAGGTTATGCCCGCTATTGAAATTCGTGAAATTGCCCGTCAGGCTTATCAAGCGGACCAAAATATTATTCAGTCAGCTATATGCGATATCATGGCTGTTTATATTCGCGATCCAGCCACTAATTACTATTCAACACCACTTCTTTATTACAAAGGATTTTTATCCTTGCAAGCTTATCGAATTGCACATTGGCTTTGGAAGCAAAATCGTAAGTCATTGGCTATTTTTTTACAAAGCCAAATTGCGATTGTATTTGGCGTTGATATTCACCCTGCGGCAAAAATTGGCTGTGGAGTAATGTTTGATCACGCAACAGGTATTGTTATTGGAGAAACAGTGGTAATTGAAAATGATGTTTCTATTTTACAATCGGTTACATTAGGCGGAACGGGTAAAGAAAATGGTGATCGCCATCCAAAAATTCGTGAAGGGGTGATGATAGGAGCTCATTCAACGATTTTAGGTAATATTGAAATAGGCAAAGGTGCTAAAATTGGAGCTGGCTCTGTTGTGTTAGATCCCGTACCTCAGCATACAACCGTTGCAGGTGTACCAGCCAAAGTGGTGGGTTGCCCTGATTGCGAAAAACCAGCTCTAAATATGGATCAAGATATTTAATTGTTATTAGATAATAAAAAACTCCGTTGATAAAACAGACGGAGTTTTTAATAATTGATTGGCTACTTATTGTTAAGATTTACATCCATTGTTGGGTATGGAATATTAATATTATTTTCAGTTAATCCATTTTTGATATTTTCAAGCAGCTCACCTTTTACCGTGCCATAATTTTCGTTTAATGTCCAAACTAACACATTAAAATTCATCGAGGACGCATCTAAAACATCTAATCGAATGGTAGGCTCTTTGGATGTTAATATATTATTAGTTTTATCAACTGCTTGCTTTAACACTTGATAGACTTTTTGAATATCTGAATCATAACCAACATTAACCACCAAATCTAAACGTCTTTCTGGTAAGCGAGTATAGTTGATAATATTAGCACTTACTACTTGGCTGTTAGGAATTATAACTAGTTCGTTGGTTGGTGTAACAATAGATGTTGAGAAAATTTGTATAGAATCAATAATACCTTGCTGACTATTGATTATTACCGTTTCACCGACTTTAAATGGACGAAAAATAATTAAAATAACTCCAGCCGCAAAGTTAGATAGTGAACCTTGTAACGCTAAACCAACAGCTAAGCCAGCCGCACCAATCACTGCAACAATAGATGCTGTTTGTACTCCTAATTGACCTAAAACAGCAACCAATGTCATTACAATAGTCGCATAGTATGCTAATGCACTAACAAATTTAACAACAGTTGGATCAACGTGTCGATTTGATAATATTCTTTTTAATTGGTTACTAATAAATCTAGCGATAGTTCTACCAATAACAAAAATTATAATGGCAAAGCAGAAATGAGCAATATAGCTAAATACAACCCCATCATATTTTTCGATAAATGAAAGGGTGTAATTTAAGAAACCTTCAAAATTCATATTATTATCCTCAGTAATGGGTAATAGAAATTTTTGTTAAAGCAATTTAATTCGCAATTGGCTAAACAAGTTGTTTGATTAATAAAGACCAACGTGTATCAAAATTAGTTGTTGGTAGATATTTAAAACCTGAACGAGAATAACGTGCCATCATGCCCTCGCAAAAAGCTAATAATTGGCTAGATAAAATGCGTTCATCAGTTATGAAGGCAACACCTTCACGAATTTTTCGCTCGCGTAAAACTTGTTTAATTTGAGTTTCAATTCGTTCAAATAGCTGGCTAATACGTTCTTGTAACTGATCTTGCTCAAACATTAATGCGTGCCCAGTCATAATTCTGGTTAATCCTGGGTTCTTTTCAGAAAACCCTAATATCAAAGCAAGAATAAGTTGTAACCGAGTAAATGTATTTGGCTCTTCATGCATGATCACATTTATACGGGATAACAAGATATCTTCAATATAGACAATTAAACTTTCAAACATTTTTGTTTTACTTGGAAAATGTCGATATAAAGCTGCTTCAGAAACACCTACTGTTGCAGCTAATTTAGCTGTAGTTATTCTTTGAGTGCCTTCATTAGATTCAAGCATTTTTGCCAATGCTTGTAAGATATCTTCTTTGCGATTTCTATTTTTGCTACTCACGATCATTTTTTACCCGAATGTCCAAAACCACCTTCGCCTCGTGCTGATTCAACAAATTCATCAACAATGTTAAATTCGGCTTGTACAACCGGAACAATGATTAGTTGAGCAATTCGATCGCCTGCTTCAATCACAAAAGGAGTTTGGCTTCGATTCCAAACAGGAACAAATAGTTGTCCTTGATAATCTGAATCAATCAAACCCACCAAATTACCAAGTACAATACCATTTTTTGAACCAAGCCCTGAACGCGGTAACACTAATGCCGCTAAACTAGGATCAGCAATATGCATTGATAAACCAGTCGGGGTTAGGATAGTTTCTCCTGGTTTTATTTCGGTTGTTTTATCAAACATTGCTCTTAAATCAATGCCTGCAGATCCTTCAGTTGCATAAGTAGGTAGAGGAAATTCGTTACCTAAACGTTTGTCTAATACTTTTATATCAATTTTTCTTTTCATCATGACTCGCTTTATATCGTGTTATAACAGTTTGAAGTAACTGTGTTGCTAATTGGTTTTTACTGCTTAATGGTAACGTTTGCTCACCATTTTGCCAATACAGTGTTAATTCATTTTGATCGGAATTAAAGCCAATGGTTTTATCAGAAACATCATTAGCACAAATTAAATCTAAGTTTTTTGCGGTTAATTTTTTTAGTGCATAAGCTTTAACATCATTAGTTTCAGCGGAAAATCCTACCACAAAAGGGCGATGTGTTTTTAGCGCTGCGACACTTGCTACAATATCGGGATTTTTAACTAATTCAATCACAAGTTCATCGTTATCGCCCGTTTTTTTAATTTTTTGTGTCGCAATTGTTTTAGCATGATAATCGGCAACAGCGGCACAAGAAATAAAAATATTTGATTTTTTAGCGTGATTCATTGCTTCATCGTACATCTGTTTAGCGCTTTTAACGTCAATTCGGTTGACATTATTCGGCGTATGTAAATGAACTGGTCCACTAATTAATGTGACATTGGCACCCATTTGAGCAGCGGCGTTTGCAATTGCAAATCCCATTTTTCCTGAACTGTAATTACTAATATAACGAACTGGATCGATTTCTTCGATTGTTGGTCCTGCCGTAATGGTAATTGATATATCTGAAAGCACTGAGGTTGATTTAAAATAGTGGGTTATTTCTTCAACAATAGTGAGCGGCTCAAGCATACGTCCTGGTCCAACATCACCGCAGGCTTGAAAACCACTGTCTGGACCTAAAATTAAGGTATTTCTTGACGCTAATACAGATAAATTATGTTGAGTTGCGGCGGCTTTATACATTTGTTGATTCATCGCCGGAGCAATGGCAATTGGCGAAGATGTTGCTAAACAAATTGTTGATAACAAATCATCGGCAATACCATTTGCCATTTTAGCAATAATATTGGCGGTTGCAGGCGCAATTAATACTAAATCTGCCCATTTGGCAAGTTCAATATGACTCATAGAAAGCTCGGCCGATGGATCAAAGAGATCACTAGAAACCTGATTGCCAGAAACAGCTTGAAGCGTCATTTTAGTGACAAAATGGCTAGCAGAATCAGTCAAAACTACATGCACTTGCGCGCCAGATTTTTTTAAATGGCGAACAAGGTCAGGACATTTATAAGCGGCAATCCCACCAGTAATCCCTAACAAAATACGTTTACCCGATAGACTCATGATCATGCTTCCTTCACACCAAAAATGAAAGCGTTATATTACCACAATTAAGTTAGATAATAAGTAGCTCTTTCGCATTGGCTAATGTTGCATCTGTAATTTTATCGCCGCCTAATAATCTCGCTAACTCGTTTAACCGCCCATTTTCGTTTAATTTTTGCATATCTGTAGTGGTTTTTTTACCATTAGTTTGTTTACTAACAAAATAGTGTTGATTAGCTTGTCCTGCAACTTGTGGTAAATGAGTAACGGTAATTACTTGAGTTGATTGTCCAAGCTGCCTTAATAGTTGCCCCACTTTTGCGGCGGTTGGACCGCTGATCCCAACATCGATTTCATCAAAGATTAAAGCTGGCGTATCCATTTTTTGCGCAGTTAAAACTTGAATTGCCAAAGCAATACGCGATAATTCCCCACCCGAAGCAACTTTAGCCAGTGGTTGGGGGCTTTGTCCTACATTAGTACTAACTAAAAAAGTGACTTGATCAGCACCATCTTCATTTAATCGATTTTCGTCAAAAGCAATATCGATACTAAATTGTCCATTAGGCATAGATAATTCATGCATAATAGTGGTGACTTTTTTAGCTAATGTTTTGCTTATCGTTAACCTTTTTTGATGCAATTTTGTAGCAATTTCAACGGCGATTTGATGGTATTTAGTAATATCATTTTTAAGTTGTTCACTTTGTTCATCTTGCTGATTAATTTGTTTAAATTCAGCTAACAAAGTTTGATGTAAATCTGGCAATTCTTCGGGCGAGACATGATGTTTACGCGCCAAAGCAATCTGTTTAGATAACCGCTGTTCTAGTTGCATGACTCGAGCAGGATCGAGTTCTAAACGTTCACTATAATGACGAAGCTCATCACTTGCTTCTTTAATTTGAATAGATGCCTCTTCCAACATGTTATAAACGTTATTTAACGCTGGATCGAGCGAGGTTAGTTCTTGAACACTATTTTTCACACTGCTTAGTAAATTACTAACGTTATAGTCGTCTGCCTCGTCTAACAACATGACAGATTGCTGGCTTAGATTAATTAACTGTTCGCTATTAGATAACCGTTTGTACTCTTCATCAATTTGTTGAAACTCCCCTTCAATGGGCGAAAATTCATTAAGTTCTTTTAATTGATATTGCAAAAGCTGCATATGCGCATCACGCTCTTGCCTTGTTGTTTCGTATTGTTGGTAAGCCCGTGTTGCCTCTTTCCATTGCCTATAGGCTTGATGCATTTGAGCAAGTAGTGTTGATTCATTCATATAATGATTTAACAACAACTGCTGATAATCACTGCGTAACAGGCGTTGATGCTCATGTTGCCCATGAATTTGAATCAACATTTGCCCCAAATCTTTTAATTGCGAAATAGGAACAGCTCGACCATTAATAAACGCTTTAGAACGCCCATCTTGATTAATTACTCGTCGCAAAATGCACTCATTGCCATCATCAAGTTGATTTTCTCGTAACCAAGCAAAAGCCGCTGGCGTATCATCAAGCACAAAACAAGCCGAAATATCAACACGATCAGCGCCATGTCGAATAGATGAAGCATCAGAACGATTACCTAAACATAATCCCAATGCATCAATAGCAATCGACTTCCCCGCTCCTGTTTCCCCCGTAATAGCGGTCATCCCCAAAGAAAAATCCACAAGCAACCGATCGACGATAGCAAAATTATTAATAGTTAGTTGAGTTATCATAATAAATTAATAAATAAGGCTAGTTGTAATGTTAGCAGTATAGCAGTAAAAACACTGTAAATAAATACAGGTTTGTGTTTTTGTTTTTTGGGAGGGGGCGAGGATATATATAGGTATAAAGTGATTTTGCCATATCAATATTGACAATAAGGATTGGTTGTAACACCAAAAGAAAAATTTACACACAATTTTTAGCTAAGATAAAACATAATTTGTATTCATCTATATAATTTTCTTAGTTATTAATGAATAGAATCTCAAGTTAGACCAAATTAAGCTAAATATTTTTAAGTGATCGCCATTATTGCTTTTTAGCTGATTTCGATGAATTTTTCAGTTGGCAGCAATCAAGTTTATCTATATTTTGAATCGGTAGCCACAATATCCATATACCTAATTTATCAAATAATCATTTAATATAAGAAAGAATTTAAAAATATTACTTTATAATAAAATTTTGAAAGATTTCCATAAAACTAAACTGCTTTACCTAGATTATACCATGAAGTGCAATTCTTCTTAGCTCCTTAGAATAAAAATCGGCAGGGCTTTTAAACTTATGCCGTTTTTTTGGGCGTGTGTTCAATAGATATTGTATTTTCTTTATCTGTTCGTCGTCAACTAATGAAATGGCCGCTGACTTAGGTATAAACTGACGTATTAAGCCATTGGTGTTTTCATTTGTACCTCTTTGCCAGCTTTTATAAGGCTCCGCAAAGTATACGGTAGTATTTAAATAATGCTCAATAGCATGATGATAATTAAATTCGGTTCCATTATCAAAGGTGATGCTTTTAACCATTTTTTTAAACGGCGTTAGCAATTTTATTATCATATCTCTCGTTTCGGAGGCGGTACGTTGATTGAGGCGCCCAATTAATACTAGCCCTGTTTTGCGTTCAACTAATGTCACCAATGCTTGCTTGTCTTTACGGCTAATAATCGTATCTCCCTCCCAATGTCCTCGCGTTTTCCGGCTTTCTACATAACTTGGACGTTGTTTAATTGACCGTTTATATCGGCGGTCTCCTTCTTTAATACTCGGTGCCTTACAATGCCTATAGGCTTTGCCTTTTCGCCTTAGATAAGGTTTGAATTGTTCATAGCGCGCTTTATTTTGATAAAGATAGTTATAGATTGATTGGACGCTGACTTTCTTTAAACGTGCAGCAATCTGCTCTGGGCTGTAATAAAGCATGAGGTATTTTTCAACTTGACGCCATACCGAAGACTCTATTGGCTTACCATTACCGCTGTTTTTTCGCCTTTTCCTAGCTAGGGTTACCGCATCATGTGCTTGATAGGCTTGATTAGGTTTTGAGTTTCTTTTTATCTCTCGACTTATTGTCGAAGGATGTCTATTGAGTAGCTGGGCTATCTCTTTTTTATTCTTTCCGGCTTGTGGATAGGCTACACTAAATCATACAACTTTTTTAAGGGGTAAGGTAAACTTATCACAACTAAAAAAGGAACAAATATGAATAAGATTAAACGCAAAAGACGAACATTCACAGATGATTTTAAACACCAAATGGTCAGTCTTTATCAACATGGTAAATCACGTAGTGAAATCGTTGCCGAATATGATTTGACACCATCAGCTTTGGACCGTTGGATAACGCAAGCAAACCAAAGCGGCTCATTTAAAACAAAAGATAATCGCAGTCCACAAGAACAAGAGTTAATCGCGTTGCGTAAAGAGCTTAAACAACTCCGTATGGAAAACGATATTCTAAAGCAAGCAGCACTGATAATAGGGCGAAAATCGCTATCCTAAAAGCAAATCGACATCGTTATAGCATAACAAAGCTATGTCAATATTTAGGATTATCAAAACATTATGCTTATTATCAGTGTAAATTGAATAGACAAAAATCAGTAGGGCTTTATGCCGATAAAATCGTGACGCTATTTAATCAGAGCTATCAGTCTTATGGTACAAGACGAATTCGTTTTGATTTACAGAAAGAGAATATTTGGGTGTCACGCCGTTACATTGCTCGGGTGATGAAAGCCTTATTGCTGGTATCAAAATACACCGTTAAACGTTATCAATCTCACACTACGGAAGTGAATGAAACCGCCACAGAAAATCACCTGCAATGACAATTTGATGTAGGTGATAAAAAAACAAATTGTTGTTGCGGATTTAACCTATATTCAAGTTAAGCAACGTTGGAACTATTTATGTGTTTTAGTGAACTTATCCGATAGGCAAATTGTCGGTTATCATGTTGGTCAACATAAAACAGCAGAGCTTGTTATGTCGGCATTAAGCCAAATTAAACAACCATTATCAAAATTAGATTTATTTCATTCAGACCGCAGTAAAGAGTTTGATAATCGGTTATTAGCGGATTGTTTTAAGACATTTAATATCACGCATTCATTAAGCAAGAAAGGGTGTCCATATGACAATGCGGTAGCGGAAGCGACATTTAAAACAATTAAAACGGAATTTGTAAAAGGCCAACGTTTCAACTCAACGGCTGAGTTACAACGCGCTTTTTCGGCTTATGCCTATTGGTATAATCATAAACGATTACATTCTTCGTTAGGCTACTTGCCTCCCGTTGAATTTAAAAAACACTTACCCCTTAATTTTTTTGTTTGAAAATGTGTTGCCATTCCATTGTAATAATACGAAAATCTGGTATCTTTCCTTCCTAGAAAGGTGATTATAATACATAGCAATCTCCAAACTGTGGTGGTGCGAAGGTGCTAGTATAAATCACCTTTCTACTTTCTTCACTCCACCGTGTTTAAAATTGCACTTCATGTTTGAATCCAGGTTATTATAAATATTCTTATTATGATTTAACTGTATGAAAATAAATTTTTTATAAAGCAATGAATAGTTGATTTTTTCGTTATAACGAATATAATTATTTTTAATTTTCGTTATAACGAATTTATTGTATGATGAAATATGTATCAGCAAAAGAAAAAGCAAATGAATGGAATGTTTCTATTCGTAAGGTTCAAATATTATGTAAATCAGGGAAAATAAGTGGAGCCTTAAAAAAAAGCGGGGTGTGGCTTATACCTGATAACGTATGTCAAGAAATAAAATGTAAAAATGAAAAAAAATTGAATTTATTGTCACTTTTCTCAGGTTGCGGAGGAATGGATTTAGGATTTGAAGGTGGATTTGAAATATTTACTAATTCTTATAATCCTAGAATAAATTCAGATTGGAAAGTAAAAATCAGAAAAAATAATAGAATTTTATTACCTCCAACAAGGTTTCAGACAATTTTTGCAAACGACATTAGACCTGATGCTAGAACAGCATGGACATCTTATTTTGAGAAAAAAAGAAAGCATAGCTCTGTTTATTGTTTAGATAGTATAGTCGACTTAGTCAAATTGCATAAAGATAATAGGCTCAACATTTTTCCTTCTAATGTTGATATAGTAACAGGTGGTTTCCCTTGTCAAGATTTCTCTATTGCAGGAAAAAGAATGGGGTTTAACTCTTCTAAATCTCATTATGGGAAAAGCACTATTTCTGAACCATCAATTGAGAATAGAGGACAACTTTATATATGGATGAAAGAGGTAATTACTATCACTCAACCCAAAATATTTATTGCTGAAAATGTTAAAGGACTGATAAATCTTGATGATGCAAAAGACGTAATTGAATCTGATTTTTCTAATATTTCTGGTGGAGGTTACTTAGTTTTACCAGCAAGAGTATTATTAGCTGCAAATTATGGGGTACCACAGAACAGAGAAAGAGTAATTTTTATTGGTATAAGAAAAAAATCATTAAAGAATGGAATACTTGATCTTTTGACAAAAAAAAATATTCCAGTTGAATTAGATCCATATCCTCAATTTACACATTCAGATAATAAAATAACTGGATTAAAGAGTTTCGTTACTTTAAAAGATATCCTCTGTGATTTAGTTGAACCAGAATTAAGCGATGATATAGATCATAAACGTTATTCTAAAGCTAAATTTATGGGAAAACACTGCCAAGGACAAAATGAAATTAATTTAGATGGCATAGCCCCTACAATAAGATCTGAACATCACGGCAATATTGAATATAGACGATTATCCAAAGAAAATGGAGGACGTTACATTAATGAAATTGATGCAGGGATGAAAGAACGAAGATTAACAATTCGTGAGTGTGCAAGGATACAAACATTCCCTGATAATTATAATTTTATTCAAGAAGGTAAAAATGGATATAAAAATGTTTCAGCATCTGATGCTTATAAACTAATAGGGAACGCCGTACCCCCTTTAATGGCTTTTCATATTGCAATGAGAATACAATCATTGTGGAATACCTATTTTGGAGAATAATTAATTAAGGCACTTAATATAAATTCCAATTCTGTATAGTCTAATTGTGATTGATTATCGTTATTGAAATTTTCCCAACTAGATAAAATAGTTGTTAGCCAATAATAATGCCTTTTTGTGATGTTATCATTTTTTATAATATATTGCGGCCAATATATTTTTAATTCATCAAGAGATATATTGTTAAAAGCATCTTTTACAAAGCTTATCTTTTGTTGTAAATTATATATAACTCTTGGATAAGGTTGTTTTGACACAAAATTTTGTATTTTTATATATGTTTTTCCTCCGGCAGAAAACTTGTCTCTTAAACTAGCATCGGTAATGCTATAATTTTTCATAAGCCATTTAGCTAAATTATTATATTTATATTGATTTGATGTTAGAAAAAGAATTTCAGGAAACAAAACATAAGCTTTTCCATAAATTTCATCAGTTAATAAAGGTTCTTTTTGTTTAAATTCACTTAACGAAGAAATAATAGCAGGGGATGTTTTATCTGTGATTTCATTTGGTAACCACCAAGCTGTTTCACCTTGTGCACTGAAGTAATCAACAATTAGTTTTATGGGATCATTACAATTATTTAATTGAGAATAGCTAATGCCACTTTTTTTAAAAAAAGTATTATCGTTAGAAATAGAAAGATCTATTTTGTACCTTGGGCTATGAGTTACTACTATATCTGATATACTATCTTCATATCGTTTGGTTTTTATTTCTAAACCTTTTTGGTTATATTTAATAAAAATAATATATGTATCGATAACTTTAATGCTAGTTTTTCCTAAAATACTATTTCCGTTAGTGACCCAACTATTACCTGATGATTTTGTGCTTTTTACTTCAATACCAAATGTTCGACCTGAACTAAAGGTATAAGTTATATCAGGGAATTGGTGGCCACCTTTAAAATAATTAACTTCACATTGAATTTTATTTTGTTTGAATAAATCCAGTGAAATATCATATATAATTTGCTCACTAAAAACGGCAAGATCCTTGCCCTTAAAAATATTATGTTGTTGTTCTTTTTTATATAGTTCATCTATTATTTTATCTATAAATAAACAGAATTCCTGTGCGTTCATATCTAAACCATATTGCTAGTAGTATGATGAAAAGCTAAATATAGCAATATATTATAAAATAATCCAATAAATATAGCTGTTTGTTTTTTAATAAATTCAAGAGGATCTTTTTGTGTCTCTGGAAATTCTATATGTTTAAATGGAAAGTTAATCAAATAATCCCACCTGTTTTTTAAGACTATATCATTCAGAATCCTATACCGTTTAACTATAAATAATCATAATATCTGATTCATTTAAAATAGACTTATATAATCACCACCACTCATCACAATAACTTTTACACCTTACCCCACTTATTCTTCTTTTATCCCAAATTACACAGGAGTATAATTTATACACCTATTATTATAATTATGGAAAACCCAGTATGTTTGGAAATAAAACAAATCGTCAAGTCATTATTTGGACAACAATCATTGGTGGTTTTATTAGTGCTTTAGTTAAGTGGGGATCCGAGGTTAATATGCCTCCTCGTGTCCCGGGTGAAATTTCGCCTCCAGCGGCACATATTGATGCATGGCTTGGTTGGTTAGGGATTGATTCTCATTCACTTGATTATATTTATCAAACAGCAACTGTTTCTGGTGCGGTAACGCTTTATCACTGGTTATTCAGTTTTGCTTTTGCCTTTGTTTATGTGGCTGGTGCATATTATTGCAACAAAATCCGACTATGGTATGGCGCAGTTTATGGCACGATTATTACTATCTCTATGCATGGTTTTTTAATTCCATTACTTGGTTTTCGTCATCCTGCTTATGATGCCGAAGGTACTGTTGGTTGGTTATGGAATTTAAATGGCTATGAGCTTTGGAGCGAAATTTTAGGTCATATCTATTGGGGCATTTCAATTGAAATTTGTATGATTGCCGTTCTTGCTCATTTTTCAAGACCTATTCGTGGCGAGTGGCGTCAATAATTTAAGTTAAATCACTTAATACTAAATCCTACTATTTAACTATAGTGGGATTTTTTATTTTATTGGTTATAGCTAAAAACTATATTAACCAATAAAAAACTAGAATTATTCAATACCTATTTTTTTTGTTATCTTCTTTATCACTAAAGAAAATCGATAAAAAGGAAATAAAAATGAATACTGCTGTTATTGGATATCCTCGAGTTGGTAAGCTTCGTGAACTTAAATTTGCAACAGAAGCCTATTTTAAAGGTAATAAAACACAAGCTGAATTATTAAACGAAGCTAAAGCGCTACGAGCTGAGCATTTAAAACAACAAGCGGCTCAAAAAATTGCTTTTATTTCATCTAATGATTTTTCATTCTATGATGCGGTGTTAGATACAGCGTGTTTACTTAATGTTATTCCAAAACGTTATCAAGATTTAGGTTTACCTGAACTTGACCGTTATTTTGCGATGGCACGTGGTTATCAGGGTGAAAAAGGCGATGTGCGAGCACTCGCTATGAAAAAATGGTTTAACACCAATTACCACTATTTAGTACCTGAAATTGAAGATTCAGTACAAATTAAGTTAACAGGCACTAAACCTTTTGACGAATATCAAGAAGCTAAAGCGTTAGGTGTGCAAACCAAGCCGGTTGTGATTGGTGCATTAACCTTTTTTAAATTAGCGCAGTATTTAGGTAAAAAACAGCTTGTTGATTTTAAAGCTGATATTATTAAAGCTTATCAAGACATCATCCAAAAATTCACAACGCTTGGTGCTGAGTGGATCCAAATTGATGAACCCATTTTAGTCACTGACCTAAATAAAGACGATATCGCTTTATTCACCGAACTTTATCAAGCGATTTTATCGGTAAAAGGACAAACTAAGATTGTTTTACAAACTTATTTTGGTGATGTACGTGATTGTTATAAAGAACTTGTCGCTTTACCTTTTGATGGTATTGGTCTTGATTTTGTTGAAGGTAAACAGTCATTAGCTTTACTTGAAAACAATGGTTTCCCTGCCGATAAAGTCTTATTTGCTGGTGTGGTAAATGGAAAAAATATCTGGAAAAACAATTACCAAAAAACCTTAGCATTACTTGGTAAAATCAAACAAAAAGCCGCAAATATTGTAATCAATACTTCTTGTTCATTACTGCATGTTCCTTATACATTGCAAAATGAGACCAAATTAACTATTCAACAACGAGCTTATTTTGCTTTTGCACAAGAAAAGCTACAAGAACTTGCTGAACTTGGTCAATTATTTAAGGATGCAAATCCTGAAAATAATGCCGCTTATAAAGCTAACCAAACATTATTTACTCGTGAGCGTGAGGGCGCAAATCAAGCTGTACGCCAAAAAGTGGTCGCATTAAAAGATTCGGACTTTACTCGTTTACCTGAATTTTCAGTGCGTGAAGCAGCGCAGAAAAAGGCCTTTAATTTGCCACTATTACCAACAACCACTATTGGATCATTCCCGCAAACGCCTGATGTACGTTTAAATCGTGCTAAATTCAAAAAAGGTGAAATTTGCCTGAACGAATATACTGAGTTTAATCAACAAAAAATTGCGCAGTGTATTAAATTACAAGAAGAAATTGGTATTGATGTGTTAGTACATGGTGAATTTGAACGTAATGACATGGTGGAATACTTTGGCGAAAGCTTAAATGGCTTTGTGTTTACTGAAAAAGCATGGGTGCAATCTTATGGTACTCGTTGCGTTAAGCCACCAATTGTTTGGGGTGATATTTCACGCTCAAAACCGATTACTGTTGCATATTCAAAATATGCACAAAGCCTGACAGACAAACCAGTTAAAGGTATGTTAACAGGACCTGTGACTATTCTAAATTGGTCGTTCCCACGAGAAGATATTTCTCAAAAAGAATCGGTATTCCAAATAGCATTAGCAATTGGTGATGAAGTATTAGATCTTGAAGCAGCGGGTATTAAGATCATTCAAATTGACGAAGCGGCATTAAAAGAAAAATTACCACTACGTAAAGCCGATTGGAACAGTGAATACCTTGATTGGGCGATCCCTGCGTTTAGATTGGTACATAGCAAAGTGCAAGCAGATACGCAAATCCACACTCATATGTGTTATAGCGAATTTGCCGACATTATTAAAGATATTGATGCAATGGACGCTGATGTTATTTCGTTCGAGGCTTCTCGCTCTAATTTGCAGTTGATTGACGTACTTAATGCAAACAACTTCAAAACTGAAGTAGGACCAGGGGTTTACGACATCCATTCACCACGTGTACCACCAGTAGCCGAAATCAAAGCAACGATTGAAAAGTTACTAGCGAAGATTGATAACCAAAAATTGTGGATCAACCCAGATTGCGGTTTAAAAACTCGTGGCGAAAAAGAAGTGGTTGAAAGCTTACAACATTTAGTACAAGCCACTTTAGAAGTAAGAAAAACACTGAACTAAGTACTATTTTTACAAAGTCGTTGAGTTTTTTATTAACAAATCAGGCTTTGTTTATAGCCTTACGTTTCCGCCGCCTATTTGGGCGGCGGAAGTGTCAATAAGGGAAATGAGTGACATAACCAATGGATGAAACAAATGAAAACAAATCTACTATTTAATAAAAAAACCGTGTTCTCCTTTGAGGTTTTTCCCCCTAAAAAAACCTCACCTCTAGAAACAATTTATAGTACATTGCGTGAACTTGGTTATTTTAAACCTGATTTTATCAGTGTCACTTATGGTGCAGGTGGTAGCTTAAATGGTCAAACCACCATTGATATTGCCCACTCAGTCAAACACACTTATGGCATTGAAAGTGTCGCTCACTTGCCGGGGATCAATTTTGATAAAGCTGAAATGCAAAAAATCCTACACGATCTTAAATGTGCAGGAATTGATAATGTGCTCGCTTTGCGTGGTGACATCAGCCCAAATGTACAACCCAAAGATGATTTTCGATACGCCAGCGAACTGGTGACATTCATTAAAGAAAACGGTGATTTTAACGTAATTGGTGCATGTTACCCAGAAGGACATCTTGAAGCAGCAACACTAAAACAAGATCTGATCCATTTAAAAGAAAAGGTCAATGCAGGTACCGATCAACTTATTTCACAGCTATTTTTTGATAATGACTATTTTTATACATTTTTAGATAAAGCTCGCGATATTGGCATTAATGTTCCAATAGAAGCAGGCATCATGCCAGTGACCAATAAAAACCAAATTGAGCGTATGGTATCGATGTGTGGGGTGAATTTACCTAAAAAATTCAAACAAATGATGGAAAAATACGAACACCACCCAGAAGCATTTCGTGATGCCGGCATTGCTTACGCAATTGATCAGATTGTTGATTTGGTTTCGCAAGATGTCGATGGCATTCACTTATACACCATGAACAATAGCTACATAGCAAGGCGCATTAGCGAAGCAGTATCAACATTGCTAGCGGTGCCAAAATCGGAATAGTGATGGTATAAAGATAAAGTGTATTTTTTGGGAGTACTGTGGAGTTGTTGCAGACTAGCTAAAATTGGTTGCGGGGGCTGGATTTGAACCAACGACCTTCGGGTTATGAGCCCGACGAGCTACCAAGCTGCTCCACCCCGCGTCAAAGAAGTGGCTATATTATAGCAATAAAATAATAAAGCAATACCTATTTAGCTTAAACGCCACATTTTTAAACATTCTTGAGTTAATCTAGATTATTTTCTTACATAAACACAAATTCACTTGAAAGTTTTTAACAAAAATTTTAGTCTCCTCCAAAACCAAAGACAGCAAAATCCAACTGCGCTGAAAATAGCAATAATTTTATAACCATTGGATTTTAACAAAAAAATCAAAGCAAAAACCTAAATAAAATCAATGCTCTACCTGAACGATTTTGATAAGTAACACACTGATTTTTTTACATCAGTATTTCAGTACACTCAGATAAATAAACAAAAGCCATTAACATTAATATAATGATTAACAAATATCGAGGAGTGATCAACATAATGCTACTATCTGATTATCTAAAATCTACAGATATTGAATTAATCAATACTAAATTAAAAAAAGTTGCTATCGCAAACTTAAAACATATTCTTAATGATCACTACACAGAATTAGAACTTAATACTAAACAAGAGACCCAAACACTTACTTTTCATGAAAGCTTAAGTGTGATTTTAACGAGAGATTATAATGAACCCGTTTTTCAAATGTGCTTAAAAATTTATAAAGATGAAATGTATCTTGGTTATTATCACTATTTAACAACATTAGACCTTACCTTTGTTGATGAATTCTTTGTTATCAGATAACCAATAAAAGCACGTTGTTTTCATTCTATAGATGATCAACTACCGCTCTTTTTTTAGTTTATATTCAATACAGGTATTATCGATTTTTACAATTCCTCATGCTCCGTATAATCTTCTAACACCGCATCAGTCATACGGTCTAAATGTTTGACTTTGCTAAGGTCTTTTAAATTACTGTAAGGGATATAGCTACAACGCTCCGATAATGGCCCACTTTCTAGTAACGAAAATACTGGGCGACGGATTTCTTGAAATACTTTTTCTTGCCGATTATCTGGGGCGACAATATGAAGATTAATATTCATATTGGGTTGTAAGGCAAGTAAATCCGCCATGCGTAAAATACCAGAGTAAACCGAAGTGGTATGTTCGACTTCAAACGCGCGTGTGATAGCGCGCCCTTTTAACCAAATCACATCAATTTGTTCAATGGTGCTTAAGGTGGTTTCGTCATAATTAAGTGGTAATTTTTCTAATAATGCTTCGGTGCCTTTTTTCCACTCTTTTAATACCCGGCTGCGATCCGCTTTCGGTAGCCAAATCTTCATCCCCATACAGGCACCAATTTGGGCAAGTAACGCCTGCATTTTGATCGATTCGCGTACTTCTGGGGTTGTTTGGTTTGGGGCTTCATCATCGACCAGTTCATTATCACTCGGGACCGAAACCTCAATCACTTTATCGGTTCGATTGACAGTATGGGTTTTTAATTTCTTTTGATCTTGCTCATTAAGGGGATAATCAGCGGCGATGTCATGTTGCTGTAATAGGCAGCGCATTAATAATTTGCCATCTTTTTCGTTGATTTTATTTAAACTATTACGCAGCAATCCGGTCCAACCTTTACTGTTTTTCTCAATGTTTTGGGTAAAAGAAAGATGTTGCCAAATTTGGTCAGTATACATAGGGATAGCTTGGGGGAATGGTAACCACACTTTAACCCGAACATGAAAACGTATAATAAACGGATCATCTGATGCTAAAAAAAGGGGCGTGCTATCTTCATAAGGACCATCAACCACTTCAAGCAGCCCGCACCAGCGAGATAGTCGGGTGAGATAACAAATAAAAATATCCCCAGCTTTTACTTTTTCTGCCAATAATTTTTGTCGAACCCGAAAACCGGATACTGTTTTATCTGAATTCATAAAAGCTTGATAAGTTTCGGGTGAAAAAATGTTGGTATAGTAAGCCATAAATAATTATCCGATTATAATTAACCTTATTTTTAATGGTTTGATTTTATCTAAAAGTGATCAGTTAAATTGGTGTTTAATTTCGATCATCCAACGTGGTAGTTCCTCATGTAAGGCGAGATTGAGCATAAATAAACTATCTACCTTTTTGTCCGTTCGGCTTAAGTCTACACTCTCAATGATCTCCGCAAAATAAGGGACAACATCGGGTTGCGCCAGATTAAATTCAAACAGTGCTTGCGTTAACAGCCTGCTGTCAATGCCCCATTCGTTGGCAAACTGATTAGCGGCATGTTTGATTCTAGCATTTTTCCAATCGGTAAACGCTTGATCAAAATGGACTTGGCTGGATAGGTGACCGGTTAATAATTCGGTATCGACAAACTCCTTCAATATTTTCGCTTGCTGATCTTCGCCCATTTGGCTTAATTCTTGAATTTGTTCGTAGATGATGCGTCTGGTTTCATCGTTAACGGTTTGCACACCATCGACATGCGTCACTTTAGAGCCAATTAAGCTAAGAATATGCGCGGCATCAATCACCTGCGTGCCCGCTAATTTGGTTTTACCGATGAGGGCGGTGACGACCGTTGGCGTTTTAGTCGTGCTTTCTTTGGCGGTTAAATTTTTAAATGCGCCAACATATTGCAACCAACGATGTTCGGTGATACCAAAAGTGGCATTATCCCATTGATATTCATAATATTGTTGCACCGTATTAAGCTGGTCGTCAGCCACTTTAAACGCTTTGCTAAATTCAGTTCGTTTTTTCTCATCATGTTGAATTAATTGCCATTGGGTTGGATCGGCTAAGGTTAAAACTAATTGCTCCAAATCGTTAGCTAAAATTCGCACAGCTGTGGCATAGGTTTCAACAATCGCTTTGCTACTGCTACCACCACTACCGTATAGCTCAAGGGCTTGGTTAACCATCTGTTCGGTCAGGCGTGGGGTTTGGAAATTAACAATGGTACCAAACTCTTTGCTAGCACCAAATACGCGATTAGTGCGTGAATAGGCCTGAATTAAGCTCTGTAGTTTTAAAGTGCGGTCAACATAGAGGGTATTGAGTCGTTTAGAATCATAACCAGTTAATAGCTGATCGGCGACAATTACTAAATCAATATTTTTACCATTACGACCACTACCGCCACGGGTAGCACGCTCAACCACGTCCTCAAAATAGGCTTGTTCGCCATGTTTTTTATCACCTGCTATAAACTTAATGCCAGTAAACTCAGCATAATCGTTAAACATGACGCTGATAATCTCGGGATCGACATTATCTGGATCATTTTCGTTACCAAAGCTAAAGGTCATGGCAATATTAATTTTTTGCTCTTGGTTTGCCAGTTGTTTTTTAAATTCCTGATAATAGGCAATCACCCGTTCTTTATAAGCGACGGTTAAAATGGCGTTAAATTGTTGCTGTTGCGATTGTGCTTGCCAGTTGCTTAAAATCTCTGTAACCACTTGTGGTATATGAGTTTGATCATGATAAACTAATAGCGATTTATCAATGGCTTGCTTTTCAACTTCGCTTTCGCTCCAGCTATGTACTAATCGGGCGATTTCGCGATCGGATTGTTCTGGCTTTTCGATTTTTATACGCTCAATAAGCTTATCACGCAAATCGTCATAACTGCTAAATTCGCCGGTATTGATGTAATCGACATGAAATCCCAGTACGTTACCATCGGCAATCGCTTCATCAATGGTGTATTGATGTAATTTAGGACCAAATAGCTTTTCGGTGGTGTTAATCACTTCGCTGTTTTCGTTTATTTTGCCTTTAATTTTGTTTTCGTCAAACAGTGGCGTACCAGTAAACCCAAAAAATAACCCATTTATTTTAAAATGGTTTTTTATATCGCCCATCATATTTTTCATGGTGGAACGGTGTGCTTCGTCAACAATAAAGACAATTTTTTTATTGGCTAAGTGATTATCTTTACCCTCTTCAAGGGCTTTAACCAAATTATGCAGTTTAAAAATAGTGGTTACCACAATACCATTTTGGCGCGTGCTAAGGTGTTTTCTAAGTTGCGCTGTGCTGTGCGTATCATCAACCGTGACAGGCTCAAAGGCAGCATAAGCTTTAAAGTTGTCACTGGTGCGGCTATCAAGTTCGCGCCGATCAACCAGAAAGACCACTTTATCAAAACCGGCGCGCGTCGATAAAAATAGGGCGGTTTTAAAACTGGTGATGGTTTTACCTGAACCCGTAGTATGCCAAACAAAGCCGCCATGTGGTTTTTTATCAGGATTATCCCAACCAAATGCCGCCCCTTCGACTGCTTGTAAAGCAAAGACCTGATAAGGACGCATTAGCATATGTCGGCGGTTTTCTTCTTCTTTGGCTTCATCAATGACTAAGTAGTCGCCCACCATTTGATGCGCCATGGGGATCATTAAAAAGTGTTCAATGACTTGTTGCCAATGATTGATCGGTTGATTTAATTTATTCGCCCAATGAAACACAAAGCTAGGGTTAAAGTCATTAACTGTTTTGGGCGTAGCAAAGTAACGAGTTTCGATTTCGCTACTTATTACCATCATCTGCGAAAAAGCCATAAAATTGTTACTATATTCGCCATCTCGATAGTAACGCTTAAACTGTTCAAATGCTTCGTCAAGGTTTTTATCGGTACGTTTTTGTTCAATATTAATTAACGGTAAACCATTAATTAACAGCACCAAATCAAAACGGTTGCCGTTAGGTGTTTGCACTTCGCGGGCAATGCGATAACTGGAATCACCGCCACGCACTTCAGCTTTTTTAAAGATAGTTAAGGTAATTTGTTTGCGGGTGATAAGCGGGTTATCATCGCGATAGATGCCATCGATTTTGCCTTTTGACTCTTCCATGGCGAGTAATTTTGCCGCTTGATAGCTGTTATCCAGTTGATTAACCTTTGCCATCACTTGGCTAAATTCGTTATCGGTTAACTCAACACCTTCAAGTTGATCGGCATTAAGCCGATTAAGTTCACTCCGCCAGTGGGTGACTAAATCATTAACCGTTACTTTACGTCGATTACCATCTAAAAAGTCAGGTGCCTGCCATTTCTGTTTTTCTAATTCTCTGACAAAGTTTTCTTGAAAGGTTTTTTCTGCGGCATCTTTTACAACCTGACTCATTCTTTAACTCCTTTTATACAAACATTTCGTTTAAATAGGCTTGTTTGATGTTTTTTAATTTATCTAATTTTTTTTGTTCTAATGCAATTTTGTTATCGAGTAATTTAAAGAAATTACCGATTTGGGTTTGTTCCAAGGTTGTTGGTATGCTTATATCTTGATTAGCTAATTCAGTTTTATTTAAATTTCCAATTGCACCGTTACCACCAGCCACATAAGTATTAAGAAATTTCCTATACCAGTTTGAACTCATTATAGCATTAGTAAAAAATGGTTGATTTGACGTAGCTAATAACATAAAACCACCATGAACAGCTTTTTCATTATTAGTAATTTTTATTAATGCATGCTTTCCTACCAATCGACTAGATCCATTTGCCGATGTGATTAAAATATCATTTTCTTTTACCAAAGAAATACTTACATAACTCTGATCAATAAAAATATCATCATTTCTTAAAATAAATCTATCGCTATCAATATTTGAGGAACGTAAAATTCTTACTCCATCTAAAGCTAAATTTGAAGGGGTATAAGTTAAACCTCTTCTTATATTAGCTAAATTTTTAAATTGAGTTATAGACCAATCTTTTTTAAAGCCTAAGAATCTATAACGTGGTTTTAATTCCCCTTCATTCGGAAACATTTCCGTAAGGTAAGCTGATTTCAGGGTTTTGGCTTTTTCTAGTTTTTTTTGTTGAGTATTAATAAGCTTATCAAGTTTTTTAAAAAATTCGCCTATTTGGGTTTGTTCTTTTAGATTTGGTGTTGCAAAAACAAAATTACTGTATTCATTAGCATTTACTCCTGGTTGACCTGAACGCTGTGAAGTTATTTGAATAAATTTTTTATATCTTTTACTCAATGTATTTTGATAAATAAACTCAGAATTACATATTGACTTTAATCGTAAACGTATTAGAAATCCAGCATAATAGACGTGACCATCAGACTCTTTATAACGATATGTTTTTCCAACGCTTGCACCAGTTCTAGCAAATAGTATATCTCCTATTTGTAATTTATAGTTATTGGCTAATTTAATTTCAATATTTGGGGAGGTTAATGAATCTTTTTTAAATTCTCGACTCTCATCATCAATATCAGTAATCCGCAAGTATTTATTAAAACCATCATAATTTTTAGCTGCGACGTTTAAACCATATGAAATGCTATCAGTAACGTCTTTTAGACTTATGTTTAGCCAGTTATTATTTGCTTCAAATTCCTTAAACCGCCTTCTAGGAATTAATTTTTTACTTTCACTCATTGCGTTACCACCAGATCTTGCATCATCGCTTGTAACTCGGCTTCGAGTTGTTCGATCTCTTTATCAATCGAAGTTAAGGTATCTTGATAACGTTCGTTTAACATTTGCAGGGTTTTTAATTCGGCTTTAATCGGTTTCTCGATTAATTCGCTGAGTAACGCAATGGTATTACCAAACCATTTTTTAGACATTAGCCTATCAATTTCTTGATCGGTGAGATTTAAAATCCGTTCTTGTACCGCTTCTTTTAATGCCAATTCGTCCGCTTTAATTTGTTTACTTAATGTCGATTTTTGGCTGATTAATTTATCGACTTTTTTAAGTATTAAATACGCTTCAGTATCTTTTGGTGTTTCTTTTAGCTCTTGTTTGAGCTTTTTATTATCAAACGTATCAAGCGGTTCGTCGTCATCGTTCTTTTTCAATGATTCATACAACGCATCGTACTCCGGGCTATCTTCGACTTTGGCTGCTTCGACCAGATCCGTAAGTTCGCTTTCTAGCGTTTGGATTTGCTGTTTATTGTTGTCGATATTGGTTAGCTCATCGGCATATAATTCACGAGCAATTAATTCGCTTGGGATTAGACTGCTAATAAAGCCGTCTTGCTCAGACCGTTTTTTAGCACCGCTACCTTTGTTGACCATATTCGGCACTCGGTTGCGTGCGGCGGTATAAAAATCAGTGGCGGCAATAATTTCAGCATCATGGAGTAATGCATTTTGCCAAATTTCGGCAATAATCTGATAGCCGTCATAGATATCAAGATGATTAAAGCTGGCTAGTAGGCTTTTTATATCGTTTAACATCGCTTCCATCAGTGGGTGAATCTGTTCAGGATCATTAATTGCAATGATTTGTGACCAATAGCGGTCAATATAAGCTTGCGTTTGCTGCGCTAATTGCTCAGATTGCTGTCGTATCCGTTCATCATTTAAGATTTTAGTGCTTAATTCGCTAATCTCTTCTTTTAAGGTGAAATAGTGCGGACGCACAGGCACTAATGCCGACTGCAATAAGTCGGGCGTGGTGGCACGGATAACAGCAAGTTGCTCAATATTATGCTGTGGTATGCCACCTAATAAATGACCTTCGACGTCGTGAGCAATATCATCATCAATGGCATCAATATAACGGGGGATATTGAGGTTGTATTCATTAGCGATAATCTCTTGACGAGTGGCTAAATGGCTATAGCCCGCTTGCTCTTGACGTGATACATAAGTATCAACAATTTTGGCAATGTCTTTTTCTTGCAAGACATTTTGCTTACCCACTTTTATAAAGGCATTTGATGCATCAATGATTAATACGGGATCGGTGAGCTGTCGATTCTTCTTCAATACTAAAACCACAACGGGGATGCCAGTGTTGGTAAAGAGATTGCTTGGCAAGCCGATTACGGTATCAATGTAGTTTTTTTCTAATAATCGTTTACGGATTTCACCTTCAGCCGCACCACGGAATAAGATCCCATGGGGTAACACGATCGCCATGGTACCGCTTTGCCCTAAATGGAATAGACCATGTAATAGAAAAGCAAAATCGCCTTTTGAGTCTGGCGGTAATACGCCTGCTATTTCAAAACGGGGATCGCTCACTTTTAGCCCTGCACGATTCCAATTTTTTACCGAATATGGCGGATTCATTACCACCGCATCAAACTGTACCCCTTCGCTAGGGCGCGCCGGGTCTTCTGGCCAATCGTGGGCTAAGGTATCGCCATTTTTAATGGTCATTTTATTGGGTTTGACTTCATGCAGTAATAAATTCATCCGCACTAGATTATAGGTGGCGGTATTTTTTTCTTGACCGTAATAGGTTAAGCTTTGTTGTGCTTGTTTAGTTAAATGTTTTTTTACCGTTAGCAACAATGAACCTGACCCCACCGTGGGATCATAAATCGAACGAATATTGGGCGTTTTGGCGGCGATTTGTGCCATAACTTCACTTACTTGGCGAGGCGTATAGAATTCCCCCGCTTTTTTACCCGATTCCATCGCAAATTGCCCAATCAGGTATTCATAAGCATCGCCTAATACATCGCCTTTTTGCAAAGCGACCATATCAAGATCGGCAAATAATAAAATTAAGGCTTTAATATTTTTACTGCGTTCATGTAAATTACTACCCAGGGCGGTATCGGTTAAATCTAAGGTTGAATTAGAAAATAGATTTTTAAAGTCATCTGCATCTTTACTATTGGCAATTGAACGTTCAAAGTGATTTAAGCTGTCGATCACTTTTTGTACTTCAAAATTACCTTTATTAATATCTGCGATCCAAGTTTGATAAAGATGCTGAGGTAAAACATAATAACCCAGTGTACGTTGCAACATGCTTTCTAGTTGAGGACCACGTTGAGCCATGCCATTATAATAATTGGCGATAAGCTCGGACTCGGTGATCTCATCTCGGGTTGTCATCGTTTTAAATGCAGCTAATGTTTTATCGCTTAAAAATTTATAAAACATCAAACCTAACATATAATCTTTATATCGACTGGCATCCATCGAACCACGTAGCTCATTGGCGCCATCCCATAATCGACTTTTAATCTCTTCAGATGTAATCACAACGTATAACCTCATTAACTAATTTATCTTGGCATAAAAGTATCATAGATTTATTTTTGATTTATCCCATAGCCAACAGAATTGCGTCGTATTTTAGCGGTAATTAGTTTCAAATCCTAGCTAAATAAGCGAAAACCCATACCATGCAGAAATCACTCAAGTTTTTTACAATAATTTGGAAACGATTGTAATGAATATAACGCCTTTTCATAAAGAAAAAATGACTATCACTGATTGGGTTAAACGTTTTATGGAGTGATACGAAATTAGAATTGAGATATGGAATAATCTATAGAAAAACGCCGAGTTGTTTGCACTTCATGATTAAAATAATCCTCTCAAAACTCATAAAGTGTTTTTCCTGAAATCGCTTTATGCGGTTTAACGGTATTATAAAAATTAATAAAGCGTTTAAGTTTTTGTTTTCTGCCTTTTGAATCGCTAAATATTTGCTGATTATGCCACATCGCAATTCAAAGTTCGTGTTACTCTTTCGGCTTTTCATTTGTTTGTGGGTAGGCTGATTTGGTGAATTTTTGATTAATAAGGTAGTTATGACTCATTTTGATTTTCTCACTTTTTAAGATGTTCACCACTGTTGTTTATTTTCCCATACTACTTTATTCAAAAATAAACACATAAAAATTATAGAGGCATTGATTTATGTAATTTGTATAGATAGAATCATTTTTTAATATACCCAAAATAAATAATAACTTATAATGAAAAAATTAACTTTATTGAGCTGCTGTCTTTTCTTATTACTACCACTAAAAACGCAAGCTGTCGTTGTAAATGATGTTACAGGTATGACACCAGTACAAGCATCTGCGGTTATGCAACCAGAATCGACTCAACAGGTCTCTGAACTCGTTAAAAATACCTCTGGTCCAATTAGTATAGCTGGTGGCAAATACAGCATGGGTGGACAAACAGCAATAAACAATGGAATTCAAATAGATACACAAAAACTCAACCATGTGATTGATTTCAACCCTGAAAAGAAACTTTTAACCATTGAAACAGGCGCAACTTGGCGTCAAGTACAGGCATTGATTGATCCCTACAATTTATCAGTAAAAATTATGCAAAGCTATGCCAATTTTAGTATTGGTGGTTCGCTTAGTGTAAATGTGCATGGGCGTTATATCGGAGAAGGCCCTATGATTTTATCTGTTGAGAAGTTCAAAATTGTCCTAGCTGATGGCGCTATTGTCGAAGCCAGTCCAAAAGAAAATCAAGATATATTTTATGGTGCTATCGGCGGTTATGGTGGATTAGGCATAATTACAGAAGTCACTTTACGACTTGTTGATAATGTTAAAGTAAAACGCATTAGCGATGTTATGCCAATTACCAAGTATTACCCATATTTTATGCAACAGATTCGTTCTGACAAAAGTGCCATATTCCACAACTCAGTAATTTACCCACCTGATTTTGAAGAAGTTCGTGCTGTCACTTTTAAAGAAACACAAGAACCATTGACTATTTTGGACAGATTACGCCCAACCGACCAATATTCGTTTGAACAGGAACAAAAAATAAAAATTGTCGCCTCATCAAATTTAGGCAAGCATTTACGTAAATTGTATGATGATATAGATTATACAAAACAACCAGTAATGTGGCGTAATTATGAAGCCAGTTATGATGTGTCGAATTTACAGCCAATTAAAAGCAAAAATAAAAGTTTTGCTCTACAGGAGTATTTTATCCCCATAGAACGGTTTGAGGATTTTTATCCTGAATTAATTGCTATCCTAAAAAAACATCAGGCCAATGTGATTAATATTTCGATTCGTCATGCAAATCCTGATAGCGGTTCATTACTAGCATGGGCTAAAACCGAAGTGTTTGCTTTTGTTATTTATTATCAACAAGCTACTGATGAAAAAAGCAAAAAGCAAGTAGGAATCTGGACACGAGAATTAATCGATGCAGTATTAGCAAAGGGTGGTAGTTATTATTTACCGTATCAATTACATGCAACTCGTGAACAATTTCAGCGCGCATACCCACAAGCAGATCGCTTTTTTAAACTTAAAGCACAATTAGACCCAGAAAATAAATTCAATAACATGCTATTAGATCGATACCAACCTAAAATAATTCAGTAAACAAAATAAGGCATATTTATCTTGTTTATTATTACTATTGAACAATATTGGACGTACTTTTTTTGATAAGTTTTATACTCAAACACCATGTTACCTGAAACTTTTTAACAAGATTGTACGCTTATTTGTAGAATGAATTAAGTTAATTTGTCTTCTAATCAATATAAAGGAGGCTTTAAGCCTCCTTAATTCAAAACAAAAATCTTATATTATTGGTTTTCTGATTTTGCCTTCCAACGTTTAAGTAAAAGTGCATTGGTTACAACGCTAACACTACTTAACGCCATAGCGGCACCAGCTATCATTGGATTTAAAAATCCCAATGCCGCTAGTGGAATACCAATTAAATTATAGAAAAATGCCCAAAATAGATTTTGTTTAATTTTATTATAGGTTCGGCGCGAAATATCAATCGCATCAGCAATCAAAAATAGATTACCACGCATTAGAGTAATACTTGCTGCATGCATAGCCACATCGGTGCCTGTGCCCATAGCAATACCAATATCGGCTGCCGCCAATGCTGGAGCATCATTAATACCATCTCCTACCATTGCCACTGTTTTATTGCCAGTTATATCTTCACTTTTTTGTAGTTGATAAATATAGTTTGCTTTATCTTGTGGTAATACTTCAGCAATAACCTTATCTAAGCTTAACTGCTGCCCCACATAATTAGCCGCTTTCTGATTATCACCAGTTAACATAACAGTTTTTACATTTAACTGGTGCAATGCTTGAATAGCTTTTTCGGCCTCCGCCTTTATTACATCGGCAAAACCCAAGATCGCTAATATCACCACATTACCTTCTGATTGCTGTTTCGCTAAAAATGAAATGGTATAACCTTTACTCGATAACTGATTAATTTTATCGTCCATACCAACAAAATAGGCATTTAATGATTTCATCCAACGCAAACTACCTAAATAATATTCGGTGTTATCAACGGTTGCCATCACTCCTGAACCGGCTACCGAAGTAATATTTTGAGCATAATGATACTCTTTGGCTTTACTTAAAATAGCTTTAGCAAGTGGATGCTCACTACCTGCTTGTAATGACGCTGCGAGCGATAAAATTTGGTCAGGCGTCTCGCTACCCATAACATCCATTTCAACTAATTCTGGTTTACCAATGGTTAATGTGCCTGTTTTATCAAATGCAACCATATTAATATTATGCAGTGTTTCTAATGCTTCGGCGTCTTTAATTAAAATGCCATGACGAGCAGCCACTCCTGTACCAACCATAATTGCTGTTGGTGTTGCCAAACCTAATGCACAAGGGCAAGCAATCACTAACACAGCCACCGCATGGAGTAATGCTTGTTGCCAATCATACGATATCACGCCCCAAGCCAATAACGTAACAAGTGCAATCAATAAAATCACTGGCACAAAAATAGCGCTGATGCGATCAACAACTCGTTGGATTGGTGCTTTCTTAGCCTGAGCAGATTCAACCATTTCAATAATTTTGGATAAAGTAGAATCCGCTTGAATCGCTGTCGTTTTAACGATAAGTAACCCTTCGCCATTAATTGTACCGCCAGTAACTACATCATTAACGGCTTTATTTACAGGAAAACTCTCACCTGTTAGCATTGATTCATCACTACTAGATACACCTTCAATCACAACGCCATCAACTGGAATACGCTCCCCTGGCTTAATAATAACAATATCATCCACTTTAACTTGGTTAATGGGTAAACTTATTTCTTGATTATCACGCCTTACTAAAGCAACATCAGGGCGTAGCGCAGACAGGGCTTCAATTGCTTGTGTTGTTTGATGTTTAGCTCTTGATTCTAACCACTTACCAAGCAAAATTAAGGTAATAATAATAACTGATGATTCAAAATAAAGGTGCTCATCATTGCCCATGATAAGCTGATAAACTGATAACCCATATGCCGCACTAGTACCAATGGCCACTAATAAATCCATATTACCCGACAACGCTTTAGCCGCATTAAAACCGCTTCGATAAAATTTAGCACCAAGTCCAAATTGCACAATAGATGCAATAACCAGTTGTAACCAAGCTGGCATCATCAAATGAAACCCAAAAGGTTCTAATAACATAGGTAACACAAAAGGAATGGCTAAAATAACAGAAATCACAATCGGCCAAATAGGTGCTTGTTTGTTAACTTTCTTTGTACCTGATTGTTGATCTGAAATTTTAATAGCACGATAGCCCGCTTTATCAACTTCAGACATTAATGCTTCAAGTTTAACATGGGGATCTGCATTAATAGTTGCTTTCTCAGTTGCCAGATTAACACTGACATCAATCACACCATCAACTTTTTTAATTGCTTTTTCTACACGACTAACACAAGAGGCACAACTCATTCCTTCAATATTAAGATCATATTGTATTGTCTTCATAAAATGCAGCCTTAATTTTTATACGATTATTGATTAGTATATACTCAAAATTAATAACAATGCAGAAAAATACTAGACAGATCGCAAGAGTTTAACTTGCGATCAAAATAAGAGGAAATAAAAAAATAAAATTAGTTACGTAATTTTTCGGGCCACTCATTTTGAGTAGAAACTAATAAATCCTTAACAATTCTAGGATTACCCGCAACAATATTACCCGAAACCATATAATTATTGCCACCTGCAAAATCGGTAATAACGCCACCTGCTTCACGCAAAATCAACTCACCGCCAGCAATATCCCATGGTTTTAAGCCAATTTCAAAAAAGCCATCTAAACGACCTGCAGCAACATAGGCAAGATCTAAAGCGGCAGAACCAGTGCGACGAAAATCGCCACATCTAACAAATAATTTTTGTAATACGCCAAAATAACTATCGCTATATTGTTTAGCTTTAAACGGAAAAGCCATTGCCAACACGCTACCGTCTAAATCTTTCGCATTACTCACTCGAATACGATAACCATTAAGTTGAGCGCCTTTACCACGAGCAGCCGTAAACAGCTCATTACTCATTGGATTATAAACAACAGCAATTTCGGTTTTACCTTTAACACGAGCTGCAATAGACACTGCAAAATGAGGGATATTTTTAATAAAATTGGTCGTACCATCAATTGGGTCAATTATCCACTGAGTATCGGCATCATTACCTTTAGCTAAGCCGCTTTCTTCGGCAATGATAGTATGGTCAGGATAAGCTTTTTTAATTGTTTCAATAATCAAAGCTTCAGCCGCACGATCGGTATTAGTGGCAAAATCATTAGCGCCTTTGGTTTCGATTTCGATTGAACTAGGGTTTTCATAAGCCTTGATGGCTACATTACCTGCTTTACGAGCAGCACGAATAGCAATATTCAGCATCGGATGCATAAATTTATTCCAATTGATGATGTTAAAGAACGAATTATATTAGTATGCCATTTGTCATACTAAAAACTGTTATATAGTATAAAGGTTTTGTGGCTTTATTGCCAGTGTGTGTGGAGTGTTTTTCGGTAAAAAAACAGTTAAGAAAACTTTAATAAAATCATCATCTTTTCTGACTGATTTTTAGTGAAAAATAATTTCTTTTTGTTTTGGTGAATAAAATAGATTGGTGCGGTGGTTTCAGCGTCGGTGGCGGTAGGAGCGGCGCAGTTTTGTGGCGCACAACCCTAAGGATGGCCCAAACTTACGCCGAGGCTTTATTCTTGTCTATATTATCCTCTCACGCACCATAACCACCCCCGCGCCCTAAAGATTAAGAACTAAACGCTAAAAACTAAGGTGCGGTGCAAAGGACATAGCCGGCGTAGCCGGCACCGACGCCGGAGACGTCGCCGTCGTACGAGCCGACAGTGAACCGGTAGCTACCTGGGTAGCTACCTTCTGCGTCGCTCGTCCAGAAGTGGAAGTAGTAGACGAAGCCCACATCAGCGCCGTAGGTCATGCTGCCCCACTCCGTGAAAAAGCCAGCGCCTATGTTACGCTGGTAATGATTCCACCCAGACGACGGCGTGGCGCCTAAATTATTATAGTTTGAATTGGTTAAATCTCTTACCCGTGGCATTCGATAACCCAAACTATTACACCATGCTGACGCCTCACTATAAATGTTCCGTTCGCCCCCCCGATTGACGAACCACTGCCTTAATACAAATCCATATTTTACTACCTCACCGCCATATATATCTCTACCCACTAACTCAAACGTCTGCGGTAACTGTGGCTTAGCTATTAGGTTAGGATGAGGATTGTACCATTGATTTCTTGCCTCTGGACCTGTTAGCTTAACGCGTGCAACAACTTGTCCCACGTCCTCATATGGAGTCCAGTAACCATTATCTACAACATTTGTCACTGTTGCAGTAATTCCCTCATGCGTGACTGGTTCCCATGTCAATTCTTCTATATCTCCAGTTATGAGTAAATCAAAATATAAATTATGCACACCCGTGGTCGGGAAATTTAGGTTGTATGATTCAGGATTGGTTGATTGAACTAAGAAGCCTTTACTAGGATTCCATATGTCAACTGGGCCTGCATATTTGCCGTTACCCAATCCTAGATTCGGCCTTACATAATCAATAACTGCAACTACCGTTGAAGGTAAAATTATCGCATCACTACGATTATCCGCTCGAGCTATTTTACCATTCAATGCCTGTAAATTCGATGAAGATGACAATAATAACAATGCTAATACTAGCAAAGCTGTTTTAGGTGATTTGAGCGATAATTTCGATAATTCGTTGAGAAATAATTTGGAAGATATAAATAAGTTTCGTGTAAAAATTCGTCGAATAAGATTATTTGATAAACTTAAGACATAGGTTTGCCAGTGCCTTGTGCCTTGTGCCTAAAATGATAATGCATTATGGTTCACCTGTCAAGTAATTATTTGTTTTATTTAATTTTTTATAATTATTTGCTTATTTAATGAGCATGTTTTCTATAGCGATGAAAGTATAACCATTTTAAAAATTGTTGGCTAGTTTTTTTGTTAATTTATTGTAAATAATTGTTCGTGGTGGGGCAAAAAGATGGAATTGATAGATGAGTTGGTCTTGAATGGTGGAATAAGCGCTTTTTGAAGGTATAAAATCGTTCAGATATCATTTTGATTTTATTTGATTTTTTATTAAAGAAGGATTTTTAGGGGATTCTGAAAAAAATCCCCCTAAATCGAGCTTGGTCACTGTCGATATTTTATTTCACCAAAAATATAAAATAACGAGTCTACTACTTAAAATGACATATTTGCTTATTAATATTAAAACTTAATCATTAACCTTTACAAAAACATAATTAATACTTCCTATATTTTTGTATATCACTATTTTAGATCCTAACAACAGCGAATAGACAACATCCATGACTTAATAGCAGTTTTTTGCTATAGTAAACACCATTTTATTTAATCTATAAGAGTTATAAGCTATGGAATCTATACCTAATTGCCCTGTTTGCCAATCTGAACACACTTATCATGATGGCAGCTTTTGTGTTTGCCCTGAATGCGCCCACGAATGGGATCCAAACGAGGCTGTGTCTTCTGATATTGGATTACAGGTAAAAGATAGCAATGGTAATTTACTTGCTGATGGCGACGATATTATTTTGATTAAGGATCTAAAATTGAAAGGATCTTCAACAGTGCTGAAAAAAGGTGCTAAAGCCAAAGGCATTCGTTTAGTCGAAGGTGATCACGAAATCGATTGTAAAATTGACGGTATGAAAATAATGCTTAAAGCCTGCTTTGTAAAAAAAGCTTAGTTAACTATTTTATTAATGCTGATGTTATCAGCATTAATCTGTTTAGTTTTAATTAATATAATCTATCATACAATAAATATGCTTAGTTAGATCATTGTTTTTATTTAAGCATTCATTATCTTTTTAGAATAATTTTTTAAATCAATATGATAGAATAGTAATTTCACTTAATATCTACAAAAAGCAAGTCAAGTTGAATAGGTAAATTAAATACGACTGTGTGATCAATTTATATCATTGAGTTAAATACCATAAGATACTAGAAATTCGCTCAAACATTTGTTCAAAAATAAATTCAGTAAATGCGGGTAGTGTTGTAATTAAATAAGTTAGCATGATTAACCCTAACAATAGGGTCGCTGGATAACCAACCACAAATATAGATAGCTGTGGCGTCATTCTGTTAAGTAGTCCTAATGATATATTGATGATTAATAGTAATGTCATTAAAGGAAGCGCTAACATGATCGCGTTGATAAATAATAGTTTGCTGACTTCAATTAATGCTAAGTATCCATTCGCTTGTAATGGCATTACTGCAATCGGAATAATATCAAAACTATTTGATATGCCGTATAACAACCATAAATGACCATCAAGACTGAGAAATATTAATAAAGCAATGATGTTAATTAAGCGTGATAATACTGATGTAGATGGACCGCCAATAGGGTCAAAAAAGGTCGCCATTCCTAGCCCCATTTGCATCCCAATTAATTCTCCTGAAAATCGCACTGTCATAAATGCCAACTGCATGGTAAAACCAATAAGTATTCCAATCATTATTTGTTGTGCAATAATCCATATTCCTATAAATGAGTATATTTTTATATTGTCATCAATATGTGGATGTGGCAGTACAATCGTAGTGAGTAGCGCTAGGCCAATTTTAACTCGATTAGGCGTTTCCTTTTCGCCAAAAATGGGCGCTGCCATGAGCAACGCTAAGATACGAACAAAAGGGAAAAAATAGTCCCTAATCCAAGAAAAGAAATCGATATTAAATAAATTGTTGATATCAAATTCCATTACATTTAACGAGTTAAGTTAGGAATGTCTGTAATTACGGTTTGGATATAGTCGATCATGGTTGATAGCATTGATGGACCCAATATTATTAAAACCACAATAACCACTATGATCTTGGGAATAAATGATAATGTCATTTCGTTAATTTGCGTCGCAGCTTGTAATAAGCTAATGATTAACCCTGTTACTAATGCGGCTAATAATAACGGTCCGGCTAATGATGCCGCAACTTTTATCGCTTGTATGGCTAACGTGCTGATATATTCAGATGACATAGTGCGACTCAACTAAAAAAGCTTTGTGCTAGCGATCCAAGTAATAAGTGCCAGCCATCTGCCAATACAAATAACATTAATTTGAATGGTAATGATACTGTCGCTGGTGGCACCATCATCATTCCTAATGCCATAAGCGTGCTTGCTACCACTAGATCAATTACTAAGAATGGAATAAAAATTGTAAAACCAATTTGAAACGCTGTTTTTAATTCACTCACCACAAAAGCAGGAACTAATACTTTTAGGGGAACATCTTCCCGTGTTTGAATGTCGTTTTGATGAGACATGTTAACAAATAACGCTAGGTCATTTTCTCGCGTTTGGGTAAGCATAAATTCTTGTAATGGTTTAGTTGCTTTGGTTAAGCCTTCTTGCATGGTGATTTGATTTTGTGAATATGGCACATACGCTTCTTGATAAATTTTATCAATGACTGGCGACATAATAAAAAAAGTCATAAAAAGCGAAATTCCCAAAATAACTTGATTCGGTGGTGCCGATTGCGTACCTAGGGCATTACGTAACAGGCCTAACACAATGATGATTCGGGTAAAGCTGGTCATCAATAATAATATTGCTGGTATAAAAGTGAGCAATGTTAAAAAGACTAATGTTTCAACTGGTAACGACCAATTTTGCCCACCTGTTAGGGGCTGATTCATGTCAGTTAAAGCAGAAGTTTCAGCATGGCTAGATAAGCTAAACAGCAATAAACTTAGAAAAATAATTAAATTTAACCGCACTTGTTGTTACTCCTTTTTCACTTTTAAAGCGGATTGTAATATCTGTTGAAATGCGTTAATTTTCGTAAGATTTTTATCTGCTACATTTTGCGAAAGTAACACTTTGGTTCTTTCTTCATTGATGGTATGTAACAATGTCATTTGTTGAGGAGTAACACCTACCACTAATAATTGGTTATCAACGTGAATAACCATAATACGTTCTTTAGGATTAATGTTATATGTGGCTTTGACATCAATCCATTGTTCGGTCGTTTTTTTCCACCCCATTCGTTTTGCGAGCCATCCTAGCAATAAAATAAAACCGATGATCACAATAAGCGTTAATCCCATTGACGATCCAATTTCGGTATAAATATTTAAATCAGAAGACGATGGCGATAAGGTATTAGTATTGGTTACACCAACCGTAGGTTGAACCAAATTAGGTTGCTTTATTGTCATTAACGGCTCAATCTTCTTACACGCTCTGATGGAGTAATAATATCGGTGATACGCACACCATAGTTATCGCCAACTACCACAATTTCGCCTTGAGCTATTAAATAACCGTTAATTAATATATCTAGTGGTTCTCCTGCAAGCCCATCTAATGCAATTACCGAACCTTGGGTTAGATTTAATAGATCTTTAATAGCTATTTTGGTTCGACCAAGTTCTACGCTTAAATCAACAGGTATATCTAATATAAGATTAATATCTTGCTTTTTATCTTCTGTTTGTTGCGGAGATAATGTTTCAAAAATAGCCTCTTTAGTGATTAGTTCATCACTCGTTACTTTTCCTTCTTGGCCTTCGTCGTTATTTGGTATAATGTCAGTCATTGAACACTCCCTCATTCAGTTGTTCTATCACAGGATTAATGACCTGTTCTACTTGAATTGCATACTGTTTATTTACTTTACCGTAATGGCCTTTTAATACTGGTACACCGCCAACTGTTACATCTATATTTGTTGGTTTTTCAATTGTTAAAATATCATCAACTTTTAACGCTAACAGTTTTTCAACAGTTGTATGAATATGGGTAAAATTGGCAACTAATTCGACAGATGATTGCTTAATTCCAGTGGTTAATGAACTCATCCAGATATTATCGTCTTGATAAGTCTGTTCTTCGATAGGCGGCTTTATTAGCAACTCTTTGACTGGTTCAACCATAGAATAAGGGATACAAATGCAAAATGTTGCTTTGCTATGACCCACTTCGACTTTGAAGTTTGTTGTCAGCACAACATCATCAGGCGAACTGGTAATGTTGGTAAATTTGCTTTGCATTTCAGAGCGAATATATTCGGTTTCAATTGGGTATACATCAGCCCATGCATTTTGATAAATAACTAATGCTAATTCTAATACTCGTTTTATGATTTGTTGTTCGGTGTGGGTAAATTCTCGTCCTTGTGTTTTTATTTTAGTTGTATGCCCGTCTCCCCCAAATAATGAATCAACGATAATAAAGACTAATTCAGGTGAAAATGAAAATAAGCTTGAACCTCTTAATGGGTTAAGATGAACTAAATTTAAATGGTTTTCCGATGAAATATCAGAAAATTCCTCAAATGTTTGTGGTTCAATAGGCGATGCAACTACATCGGCATTGCGACGCAATCGATTGAATAGCCCAATTCT
The DNA here is from genome assembly GCF_001690535.1 of Gilliamella sp. Bif1-4. Taxonomy (NCBI): domain Bacteria; kingdom Pseudomonadati; phylum Pseudomonadota; class Gammaproteobacteria; order Orbales; family Orbaceae; genus Gilliamella; species Gilliamella sp. Bif1-4. The sequence continues at coordinate 79,773 of NZ_LZHC01000010.1, read as the reverse complement.
AAACTGACGAGCAAAACGTTCATTAATGATTTCTAATGCGGTTAATCGTTCAGGAATAAAGCGATGTTTTACCGATAAATCATAAGGTTTAACATTAACCTTTTTACCAGAAGGTAACGAAAAAGAAGAAACATCAATACTGCTATCGTCACCATCGTTAACAAAACTATCAGATAGTTGTTCTGCATCACTATTTTCATTTAAATCTGTTGTGGGCTCTATCTTATCGGGCATAATAATCACCGTATAATAAAATCAGTAAATAGAACTTCATCAACTTTTACCCAATGTTTTGCGTCATATTGCCTTGATAAGGTAGTTTTTATCTGCTCTTGTAAATCGATCTTCCCCGATTCTTGCTTTAGTTTGTTAACATGCTGTTTTGAAGTTAAAAGTAGTACGTCACTTCTTACTTTAGGTAAATAATCTAATAGCACTGTTCTTTGGTTTTCATCGGCGATACGCAAAACTATTCCAATATAAATAATTTTATTAGTTTCGATATTATCTTCTGAGACAGGTAATGAAATAGTAAACGGTTTTAATGTTAAAAATACCGGTGACGTAACTTCGGGTTCTTCTTGTGCTTTAGTTGTGCTTTGTGAGTGATTTTGAAACCACAAATAAGCCGCAACACTTATCGCTAACAACGTAATAAGAATAAGGATTAGATTTAAAACACTTACTTTTTTTTTCGTGGTAGGCATATTTATTCTTGTCTCTATAAATTTAAAAAGATTTATAACCCATAAATTGGGTATAGTTACAAGAATAATAAATCATATTTTTAAAATTGATTTGAAGAATAGGCAACAAAACATTACCTATTTAAACGTTTCAATTTATTTAGAGTGTAAAGTTGCTCAAAAAAACAACAATTTTATTGGTCAAGCAAATATACTAAGTCTAGATTTAATTGAGCGACTTTCAACTAGCGGTTGCTCAATACCATCGTCTATTACATCAAGTGATACTACTTTCTGGGTTTGATTGCTTTTTGTTTGTTGCGGTGTATCAGGTTGTTTTGAATCATTCATCATTGAAAAGTCATCGATATTTGCTTGCTCTAGTGTAATACCTTGATCTTCTAATGATGTTTTTAAAAAAGGTAAGGCCGATTCTAACATATCTTTAACAACACTATGTGCAGTCATCATATGAAGATTCATTTTATCATCATTCATTGCAAACTTAATATACATTGAGCCTAACTCTTGTGGATGTAATTTTATTTCGGCTGTTTGAATACCTTGACGATTAAACATAATAATTTGTTCAGTTAATGAAGTTTGCCACTGCATAATATTTTGTGTAGGTAAATTTATTATTGCTGCTCTTGCGCTAATACTAGTTGTTGATAATAGCTGGTTTTGTACATTGGTATTGCTTAACAAAAATGACTCTGGATCGGTAGGTGTTTGCCTTTCATCATCGTAATTATTTATTAATTGGGCTTGATTCGTCACTACTTCCTGCATAAATTCACTAGCTTTATGCGATTCATTTTTTGAGTTAGCAAAATTATTAATATTATCTTTAATATTTGTCGTTTCTTTATCAACAGGTTTAATTTTTATTCCTGTTTGTGATGTTACTTTATTAATTAAATCTTCACTGTCATAAATAGAAGTAAGTAAATGTGTTGCTTGCTCATCGATTACCACTTCTGTCGATGAATCATCGAATAAATTAGCATTTAATGTTTCAGTATTTTGATCTATTTTTATATCACTATCTTGTGCTATTGGTGTTTGTATATTAAAAGGATAAATCTCCGTAATTAACATTTCAACATCATGATCATTATCTTCTTGCGCATCATCAATAATTTTTAATTTGGCATTAATTGTTTTTTTATTATGTCCAGTTTGATTTTCACTTTGTTGTAATAATTGTTGAAAGCAATCATTACCATTATTCGTTAAATCGATTTCAACAAGATCTGATTGATGAGAAACGATAGGGTTCAATCCATTGATAAGATTAACATTCATTTAATACTCTCCTTGCTAATTGTAACTGCGCAAATTCATCTGTCAGTTTTTGCTGTAACCGATTTTGCCGTTGCAAATATTGGTTATAATGCTTATTTAATAGTGTGGTGTATGTGTTTAAGCTTTTTTGTGATTGATTAAGCTGATTTGTAATTTGCTTTTGTTTAATATCTAACGATAACAATAGTTTTTTTTGTTGCTCAATACCTTGCTCAATTGAAGTAATAAACGATTTAAAATTGTTTAACTCGCTACCTTTAATACCTTCAGATAAGGCATTATTTAATTTTTGTTGATATTCAACATAATAATTATTTAAAACATTTAGCTGTGATTGTGCATTTTGATGATTTTCATTTGCTTTTTTTAGTTTTATCAAGTTATCGTCTACCGACTTTTGTGCCAATTTTTTTAATGTTGAAAATGCAAGTTGCGAAGGATTTTTATTCATTATGATATTTTCCTAACGAGCTAATTGTGGTTCAACAATGGCCGCTAATTGTTGATAAGCATCTTGATAACAGCAATGTTCATTAATACCTTGTTGTAAAAATTTTTGCATGGCAGGATATAGTGTTATTGCTCTGTCTAATAATGGATCTGTACCAGATACATAAGCACCAACATTAATCAAATCACGGTTTCGTTGAAAACTTGAAAATAATTGTTTAAATAATCTAGATTTTTTTTCATCTTCAGTGGCAGTAAGATCAGTCATTACACGACTGATTGAAGCCTCAATATCAATAGCTGGATAATGTCCTGATTCAGCAAGAGATCGAGATAAAACAATGTGTCCATCTAAAATTGCTCGGGCCGAATCTGCAATCGGATCTTGTTGATCATCACCTTCGGTTAATACCGTATAAAATGCAGTAATTGAGCCTTTCCCTTCTTCATCATTGCCAGCTCTTTCAACTAATGCGGGTAACTTTGCAAAGACTGATGGAGGATAACCTTTAGTTGCTGGGGGTTCACCAATTGCTAAAGCAATTTCTCGTTGTGCCATAGCATAACGAGTTAAAGAGTCCATAATCAATAAAACGTTAAAGCCTTTATCACGAAAGTTTTCAGCAATTTTTGTTGCATATGCCGCTCCTTGTAAGCGTAATAATGGCGAAACATCCGCTGGTGCTGCTATAACAACCGCTCGAGCCAATCCTTCTTCGCCTAAAATATTTTCGATAAAGTCTTTAACTTCTCGACCTCGTTCACCAATCAAACCGACAACAATAATATCCGCTTGCGTATAACGAGCCATCATGCCTAGTAAGACACTTTTACCAACCCCTGATCCAGCAAATAAGCCCATTCGTTGCCCTTTGCCAACGGTTAGCAAGGCATTTATAGCTCTGACACCAACATCAAGAACCTGATGAACAGGAGTCCGTTGTAGTGGATTAAGGGATTTATTGGCTAATCCAGCATACTCTATATGCTCAGGTAATGGTTTGTCATCTAAAGGGTTTCCCATAGCATCAACCACTCGACCTAATAATCCCATTCCCATAGGTAATACTTTATGGTTAAAATGTGTTAGATCATATTGCTTAGTATAGACTCGAGCCCCTAATAAAATACCGTCAGTTGATTCAAATGGCATTAAATAAAGTGTTTTATCACTAAATCCAACTACCTCACACTCAACAGGCTCAATTCGACCATCGGTTTGTCGTTCAACCAAGCAGTTAGATCCCAAAGGTAACTTTAGTCCAATAGCTTCTAGCACAAGTCCAGATGCTTTAACCAACCTTCCGTATTGGCGGATTAATGATAATGATTCAAGTTGTTGTGTAGCATGATCAATTTTACTTAACCATTTTGCAGAATATCTCACGTTAATGATTGTCCTCTTTTAGGCTATCAGACATTATTTGCCAGTGTTGCTCGATATTTGCATCAATTTCATTAGTTTCGGTAAATATCTTGCATCCACCCTGTTCTACGTTAGGATCGGCAATAAGTTGCCAATGATATTGACTGATTTCATCATTCAGCATGGGTTCTAACCACAGTAAATCAGCTGGATTTAGGTGCAATGCAATAGGTTCAGACAAAACTGAGCACTGTTCAACTAATGTTTTTATGGTATATATAAGCTGTTTTTGCTTAGCTTTTGGTATCGTGCCTACTGTTTTTTGCGCAGCAATCAATGCTAAATCAAGCAGTTTAGGAACAATTAATTCATCAATTTCGTTGATCGAATTTTGAAAATTGGTTATTAAATTAGCTATAGCTTGAACGGCATTTAATTTTTCTTCATTAAGTTGTTGTTCAATGAACTGGCGCCCTTCTTGCTCACCAATTTGATACCCTTCATCATAACCAGTCTGTTTACCTACATTGAAACCTTCTTGTTGACCTAAATTAAAACCATCCTGATAAGCCTGTTTTTTTACCTCTTCTTTTAACTGCTCTAACTGTTGTGCCTGATTTAATTCTGATTCAATTACAACATTATCTATCTCGGTAGCAGCTAGTTCTGTTTCAGGCTCATCAGTTTCAACGTTTATAGCAACTTCATTTTTACTTAATTTCGGTAATTCGGATAAAGAGAAATCTTGAAAATTTAATGGTTCCCAATTTAATCTATCTGGCCGATTACACATATTCATCATCACCGCTACTTAGGATCACTTCACCACTTTCTGCTAATCGACGAGCAATAGCCAATATTTTTTTCTGTTCGGTTTCAACTTGAGATAAACGCACAGGAGGTCGATTTTCTAAATCTTCACGTAAGATAGATGCCGCTCGCTGTGACATGTTACTCAATAGTTTTTCTCGTAATTCAACTGATGCACCTTTCAACGCAATTATTAATATTTCATTATCGACCTCTTTAAGTAAGCGTTGAATACTTCTATCATCCACTTCGACAAGATTTTCAAACAAGAACATTTCATCAATAATTTTTTGGGTTAACTCTCCATCATAATCACGCAATGCATTAATAACTTGCTCTTCTTGCTGTGTTTTCATTAAGTTAATAATTTCTGCTGCAGTACGTATACCACCAAGATTATTAAGTTTGATATTTTGACCATGTAGTAAAGTCGATAATGAAGTTGAGAGTAATTGAAGCGCAGAAGGCTCTACTCCTCCAAAAGTTGCAATACGTAACATGACATCATTTCGTAATTCATCATCAAATAGATTTAGAATTTCTGCCGCTAAATCACGATTTAGATGAACTAAAATAGTTGCAATAATTTGTGGATGTTCTTTTTTGACCAAATCAACTGCTCTTGTAGCATCGACATAGTTGAGCATTTCAAGGCCATCGGTTGCTTCTTCTTTTCCTGTATCTAATAATTCATCCAGTAAACGTTCAGCTTTTTCACTACCAAGAGATCGACCCAATATTGAACGTAAGTAACCATCTGGATCGGTATTTAAAACAGCGCATTCTTCAAGAGCCACTTGGCACTCGTTAAGTATACCTTTCAACTGTTCTTGAGAAAATTGAGGTAATGACATCATCGCACTACTAATTTGTTGCACTTCTTTATGGTTAAGATGTTGCATAACTTGTGCCGCTAACCCTTCACCTAACACCATTAAAATCGCAGCTACTTTTTGAGATTCACTTAATATCATTGCTCAGTGTCCTCCTTATTTATCCAATTACGAATAATTAGTGCCATTACACGCGGTTCTTTTTCAACAATTTTCCGTATATGCTGTTGTTGTTGCGTATTATCTTCAAATATTTTTTGCTGTTGTTTACTGTGAGCTTTATAATCTAATTTATCGTCTACAGTAGATTGAGATACTAATGATTCTCCATTATCAATAAGGAATTTACGTTGTAATTTTATCCATACCGAACGTAAAACCTTACGCCACGCAAACCATAAAATAATAATATAAATTAGATACTTAGTTACTGTTTTAGCAGAATCATAAAATTCAGGAGTTTTCCAAAATGCCATATTATCGTTGTCATCAAGTGTTTGATCGGTAAATTTCAAATTTGCAACAGTTAAGCTATCACCACGTAAATCAGAAAAACCCATTGCCTGACGGGCTAATGCTTCAATATTTTTCAGTTCATCACTATCTAGTTTTACCCATTGTTCAGTTATGGAAGATGACTTGTTTTTGTCATTGTCATTATCACTGTCAACATCCTCAGATTTAACATTATCTGGCTCGGTTGCAACGAATTTATAATTCACCAAAACAGCAACCGATAAACGTTTAATACGGCCTTCAGGTATTTGACTGTGTATAACCTTTCTATTTACTTCAAAATTAACGGTATTATTTGATTGTAAGCTGTAATTTCCTTGCTTATCGTGTTTTTCGGTCGGTTCTTGTTCATCGATTGGCGCGCTAGATGCTGGTACAGGTTGATTAGACAACGCTCCAGGCACACCACCTACACCATAGCTTTTAGCTGATTGACGATTTTCTACTTGTTGCTTACTGCGAATAGTTTGATTAGCAATATCACTATTAGGGTCATAAGTTTCTGATGTCGATTCTTGTCGACTGAAATCAATATCAGCATTCACTTGTACCTTAACATTATTTTTACCCAGAATTGGGATGATGATTTTTTCTACTCGTTCACGAATATTATTTTCAATTCGATCGCCAAATTCGAGTTGAGCGACATTTGTGTTTCTATCTCGATAGCCTTCACCAGTTAACAAGTGACCATGCTGATCGATAATGGTCACTTTATCTGCTTGTAATTCTGGCACACTACTGGAAATTAAATGGATAATGGCATCGATTTGACCTTGTGATAATGAGCGACCAGGAAATAACGTTAATGCCACCGATGCTGAAGGAGATTTCCTTTCCCTGACAAATAAAGAAGGTTTAGGCATTGCTAAATGCACTCTAGCATCATCAATACTGCTGATGATGGATATTGTTCGGGATAATTCGCCTTCTAAAGCTCGTTGATAATTTATTTGTTCATTGAATTGGCTCATACCAAAACTTTCTTTGTCGAGCAATTCAAAACCAACTGCCCCACCTTTTGGTAAACCCTGCTGAGCAATACGTAATCGGGTATCGTAAACTTTATCTTGCGGAATTAAGATTGTGGAACCAGAAGACGAAAATTGATAAGGAATATTCATCTTATCAAGCTGGCTAATAATTTCACCACCATCTTTATCATTTAAATTACTGAATAAAACTGCATAAGACTCATCTTTAGCCCATAAATAAATAAAACTAATAATGGCTATTATAATTACAGCTGCAATTAACAATGCCATTTTGGTGTTTTGTTTTAGTTGATTTATAAAAGGCAACTTATTTAATATTGATTCACCTTTATTATTGACTGTTTGACTAGCCATTGGCACCCTGACTCTAAACTATTTAGATTAACTCTGTTCGTTATTATCCATGTATTTAAAAAATTCAATGGCGAGAAAAGCGTGCACTTTTTCCCTTACTTATACCCTTTGTTTTTTTATTTATATGTTAAATTTAGCCATACAGTAATAAAAGAGCTAAAAAGCAGTTATCAAAATGAATACAATCAATACATTCAATTCAATTGAGCTAACTAATTTAAATAAATCAACGTCAATTTCCCCAAAAACTCATTTTGCGAATAAAAACTTTGTTTCAGAATTAAAAACCGCTTTAGATCACATCAGTCAAATACAAATACAGGCAAATAATGAAGCTAAAGCTTTTGAAATAGGAGATGCAAATATTTCATTGAATGAAGTAATGGTTAATATGCAAAAATCATCGGTTTCATTGCAGTTTGGCATTCAAGTGCGCAATAAACTGGTTACTGCTTATCAAGAAATTATGAATATGAATGTTTGATTAATGACAGCGAATATAATTCTCATCCCTTAGGTTTTGTATTTTTCCTGCAGCTAACTGTTAATTCTAATCTAAATACGATAGTCAACTTATCGCTCGTTTCAAATTTACAACAAGCGCCGCTCATGTTTTTGATGCTTGTTGTATTGCTAAATATGTTATTTTCTTTATCAACTAATTGGTCAAAATACCTCACGACTTTTGCTATACTTTTCTAAAAAATAACAACATACTGTCATTATTCAATAAAATAATAAATAATACATGAAGGGTTTAAAGTGATAACATTATTTCCTTGAATGAACAACATATCGATTTCCCAACATTAGGGCTACTTACTGTTCTTACTACGCTTGACGGATTTGATATAAAAGATGCAATATATTGTCAGAAAAAGCTTGTTATTTCTGCTAATTTTTATCATAAAAACGGAATGAGTTATAATGTCATATATATCGTTATAGATCTGGATAAAAAAAGTATTCATTATTATCATGAGTTAGATGGAATCCTACCTCAGTTCTTTGTAAGCCCAACAGGTAAGGATTATGTATCTATTACCGTGTATCATCCAGATAAAGACTTAGATATTATATTACCATTATTTGATAGAGAGAATCTTACCTATCCAAAACCCAAGAGACCTATTGTGGGTAATTTTATGGGAATATGTCATAATTTTTCTATATTCCATGATGTTGATATTTTTTCAGATACAAAACCAGATAAATTGATTGCTGTTGAATTTAAAAATGATGATATAAAAAAAACCTATATAAATAAAATTCCGTTTCCCAAAGATAACACATTATTTATTGATTCTTTGAATAATCAAATCCATCTAATTGCCTATGTTGACAATGTTTGGTTACATCGTCAAATTGATGAAATGGGGAGGGAATTACAGTCAAGAAATATAAACATAGGAAAACGTTCCTCTATAATTTGCGTATTGAATTTAAGTTTTACTTATACATCAAATATTTTAGGTATTGATGAAAAAGGTAAATTTTATTTGATTAATGTTTCACCTGAAGGAAAAATAGAACAAAATCTATTGTTTGATATAGAAAGGCAAATTTGTTTTATTTGGGAACCGATAAAAATTGCTGCAGAAACGTTTGTTATCCGATTCACATATGAATTGGGCAATGGATGGATTACAATTCAAAATAATACAATAGCCGAAGTTTTTTTTCAGGAAAGCACAGGTTGCTATATAAATTTACTCACAAAAGAAGTTTTTAAATTATCTACAAAAAAATTAATTATCAGTGATATAGTCAAAATTAAAGATCATAATTATACTGTTGTTTTTTATGAAAAAGAAGAAAGACATGCAAATAACCAAAAATTAATTATTTTAAATCGAAATATTGGTTAAAGTTATTTAATGGCAATTTACATTAGGCTTGCAATTTTTTGGTAATTGCCTATTTTGTTCTGATAATTGACATGTTTACCAATCCACTCTTTAAGTTGGCTATGGCGGGCAATTATCAATTGAGTTAATTGCTGTTGATAGCTAAGAATATTTTTAATATACATTCGAATCAGGTCTTGATGTTGCAATGGCATGTTTTCAATTTCGAAAAATCATCAACCAACATAATACCTTTCGATAATTGAAGGTATTTCGCCTGCCAACTCAACAATAAATCCCAGTTTTCGTCCCTTGCGTTAATCAACATTGATTAACAATATTTCTAAAAAAATTTTCAAAAATATTCATGCCATATTCTGTTGATATACTTTCTGGATGAAATTGCACACCTTCTATCAAATAATTTTTATGCCTTAACCCCATTACATAATTATCATTTAATGACCGAGCAGTAATCACAAGTGGTGTATCAGAAGTAATCAGATTTTCGTCAACAACAAGTGAGTGATATCGAGTGACTAAAAATTCAGATGGTAAATTAGTAAAACACCCTTTCATATCATTTCGAATGAGGGATGTTTTCCCATGTTGTCTACTTATTGCTGGATTTACTGATAAGCCATAATATTCCGCAATAGCTTGCATTCCAAGACAAACTCCAAATATAGGCAAAATTCCCTCTGCTGCACCAAGAATGTCTATATAACAACTTTCAATTGGATGCCCTGGCCCAGGGCCTAAAATAATAGCTTGATAATCTTGCAGTGAAATTAATTCAACTTTATCATTTCTAATAACATCAACATTTATGCCAATATTTTCAATATAGTTTTTAACTATATATATAAAACTATCATACGCATCAATTAATAAAACTTTCACTTGTTAACTCCTTATTAGTAATCGCAAAATATGTTGAACTTAATTTACTTATAGTTTCATTCCATTCGCCTTCATTAGTAGAATCTTCAACAATACCCCCAGAAGCTCTAATTGAGTATTGTCCATCATGATATACGGCTGTTCTAATACATAATGCCGAAATAAGAATATTATTAAAACCTAAGAAACCGATACAACCAGCGTAAACTCCTCTTTCACTTATTTCTGTATCTTCAATTATTTCAATTGCTCTGATTTTAGGCGTTCCAGTCATTGTTCCTGCTGGAAAACTTGCTTCTATAACATCATATTTATCTAATCCCTTTTTTAATTTTGCACTTATATCAGAAACTAAATGAATTACATGCGAATACTCTTCAGTTACTATTAAATCGTTTACCTTCAGTGAGCTTGGTACACAAATTCTTGCTATATCATTACGACAAAGATCTACTAACATAAGATGCTCTGCTTTTTCTTTTTCATCTGACAACAGCTTTTTTCTATTATTTTCTTTAATGGTAGGATCGTTGGAATTTCGTATTGTTCCTGCTATTGGTCTCATTATTACGTCATTATGTTTTGTTAATGTAACAAACATCTCTGGGCTTGCACCAATTATATAAACCCCCTCCGAAGTCTTAAAGAAATACATATAAGGTGATGGATTATACTTTCTAAGCCTTAAATAAACTTGAAAAGGAGGCATATTGGATTTAATAGTTATTTCGTGTCCTAATTGGATTTGATATATATCGCCAATATTAATATGCCCTTTTGCTTTATCAAACCATTTAAAATATAGTTCTTTTTGAACACTGGGAATTGATTGATAATTATAGTTAACATCACAATTATTATCATGTTTAGTAGTATTCAATATTGCTATTAAATTAACTATTTCGCTTTTTTTACTAGTAGGAAACAAATCATTCTTAATATTATTTATTGTCAGCGTTGTTTTATTATCTCTCAAATTTACATTGATAATATTTTGATATAGAGTCATATTGATGTCGGAAAAGCTTTTGTTTCTTGGCATTTTTTGATCTATATCTTCAAAAAAGAAAATTGAGTCATAACCAAAATAACCAAAGAAACCAACTGCAATATCAGCAGGTAATCCTGAATAAGTAATTGAAAAAATGCTCTCAATTGCTCTAAATATCGAAATTACATCACTATTATTTATAATTTCAATTTGTTCATTTTTAATCGAATATGATTGAATTAACTCATGATTTAATATTTTTTTCACTAATAATTCATTACCAGTAATAGAAACTTTCCTGTTTTTAACTAAAATACTAATAATAGGATTGAAACCAATTATTGATTGTGTACAGTCTTTTTCTGGTCCGCTCATTGACTCCAAGACGATGATTTCTTCTTCCTTATATTTTTTTCTCAGTGATTCATAAATATCTATTGGACTATGTATTGATTCTAGATTACAGGTACTGCTTTCTATTTCTATTTTACTGTTCATAATTGAGATTCCTTAAACATTAATTGTTCTCTTTCATTGTAATAATTGTTTTTTAATAGTTCATAATTAACTGACTTACAAATTTCAACTAACCGTTCAATCATTTGCTCTAAAGCAACAATTTCTTCTAAATCTGCTGTATTTTTCGTTTCTTCATCTCCATGAATTAGAACAGGAAAACCTGAACCCGGTATAATCATTCGATTTAATAAAATATTATTAATTATTTGGTCATGAGCATGACCAAGGTGATACTTTCTTCCTACAATTATGCAACTTGCTATCTCTGAAACACTTGAAGTAACACCGAAACGTCTTTCAGATGAAGAAATAATAATGCCTTTCATTACATTCATCTCCTTACTTTTATTTGATTTTATTAATGGAAATAACGCAAAATATAACAATACACATACCGATTACATCAAATAATCCAATTGACTCTTTTAAGAAAAAATAACCGCAAATCATTGTAATAAAGGGGCCAATATTATTTATGATTGCAGTAGTTGCTGCACCGCTGTGTTTAACACCATACATCATGAAAAACGATGGTATGACAGTAGAAACAATGGCTAATAAAAATGGGTATTTAAAATTATTGATTGATGGTAGGTTATTTATTGTTCCTGATACTTCAAATATCATTGGAATTAGAGAAAGCAAACAAGCTACAATCATGACCTGTGAATTGAAGATAATAAATCCTATCTTTTTCATCACTTCACCACTTATTATAAGATACGTAGCATAGGTAATAGCGCTTAAAGCTATTAATAATGGACCAATGTAATGAACATTTTTATCAATTAAAACTTGATTACTGACGAATGCAATTGAAACACCAATCCAAGAAAAAAAAGATAGGATATAAACTTTTTTACTAAATTTATTTTTCATGAAAATAACAGATATAAAAAGAACGAATATAGGTATGGTGAAAAGAATAATTCTTTCTATATTAACTGATGTATAAACCAAACCGGTTATATCACTATAGCTTGATATATAATATAAAAAGCCACATAGAAAAATCTTGAGCTTAATTTGAATGCTCGTTTTTATTAAATTATCTTTAAATAATAAAAATGCTACAAAGAAAAATGGAATTGAAAAGATCATTCTGAAAAACATTAATGAAATTGAAGTTATCCCATCAAAGTAGGCTAGTTTTATAAAAATTGATTTCAAAGAAAAACCAAATACACCAATTAATATAGCTACAACTGAATAATTACCTTTCACAAATGCACCATTGAACTAGTTTACTAGTACAACAATGCTACACCTATTTTATCAATTTACAATATTTTTTTGACGTGAAATGATCCTAACCAAAAAAGTGGACAAAAGTCGCCTCTATGATATAAACAAAATTATAGGAGAAAAATATCATGATCAGAAAATTTAGTGTTGAATTCAAATGACAATCAATCGATTATGTGTTATCTCATGCTCACCTTTCTATAAGTAAACTTACCAACCACTTAGTAATAAAAAAATAAACCCTAGATAAATGGATTAAGCAACGAATCGCAAATAAAACTAACCGTCGAGAGCTAACGGCTTAGCAATAGATGATTATTGCGTTAGAAAAAGAAATTAAAGAACTGAAAATGGCTAATAACATATTAAAAAATGAGCATATGTACTTTACCAGTTTCTCAAATGACTGTAAACAATGCGAGGAATTTCTACAACTTAATTAGTTTAAATCGAAATATTGGTTAAAGTTATTTAATGGCAATTTTGCTTGAATCTTATCTATAAATAAGATTCAAGCAAATCGATTCACCAATTTACATTAAGCTGGCAATTTTTTTGTAGTTTTCTACTTTGTTTTGATAATCAACATGTTTACCTATTAAACCTCTAAGCTGAGTATGACGAGCAATTATCAATTGAGTTAGTTGTTGTTGATAGCTAAGAATATTTTTAATATACATTCGAACAATATCTTGATGTTGCAACGGTAAGTTTTCAATTTTTGCAAAATCATCAACCAACATAATACCTTTCGATAATTGAAGGTATTTCGCCTGCCAACTCAATAACAAATCCCAGTTTTCATCCTGTGCATTAATTAACATTTGTTCAACAACATAGTTGAATTGTTCGTATTGTTCTAATAAATTATTTCCTTGCATAATCATCCTTTTTTACTTAGCAATCTCACGCCACGACTCAGCAATATTGTTAAGTAAATCGAAACAAGTCTGTAATTTTTCTTGATCATTATGCAAATTAGCCAATAACAATTGTTGGCTAATATAGTGATATAAACGATCTAAATTTTCAGCAATTTCACCGCCTTTTTCTAAATCTAGACAGCTTTTAAGGCCATTATCAACAATATTAATCGCTTTAGAAATTGCGTTACCTTTACCAACAATATTACCTTTTTGAATATATAAGCTAGCCAATTTAATTGCATTAAGTGCTCCATCAAATAATAAAACAATCAATTGATGGGGGGATGCTTGGCTAATACGCGTTTCTAAATTCACTTGCTCGTAAGCATGAGATCCCATTTTATACATTACTATTCTCTATTTTTTTAAATTTGCCATCATATCAAATTGGGTAGTTAAATAATTACTCATACTATCTAATGAGTTGATTAAAATATCCAATTTAGTAAATTGAACTCGGTAACGCTCAATAGTTTGCTCAATAGAACTGCTTACTTGTTCATGCCGTTTATCTAATGATTTTAAGGTAGAATTTAAGCCATTGGTTGCTGAATCAATCATACCATCACTATCAATAAATCCACTCACTTTAGCAAAAACTTCATTAGCAATACCTGTGTTTTTACCATCACCAGTAAATAATATTGCCACCGCTTCACTGTTTTCACTCAGTGCCTTTTGTAGCTCGTTTTCTTTAATCGTTAACATGCCACTTTTGTCCATGTTAATGCCGATTTGAGCTAAAACAGAAAATTCCCCATCCTGGCCTTTGGCAAATATTGAGCGGATGCTTTGATCTATATTACGTAATGTTGAATCCCCAATAAGTGGACCATTATTGCTATTTAGTTCTTTTGAATTTGTCTCTTCTGCGGTGAATTTTGTTAACGTTGATATTGTTGTTTGTAATTGATTAAATGCCTCGACCCATTCTTTAATGGCTTCTTCCACTTTTTCATTATCCGCTGTTATAGCAAGATTCTGACTAATTGTTGTAGTCTGTTTTAATGTAATATCCACACCTTGAACCACATCTTTAACAGTATTAGTATTACTGGTTATGGCAATACCATTAAAGGAAAATTTAGCATCTTGCGCTTTTGCAACTTCAGTCATATGGCTATTGTTTGGTTGATTAATATCAAATCCAATAACATTATTTAACATTTCGTCATCTGATGAAATAGAAGTAATGCTTTGTTGTTCACCTGTTTCTTTCGATGTGATAACTAATTGATAACCATCTGCTCCAGAACGAATAACAGTAGCATTCATTGTTGAAGGACTGGTTGTTCCATCTTCATTAGTAACTTTGGCATTATTAATGGCATTTGCTATTGATTCTAAAGATGTCTCATCCTGAGATAAGGTTACACCAAGTTTTTGACCATTCGCTTGTTCAATGGTAATAGTTCGCGTTTGATTATTATTACCTAACTTAGCATTTTTATCATTGATCGTCGATGTAGCAATACCATGAGATGTCGCTAATTGATCAACTGTCACTGTATAATTACCTAATGCTGCTTTGCTATTTGCTTTTACCGAAAAATAATTGTCATTTCCTGTTGCTATTCGGCTTTGAAAAAGCTCTTTTTTTTGAAGTTTTTCCGTTGCAGTATTAAATGTTGTTAATGCACTTTTTAATTTACCAAAACCACTAATTTTAGCATTAATTGCTTTTTGTTGCGTTGTAATTGGGGTTAAACGTGTTTTTTCGGCCACTTCTAGTTGATCTAAAATACCATTAAGATCGATTCCAGAACCAATGCCTAATGCGCTCATTGCCATGATTTAATCTACCTATAACAATTATTCAATATTATTTATATCGGCTGACAATTAAAAAAATTTAGTCTTTTTTTAAATATTTATCTGATAAATTGATAACAATCTATTTTTTTGAATAAAAAATCATTGGGAAATTATCTAAAAAAATAACACTATGATTTATTTAATAATATCTGTTTAATTTGCAACTAAACTGCTGCTATAAAAAAAATAATCATCAAAAATATTAAAGTTCCCTGTTTTGTTACCGATAAGTTATTTGTCAGCAAGAATATTGAATTAAATTTAAATATCTTGTTGATTTTAATATTTATATTATTGGAGATAAAAATGGCACAAGTAATTAATACAAATACAATGTCTTTAATGGCAAAAAATAACCTTAACAATTCTCAAAGCGTTCTTAGTACTTCTATTGAGCGCCTTTCATCAGGTATGCGTATTAATAGCGCAAAAGATGATGCAGCAGGCCAAGCAATTGCTAACCGTTTTTCATCAAACATCAAAGGATTAACACAAGCTGCTCGTAATGCAAATGATGGCATTTCACTTGCACAAACTACTGAAGGTGCATTAAACGAAATCAACAACAACGTACAACGTATTCGTGAATTAACTGTTCAAGCGGCAAATGGCACCAACTCTGAAAGTGATTTAGTTTCAATTCAAAATGAGATTGATCAACGTTTAGATGAAATTGATCGTGTTTCAAAACAAACTGACTTCAATGGTTCTAAAGTATTATCTGAAGATAAAACACTTAAAATTCAAGTAGGTGCAAATGACGGCGAAACCATTGAAATCAATTTAAAAAAAATTGATAGTACTGAACTTGGTTTAAATGCATTTAACGTATCTAATTCACCAACAGAAGATCCATTAAAAACAATTGATGCTGCATTATCAAAAATTGATGCATTAAGAGGGCAACTAGGTGCGGTACAAAACCGTTTCGAATCAACTGTAACTAATATCAATAATACTGTCAATAATTTAAGCTCTGCACGCAGCCGTATTGAAGATGCTGATTATGCAACAGAAGTATCAAACATGACTCGAGGCCAAATTTTACAACAAGCAGGTACTTCAGTATTAGCACAAGCTAACCAAGTGCCTCAATCTGTGCTTTCTTTATTACAATAATTCTATTTTGATTTTTAGTTATTTTAACTCTGTCATATAGTCATGATAGCCATAACGGCATTTTATAATACTGTTATGGCTAATAATGATAATTAGCCATTTTTTAGCCCTTTATTCTAACCATTAAATTTGCTAACCATCGTCATAATACTGTCAATCATTTTTCTTTACATTGGTTCAAAAAATGAATGATAGCTTATATAACTCACACGGTGTAATAAACCAAATTGATTGGCAACAATATATTCATTTAGTGCGTAATGAAGCTTTAAAATTAGCTGTCCGTTTACCTACAACGATCGAACTTGATGATTTGTTACAAGTTGGCTATATCGGTTTATTAGACACTATAAAACGTTATGACTCATCTCAAGGTAATACTTTTGCTACATTTGCCATACCAAGAATTAAAGGTGCAATGCTTGATGAACTACGTAACCGTGATTGGTTACCAAGACAAACTCGTAAAAAAATTAAAGATGTTACAACAGCAATTAATGAATTAGAACAGAAGTTAGGTATAACCCCTAGTGATTATCAGATTGCTAAATACTTAAAATTACCTATAAGCGAATACCGAAAAATTTTATTAGATTCAAATAATAGCCAAATATGTTCGTATGATGAAATTCATAAAAAACTGGGTGACAACATTGATACCATTATTAAATGTGATGAAGATAATAATCCTTTTTCAGCGATAATAGATGAGGAAATTCGTAACACAATTATTCAACAAATAGAAAGACTACCAGAAAAGGAAAAACTTGTTTTATCACTTTATTACCAAGAAGATCTCAATTTAAAAGAGATTGGTAAAGTAATGAATATCAGCGAATCAAGAGTAAGCCAATTACATAGCCAAGCTATTAAAAGAATACAAAGTAAAGTTAATTTTTAGAAAACATAAAAAGACAATTAAAATAAAGTGTAATTAAAAGAAAAAATAATTGAAATTATTTTTTTATTGACCTTTTGCATTTAAAAATGTAATTTTAAGCAAAAAAAAACTAAGATACTTTAATTTTACTAACTGTTCGTTTTTTTATACGAAACAAAAACAAATATGAATTGGTGACTAAATTGGGAAATTTATTAGATGACGATATTCTTAAATGTATACATCATTTGAATCTATCAACACTACTATTAAGCCAGAAAATGATTGAAAAAGATAAAGTTATGGCAATGTATCGATTAGGTATTGACGAAGAAACTGCAGACATACTTAGCCGTTTAAACACATCTCAAATGTTGATTCTATCAGAAACAAATCAATTAGCTTTTCAGTTACGATTTGAAAATGCTGAAATGATGAAAAAACTTACTGAAGAATCTCGCGTTGGAGATATTAAACAGATGCATACAGGAATTCTTTTATCAAGTTTGCTATTAGATTCAATCAATAAGTAGCTAAGGAACTAAAATGACAAGTACAAGTATTATTCAAAAATATGAGGAAACTCAACTCGCTATCAAATTGATTTCCCTGGGTGGAAGAATTCAAATGCTAGAAAGTGAAACCAACTTAAGTCGAAATAAACTTATAAAGCTTTATAAAGAGATTCAAGGCTGTCCTCCACCTAAAGGTTTATTACCATTTTCAACCTCGTGGTTTATGACATGGGAACCTAATATCCATGCGAGCATTTTTTATAACGCATACTCTTATTTAGTTAAAAATGGTCTAAAATCAGGCATTCAAACTATCTTAAAAGCCTATCAACTTTATTTAGAGCAATGCCAATTTTCATCACATAAGGATAAACCTGTTTTAGGATTAACCAGAGCTTGGATATTAGTCAAATTTGTCGAAAAGAAAATAATGCAACAGTCATGTTGTAACACATGTCGTGGACGTTTTATTACACACGCTTATCATCCGCAAAATACTTTTACATGCAGTTTATGTCAGCCTCCATCAAGGGCAGATAAGAATAATAAAACACAAAAAGAAAACAACGAAAAATGCATGAAAGTGTTATCGAAACCAAGTTATTTAAATTTATCAGTTGCCAAACAGATCACTGCTTAAATAAATATTAAAGCAATTCAGCCGTTATTTTATGGAGAAAGAAGAAAGTCAATGCTAATAGTTATAGGATATATCGTAGTGATCGCTTCGGCGCTACTTGGCTATGTACTCAGTGGTGGTTATTTAGCCGTACTATTTCAGCCACTCGAATTGCTGATTATTGGTGGTGCTGCAATAGGCGCTTTTATTGTTAGTAATGAACAAAAAACAATAAAAGCCACACTTAAGTCTTTAGGTCAATTGTTTAAAACATCCAAATATAATAAGAATCTATATTTAACACTCATTAATTTTATGTATACCATTTTGACGAAGATTCGCCAAAGTGGAGGGCTGTCCATTGAATCAGATATTGATAACCCGCATGAAAGTGAATTATTTAAACAATATCCACTTATTTTAGCTAATCCAAGAATTTGTGATTTTATCACTGATTACTTACGTCTTATGATTAGTGGCAATATGGATGTATTTGAAATAGAAACACTGATGAGTGAAGAAATTGAAACATTTGTCCACGAACTTGAAAAACCTGTAGATGCCATTTCAGGAATTGGTGATGGCCTACCTGCATTTGGGATCGTCGCTGCTGTAATGGGCGTAATTAATACACTTGCTCAAGCTGATAGACCAGCAAGTGAACTCGGTGAGCTTATCGCTCATGCTATGGTTGGGACTTTTTTAGGAATTTTGCTTGCTTATGGTTTTGTTTCGCCATTAGCTGCTTTATTAAAACAAAGAAACGCCGATACAGTGAAAGTTCTAGAATGTACCAAAGTAATACTTATTGCCAGCATGCATGATTATGCGCCACAAATTTGTATTGAATTTGGGCGAAAAACGTTATTTTCTCATGAAAGGCCATCATTCTTTGAATTAGAAAAATACATACAAGAAGTTAAAGACAAAAAATCTAATCCAAATGAAAATAAAGAATAATGAAAGATAAATCTGTAAGAATAATTATAAAGAAAAAATCAGGGCATGGTGGTGGACATCATGGCGGTTCGTGGAAAATCGCTTATGCCGACTTTATGACCGCAATGATGGCACTATTTTTAGTCATGTGGTTAATTTCTACATCTACCCCTCAGGAATTGAAAGGGATTGCTGAATACTTTAGAACCCCTTTAATTCTTGGCTACAATAGCGGTAAAAATATTAGCGATAGTGAAAGTCCGATTCCTGGTGGCGGTGATGATGTTAGTAAACAACTTGGTGAAGAAAAAAGCTATCATTTTACCCTATCACAAAATGAAGTTGAGAAACAGCAACTTGAAAAAATACAGATGATTGAAGCGGCACGTAAAATTTATGATATTTTTGAAATTGATGAACGTCTAAAGAAATTAGCACCTAATCTTATTATTGAATTAACTGAAATGGGGTTACGGATTCAAATTTTAGCTTCAGATGATAAACCCATGTTTGATGTTGGTAGTACAACCATTGATCCTAATATGCAAGAAATTCTGCATGCATTAGCGCCGATTATCAATTCCTTACCAAATAAAATCACCTTGTCAGGCCATACTGATGAACGCCAATATACAACAGGTGATAGAGGATATAGCAATTGGGAACTATCTGCAGATAGAGCTAATTCATCAAGAAGGGAGCTTATAGCTGGTGGATTAGACTCAAATAAAATTATTCGAATTATTGCACTTGCCGATACAGTGAATTTAAACAATCCTAACTATAGTAAAGATGCTAATCGCCGTATCAGTATCTTAATTTTGAATAAAATAGCACAACAATATATTGAAGAAGAAAATAACATGACCGGAACCGATTTTTTAAGACAATCACAACAGACCAAATCAGAATAAATTCATTTTTTCAAAAATGAATTTATTTGAAAACTTTTTTAAAACACGCACAACAATTATTAAAGTTTTCTGAATTTAACCCGATATAAAAAAGACTTATTTTAATTGATATTATGAACTCAAACTATATTGAGAGGATTTTATGGCGAATTCATTAATGAATACTGGTATTAGTGGGTTAAATGCAGCACAAAATATGCTGAATGTAATAAGCAATAATATTAGTAATGCTCATACAACTGGTTACAATCGTCAACAACAAATTTTACGCCAAGCAAATGGAACTCAGCATAGTTTTGGGTTTGTCGGTAACGGTGTTTGTGTATCATCTGTTAATCGCGCTTTTAATAATTTTGTTGTAGGACAACTACGGCAATCACAATCACAAAATGGTTCTATCAAAGCTTATTATAATGAATTATCTAAAGTAGATAATCTGTTAGCAGAGAATGACAATAGTATTTCATCTCAAATTAATAATCTTTTTGCCAGTTTAAATAAACTTGCATCCAATGCTAGTGATGCATCGACAAAACAAACTGTTATTAGTGATCTGACATCTTTAACTAGCCAATTTAATAAAACAGAAACAAATTTAAAGAACCAAATTGCCAACGTTAATACTGAATTAAATAGTAATGTTGATAAAGTTAATACCTATACTCAACAAATTGCCGAACTTAATCAAAAAATATCACAACTACAGTCGGTAGGCGGTGGAAACGAACCTAATGCATTACTTGACCAACGCGATCAGTTAGTCAATGAATTAAGCGAAATCATTGGCATTACCGTTACTGAACAAAATGGACAATATAATCTTTCGCTTGCTAATGGTTTAAATTTAGTTCAAGGTTCTTCTATTAACTTATTATCGGTACAACCTTCAACAGATGATCCTTCGTTAAATACTATTATTTATACTCATCCTTCAGGCGCAACACAAGAATTGACAAGCCAAAACATTACATCAGGTACGTTACACGGCTTATTAACCTTTCGTGATGGACCATTAACCGAAGCCCGCAATCAACTAGGCTTAATTGCATTAAATTTAGCAGAACGTTTTAATGAAGTGCATATGTCAGGTATTGATATTAATGGTAATCAAGGTGAAAAGTTGTTTGATTACAATCATCCTAGTTGTGTCACAAATACTAAAAACCAAGGTAATGCTTCAGCCAAAATTGAGTTTAATGCTTTGAGTGAAGTAAAAGCTTCTGATTATAAAATAGAATTTGATGGTAATAATTGGATTGTCACAAGATTATCTGATCATCAGCTAATTACTCCTGAAATCAAAGATGGTAAATTGTTTTTTGATGGACTGGCCATTGAGATAAGTGGTAATGCGGTTAGTGGAGATTCGTTTATCATAAAACCTGTTGCTGATATTGCTTCGTCATTACAACTGCTAGTGAAAGATGTAAATAAACTAGCAACAGGTATTAACGATGAAGAAAATGGTGCTGGTGATAATCGCAATGTAACCAAATTATTAGAAATCCAACATGAAAAACTTGTTAATGGTACAACAACATTAAAAAGTGCTTATACCCGCTTAACTAACTACATTGGTAGTGAAACTCAAACAGCAAAAATTTCTGCTCAATCAAGCAAAAATATAACTCAGCAACTTTATGAGCAAAATCAATCGATTTCAGGGGTTAATATTGAAGAAGAGTATATCTCTATGCAGGTTTATATGCAGTATTACCAAGCAAATGCCAAAGTGATTGATGCGGCAACAACACTATTTGATACCATTTTAGGTTTAACCAAATGATTAAAGGATAAAAAATGCGCCTTAGCACAAACTCAATTTATCAAAAAAACTTAAACAGTATTTTAAACACCAACAGTAAATGGCAAAAATCGGGGTTGCATTTGGCAACAGGTAAAAAGATTTTAACTCCTTCTGATGATCCAATGGGAGCA
This sequence comes from Gilliamella sp. Bif1-4, assembly GCF_001690535.1. NCBI lineage: Bacteria > Pseudomonadati > Pseudomonadota > Gammaproteobacteria > Orbales > Orbaceae > Gilliamella > Gilliamella sp. Bif1-4. Next base: position 57,285 of record NZ_LZHC01000010.1, on the reverse strand, counting down.
TCACAATCATTAATAATAAAGCAAGCGCAAGCACAAAATGAACAGTTTCAAGCAACACGCGAAAATGCCGATAAATCACTTAGTCGCCAAGATACGATCTTATCGGAAGCCAATACTGTTATCCAAACAATTCAGGAAACATTGGTCTATGCATCAAATGAAACCTTAAATGAAGAAAATAGACTCGATCTTGCTAATAAATTACAAAGTTTAAAAGATCAACTTTTATCATTAGCTAATGCAAAAGACACTAATGGTAACTATCTTTTTGCTGGTAAGAAAAACGATACACCTCCTTTTGTAATGAATGAATCAGGTGAAGTGAGTTACGTAGGCGGTACAACTTCTATCAATGTATTAATCGATGACTCGCGAGAAGTATCGCTAAGTTTTACAGGTATTCAAGTATTTATGACTGGTTCAAATGTTAAAGAATCTGATGGTTCACCAGCAGAAAGTAACATATTTGCAAGTATTGATTATGCAATTGAGGCATTAAAAATAGATCTAGATTATGATAATGATGATACCCTTGAACAATTTAGATCTGGATTGTCAAAAGCTCGTCATGGAGTAGACAATTCTTTTAATAATATTTCGACACTTAGAGCAGAAGGTGGCTCGGTATTATCCGAAATTGACAGATTAACCACATTGGGGAAAACATTAGATATTGAATTTCAAACTCAAATCAGCCAACTTGAAGACGTCGATTGGTACGAAGCCATTTCAGAATATGTAATGCTACAAGCTAATTTACAAGCTGCACAATATACCTTTATGACTATGCAAAGTATGTCACTGTTTCAAATGAAATAAAGTTTTGTAACCTAATTTTATTTAAGCAATGTTTTTACCCTAAGTTGTGAATCGACTCAAACTATTCATCCCACTCAAAGGAGGTTTACCACCTCCTTTTTTATTTTAACTAAAAAGTTTCAAAAACAATGTCATTATGCAATATAAACCATCAGTTTAAGCGAGTGACGCTTAATTATAAAAAATTCAATAAAATCAATACCCTACCTGAACGTTTTTTTATTGATTGATTTCTTATTTAATTCATAATTATTTGTTTTTAAAATTAATTTTATAATATTTTTACTAACAAAGTATTGAGCATTGTATTCAAACCGAGTAATTCTATTATTAATTAAATGCAATTTTCCTAAATCCTGATACAGTTGTTAACTGATTATTTTTTGCAATTTTTTCAATACGACCAATGATTTGAATAAGCTTATCACTATAATTTGGATCAGTTGCGTAATGTGCAGCTTGTAATTCTTTAGCAGCTGTTCTGGCATCAGGGGCTTTAATAACTGCATGATAACGGGGACTTTTAGTTAATAAATTGAGGTAGTCGGTTAATGCATGATGTTTACTATTATAGACTCTAAAATTATCTTCAATTTTCATCATTTTATTATTAACAAATTCATGTGTGGTTAAACGAGTTGAATTGCCATTCCATGACGATGTTGCTTTGACACCAAAGTAATTGTGGCTTGATTGATTATTAGCGGTTTTAATTTGCTTTTGCCCCCACCCAGTCTCTAGTGCTGCTTGCGCAATAATAACCTCATACGGAATACCAGATTTTTTAGCAGCTTGCCTAGCTGGCTCTAGCCATTCCATAACAAATTTTGTGACATAATCTTCGTTTACATTATCCAGTTGTGTTTTTGATATTGCTTCGTTATGTTTAATTTCAACTGCTTTGTTAGCATTATGGTTACGATATAGTATTTGCCCTAGTGCTTCAGGCGATAAATTAGGTGATGCATTACTAAATAAGGATTGAGCTAATTGGAGATTTTGCTGAGTATTATTGTTTGTATTAGATTGTAGGTTAACATTAATTGATGGTGAAACTTTATTAGTTAACTGTTTAATAAGCATATCTGCTAATCCAAACCCTTTACCCGCTGCTTGCTGTGTAATTTGTTGGTCAAACATCGAAGTAAATAGTTGTGAAGCAGACTGACTAAATAAACCACTTTCAGGTACAGCCTTTCGCATACTTTTCATCATCATATTAATAAATAATGACTCAAACTGCTGAGCAACTTGCTTGATACCTTCAGCAGAACCATTAACTACATTTCGCTTTAATTGATTAATATCCGAAAAATCATAAGCGAAGTGATTCAAAGATTGTCCAATTTTATTATTCATAAAGTCTTTTTTAGATGGTTTCTAAGGAAGCATGTAAACAACCAGCTGTTTTTAGCGCTTCAAGTATTGACATTAATTCTGTAGGATTAGCACCTAATACATTTAGCGAATTAATAACATGATTTAAATCAGCACTAGAGGATATATTGTGTAAAGCACCTCCTTCTTGCGCAACGCTAACTTGATTATCTGGTGTAACGGTTGTTGTGCCGCCTGCTAATGGGGTATTTGGTTGACTTACCTTTAATTTGTTATTTACCACAACAGATAAATTACCATGTGCAACCGCACAATTATCTAATTTAACCTTTTGGTTCATAACTACAACACCGGTTCTAGTATTTATAACGACTTTTGCTGAAACTGGCGTAGCGCTAATTTCAAGATTTTGAATTCGTGAAAGTAGTTGTACTCGTGCTGTACTTTCTTTTGGCATATATAAAGCAATCGTTGTACCATCTAACGCTACTGCTGTATTTTTTTGTAACCTATTAATTGCATCAGATATTTTCAAGGCTCGAGTAAAATCAAATTGATTAAGATGTAAATGGATAACATTTTGTTCGTCTAAACGGGTTGCAAGCTCTCGTTCTATGGTTGCACCATTAGGTATGGTTGCCCCTGCAGTTTGGTTCACACTTACACTGCTACCTTTACTACTTGCACCCATCCCACCCACAAAAAGGTTACCTTGCGCAATAGCATATACTTGATTATCGACACCTTTTAGTGGTGTCATAATCAATGTACCTCCACGCAAGCTTTTTGCATTACCGAGCGAGGATACCACCACATCAATTTGTTGTCCTACTCGAGAATAAGAAGGTAATTTAGCCGTAACCATAACAGCTGCAACATTTTTTAATTGCATATTGCTTCCAGACGGTACGGTAATACCTAATTGAGATAACATGTTGGTAATACTTTGAATGGTAAAAGGTGTTTGTGATGTTTGATCGCCTGTACCATCAAGACCGACAACAATACCATATCCAACCAAGGCATTTTCTCTTACACCTTGAATGGTGACTAAATCGCGGATACGTTCAGCATGGCTCGCTGGTATCACTAATACCATCATAAAGACAAAATAAACAAAAATACGCAATTTTTTTAACATAATGATACTCGTTAAAAAGGGGAAAGATTTAAAAATAGGCGCTGTAGCCAACCCATCGTTTGGACTTCATCAATGTATCCATTACCAACATACTCAATTCGAGCATCAGCAACTTGCGTTGAGATAACTGTGTTATTTCCACTAATTGTTCTTGGATTAACTACCCCAAAAAAACGGATAAACTCGGTACCTTGATTAATCGCAATCTGTTTTTCACCAATCACTTTTAGATTACCATTGATCATGACATCTTGAACCGTGACGGTGATTGTGCCACTAAAGGTATTTTTAGCGTTAGCACCGCCTGATCCCTTAAAATCATTATTTCCAGACATTTCAGTATTAGCTTTACCTCGACCGACTAACCCATCAAGAAATTTAGGTATCGTTTTTACCCCTAGATCCACCGAACCATTTCGTCCTGCATTAATCGATGAACTTTTACTAGCACTCACATTTTCTTGTAAAACAATGGTTAATACATCGCCAACATTACGCGGGCGACGATCTTCAAACATTGGTTGGTAACCATAGCTATTAGGCTGAGCAGCTTGATAAATTGAACCTGTTGTATTTACATTGTCTGGCAATTTGGGGACAACACTTGTTTCACCTTCAACTAAAGGCTTTTTAGGCAATTGTGCACAGCCACTGATAAAAAATGCTATTAAAATATAAAAATATCTCATTACCTTTAGCATATTGTTAACTTTACAGTTGATTTAAACGTTGTAGCATTTGATCAGAGGTTGATATCGCTTTGCTATTAATTTCGTAAGCACGTTGAACTTGAATCATATTCACTAGTTCTTCAGCAACATTAACATTAGACGTTTCGGTATAGCCTTGATATAAAAGCCCTGCGCCGTTTAGCCCTGGCGTATTTTCCGTTGGCGCACCTGAACTTTCAGTTTCTAAGTAAAGATTTTCCCCCATACTTTCAAGTCCAGCATCATTAATGAAAGTATGTAAAGTTAGTTGCCCAACTTGGACCTGTGTTGATTGATTAGCTAATGTCACATTTACTACACCATCGCGCGCTACCGTCATTTTGATTGCATTGGATGGAATACTAATTGTTGGTTGAATTTCGTATCCTGCTGCAGTCACCAATTGACCATTTTGATTGACTTGAAAAGCACCGCTACGAGTATAAGCTTGTGTACCATCGGGTAATAAAACTTGGAAAAAACCTTGCCCATTAATAGCAATATCACTGCTGTTATCGGTTGCCTCTAAATTACCTTGGCTATGAATTCGTTCTGTCGCAACTGGACGAACTCCTGTACCAATCTGTAGCCCAGAAGGTAATGTTGTTTGCTCAGATGATTGTGCTCCTGGTTGGCGAACAGTTTGGTATAATAAGTCTTCAAACACCGCTCTTTGCTTTTTAAAACCATTGGTACTAACATTGGCTAAATTATTGGAAATAATATCCATATTCATTTGTTGTGCCGTTAAGCCTGTTTTGGCAATCCATAATGATTTAATCATTGTTATTCCTGTCTAATGTATTGATAAATTTAAGTTAGAGATAAAATTTGGTTTGCTTTTTGTGCATTTTCATCAGCAGTAATAATTTCTTTCATCTGCATTTCAAACTGGCGAGCATGACTAATTAAATCAACCATAGCCGTAACAGGGTTCACATTACTCCCTTCTAATACACCTGACATAAGCTTAGCTTTTGGATTGTCTGGCATATTCTCACCACGTTCATTACGTGTTTCTTCCGTTAGTCGAAAAAAACCATCATCACCACGTATAATTTCATTATGCTCAAGATGGACTTTCTTTATTTTACCTACTTGAGCAATGGTCGTGGGTTTATCACCTGCACCCAATGCGGAAAGTGTTCCATCACTACTAATACTGATTTGAGATCGTTGAGGCACAGTCAAAACACCGTTATCACCAATTAATGGATTACCTTGTATGTTAAGAGTACCATTTTCGTCAATTTGAATTGCACCATTTCGCGTATAAACTTCGCTACCATCGGCTAATTGTACTGCTAACCAGTGATCCTCAGTTAAAGCAACATCCAAGTTTCGACCAGTGTAATTAAATGCCCCCATCGTTGAATCAAAAGTGGGAGTTGTTGCTGTTACCATGGTTCGTGTAGGTGTATCATTCCCCACAACAGGAACTGCTTTCATCGTCGTTAACTGTGCACGAAACCCCACTGTGGATACATTAGCTAAGTTATTAGTAGTAATTGATTGCCGATTTAATGTCTGGCTAGCTGCTGACATTGCTGTATAAATAACACGATCCATAAATAACCTTTAAATTAACGCAAATTGACTAATGTATTTAGAATTTGATCCTGCGTTTTAATTGTTTGTGAATTAGACTGGTAATTGCGCTGAGCAACAATCATATTCACTAATTCCTGACTCATATCAACATTTGACGACTCTAGTGCACCGCTCGCTAACGAACCAAATGTACCAGAATTTGCTCTGCCCAATACCTCGCCTCCAGAATTAATGGTTGATCGCCAGTTATTGTTTCCAGCAGGCTCTAGCCCATTAACATTGGAAAAATCAGCCATAGCTATCTGACCTAATAACATTGTTTGTTGGTTAGAATAGACACCATAAATAGAACCATCATCATTAATGCTATACCCAACCAAATCTCCAGGAGCATATCCATTCACTACTGGGTTTTTAATACTACCCAATTCTTTACCCATATTTTGTTGAGAACTTTTGGCTAATGATAAAGTAAAGCTATTATCAGCAGATCCATTTATCCCATTAATATCAATAGTCATTTCGGGATCACTAATCAATTTACCAGAAGAATCAAATTCCATTTTCCCCGCTTTTTGTAAATTTGCATTAGGATCACTGCTATCAAGATAATGAACATCCCATTGGTTATCATCAGTTTTAACATAAAAGAGCTGAATATTGCGTTGATTACCAAGCGAGTCATAAGTAGTAATAGTCGTAGAATAATTAAATGTATCCGCATCAAGTGCATTGACTGGTTGCTTGGCTGGAACTTTACTATTAGAGTTTAAGTTGGTTTGCAAAGTAGCCTTTGTTGTCGCTGTGGCATTTAACATTTCTTGTGAAATTTTTAATGGGCCAGGTGCTGCACCTTGTTGCACTTTGGGCGGTGTTCCTGTTGCAAGATATCCCGTTAACTGAAGACCATCAGCAGAAACAATATTTCGCTCAGCATCTAACTGAAATTGCCCATTACGAGTATAGAAAACTTGACCACTGCTATCCACTAAACGAAAAAAACCATTACCCGAGATAGCAACATCTAAACTGTTGTTGGTTGTTGTAGCTGTTCCATCATTAAAATTTTGCATAATCGCAGCCACTTTAACCCCCATACCAACTTTTGAGCCGGCATAAATATCAGCAAATGAGATACTAGCACTCTTAAATCCTACTGTTGCTGAATTGGCAATATTATTCCCAATGACATCTAATTGCTTTGATGCAGCATTCATACCACTCACTGCTTGAGAAAATCCCATATGAACTTTATCTCCCTTAAAGAATTTGACGTACTTCGTCAATACTAATTGAACCAAGTATTCCTAAATCAAGTAATACTTTATTATTAACTTTACTATTGATAACACCATATACCACTGAATAAGATAATGATGTTGATGATACTTTTTGCCCGTCATAACTTGCGTTAACTGAAAAAGTATAACTACCATCTAATGCAGTCGTCCCATCATTTAGCACACCATCCCAAGTGAAAGAACTAACGCCTGCTGGAATTGCGCCTAAATCAACTTCACGAACTACATTGCCATTTTCATCTTGAATAGTAATAATTACTGAGTCAGCTTCATGTACCAGCTCAAAACCAAATGGCGTGGTAACGGTTTCTTCTTTTGAGTCTGAACTTTCAGATTCTGAGGTTGCTACTAAAATTTTATTGCCAGGAACCATCACTCCCTTGCCAATCATATTACTGGCATTGACTGATAAACTATCATCAATCTGACCAGAAACCATTCCTAACGTTGTATTAAGACGTTCTATACCTGCTAAAGTATTGATTTGAGCCAGCTGCGATGTTAGCTGGCTATTATCCATTGGGTTAGTTGGATCTTGGTTCTTCATTTGTGCAATTAATAACGTTAAGAAATTATCTTGTAATTCTTTACTTGAGTTACCATCAGATGCAGTTTTCTGTGTCGTTTGAGGTTTTGTTATCCCCGATGATTCTGAAACAAGAACATTAGCTATACCCATCAACCACTCCTTTTATTGCCCTAATGCCAGTGTTTTTAACATTAAATTTTTGGCGGTATTAATTACTTCTATATTTGCTTGATAACTTCGTGATGCTGAAATGGTATTAACCATTTCGGCAACCACATCGACATTAGGTTTCTGAATATATCCTTTAGCATCAGCCAATGGATGATTAGGTTCATAAACCAAATTCATTGGTGAAGGATCTTCAATAACTTGCGACACTTTAACCCCTGCAATTGGGTTAAGTTCACCATTATCATCCACTTGAAAAATAACCTGCTTAGCTCGATAAGCTTTGCCTGAAGTACTGGTAATACTGTCTGCGTTAGCTAAATTACTAGCACTTACATTCATTCGTTGTGTTTGTGCCAATAATGCCGAGCCTGAAATTGCAAAAATAGAAAAACTCATCATGATTATCCTTGCTGTAATACCGCCATAATATTTTTAAATTTTTCACCTAAAAACGTTAAATTACTTTGGTAGTGAATACTATTATCAATAAAAGCTGTACGTTCTTGATCCATCTCGACCGTATTACCATCTGCCGCAGCCTGATAAGGTATACGATAAAGTACATCATGATTTGCCATGATTGGTGCTTTTATCTGAATATGATGATTTGAAGTGATATTAAGCCCAACATTATTAATCTTATTCTGATTGTTAAGTGCTTTGCTTAACTCAGCATTAAAATCAATATCTCGAGCCTGATAGTTAGGCGTATCGCTATTTGCAATATTTGCAGCTAATATATTTTGTCGTATTTCACGTATATTTAATGCTTGCTGATGAAAATTAACCCATGTATCTAATTTATCAAACATAAAATCATCTCATTTTTTTGATAATTAGAATTTTAAGCGAATAAAAAAAAAGTTATTGCGCAAATAACGATAAAAATTGCCCTTATTTCAAGATTCATTTCTTGCAATCATAAAGTAAAATCAGCTTATGAATAATTTAGAATAAATAAGCATGACTAAAATCGCAAAATTGATACTCGCTATTTTTATACTATTTAGTTGGAATAATGTTTTAGCAAATTCGCTTGATAAACAGATTAACAATTTAATATCAGAGCAATTCGGTCATAAAGCGGACGACATTTTAATTACTTATCTTACTGCTAAACCGCAATTAAATTGTAATACTCCAACACTCTCTTTATTAAATAAAAAAAAACAGTGGGGCAACATGACCATCAGTGCCCAATGCAATAATAAAAAAAAATTTATCCAGATTAATGTTGCTGTCAAAGGGAACTATATTGTAGCTAAACAAGCAATAAGTGCAGGGACAGAAATCAACGAAGATTATATACAGATACAATCAGGTTGGTTGGATAAACTACCTTCGACTGTTATTTTGAATGAAATTGACGCAATTAATCATATAGCTTTACGAAATATCAATTTGGGTGAACCTATAAAAACAACAATGCTTCAAAAAAATTGGCAGGTGAAAGCAGGACAAATAATTAAAGTAATAATAAATGGAGAAGGTTATGAGATAACAACTAATGGCAAAACACTTAACAATGCTATATTAAACGATAAAATAAAAGTTAAACTAAATTCTGATAAAATTGTTGAAGGCACGTTAACTCACCAAGGTGTAATAATTTTCAATAAATAATATTAATGATTTTTTTATTATTGCCGATAATAAAATTATACAAATCACTTAAATCTTAAATTTGATTAAAGGTATTTTATGACTATAGATGCAACTAAATCCGTTACAGCCATAACAGGGCTAGTAAGCCGCGATGTAATTAACGAACAACAAAATACTCACAATGCATCTGTACAAACTAAAAACAGTACTAATGTAAGTACTAACGTGAGTATAAATCAAAATTCAATACACCTTTTACATTCAACCAACAAAGATATCGATGTAGAAAAAATTGAAAAAATAAAACAGTCCATATCCAACGGAACATTGGTTATTGATACACATAAAATTGCAGATAAATTAATTAAACAATTACTAGAAGATTTTTAAAAATAAAACAGAATTATAAGGATAAAAAATGTTAGCACTTAATGACATCCTAAATAAAATAGCTGAGATGTTACAAACAATTTCAGAAATTCTACAATCAGAGCAAAAAATATTAATTGAAAATAGTTCAACAAACCAGTTAAGTGAAACTATTAACAAAAAAAGCCAATTACTGATTCAACTAAAGCTACTGGATGAAGAACGCATAAAATTAAGTGAACAATTTAATATTCAACCACCCTATAAAGAAAATCCTACAATCGAAGCTCTTTGGCTATCAATTACTGATACAACAAAATTATTAGCAGATATAAATCGTGATAATGGGCTAATCATTCAAAAGCGCATGAATCTAACCCAGCAATCAATCAACTATCTTAAAAGTATAAAAAGCCCCGCTGTTTATACTAATAGTGGCTATCAACAAACTGAAATTATTTCGTCGAAACGAGCCAAAGTTTAAAAAATTAATATTTATTGACGGTAAACGCCATAAATACCCCCTAAAATGCCCTCTTATTAAGCCAACAACCCAGTAGTAATTAGTTCATACTGTTAGTATTGTAAATTTTTATTAAACTATAGCGTTTTATATAACTTCATCATGGCTGACGATAGTGATCTAGATAAAAGCGAACACCCCACCGATAGCAAAATAAAAAAAGCTAGAGAAAAAGGGCAGATCCCTCGTTCTCGTGAATTAACTTCGTTATTAATTTTGTTAATAGGTATTATTTTATTTGGATTGATGGGATCACACTTAGTTAACCAGTTAACTACGATCATTAAAACAGCAATGAAGTTTTCGTATAAAATAGAGGATGATAAATTAATCGTCTTCAATTTAGTTAACTTATTAACCGATGGTTTTTTGGCAATTGTACCCATTTTTTTTGGCCTAGTTATCGTTGCTATATTTGCACCACTTTGTGTTGGCGGTTTACTTTTTAGCCTGCAATCAATTAAGCCTAATTTTCAAAAACTAAATCCGATATCTGGATTTGGTAGAATATTTAGTATTAGAGTTTTTTCTGAATTACTAAAAAGCATACTTAAAGTTATTTTTATTTCTATAGCTTCAACATTGTTTGTAATGCACCATTTTCCCCACATGCTTTCGTTACCCAATATGCATTTAAATAGCGCATTAACTAAAGCAATACAGCTAGTGATTCTTTGTGGAATTTTTAGTGTTATATCTTTAATACCCATGGTTGGTTTTGATATTTTCTATCAAATATGGAGTAATTTAAAGAAACTGAAAATGTCAAAACAAGAAATTAAAGATGAATTTAAAGAACAAGAGGGAAACCCACAAATCAAAGGGCGTATTCGTCAAATGCAACAAACTATTGCTAGACGCCGTATGATGAAAGATGTACCTAAAGCCAATGTGATTATTACTAACCCAACGCATTATGCCGTCGCTCTGCAATATGATGAAAAAACAATGATTGCTCCAAAATTATTAGCGAAAGGAACAAATAAAATTGCGTTACGCATCAAAGAAATTGCTAATAAACATAATATCCCCCAGTTAGAAGCGCCACCGCTTGCCCGTGCTTTATACCGTCATGGTGAAATAGGCGAAACAATACCAACCGAATTATATACCGCGGTGGCCCAAATTTTAGCGTGGGTTTATCAATTGAAACATTGGTATAAATATGGTGGCGATAAACCAATAGCGCCAAATAATTTACCCATACCTGAGTCATTATCCGTAAATAAATAAAGGTAATAACTAGCCTTATGATTAAATCTAAACTACTTAATTTATTATCAACCAATACATTAAAAAATGGGCATTATCAAATCTTAGCTGGACCATTGCTAATTTTATTGATCCTTTCGATGATGGTATTACCACTACCTGCATTTATTTTGGATCTGTTTTTTACTTTTAATATTACATTATCAATTATCATCTTGATAGTAGCATTGTTTACTAAAAGAGTACTTGATTTTGCAGCATTCCCGACCGTTTTATTATTTGCAACTTTATTAAGATTATCGTTAAACGTTGCTTCTACGCGGGTCGTTTTATTAAAAGGACATACCGGTAGTGCTGCTGCGGGGCGGGTTATTGAGGCTTTTGGACACTTTTTGGTTGGTGGTAATTTTGCTATTGGTATTGTGGTATTTATTATTCTGGTCATTATCAACTTTATGGTCATCACCAAAGGAGCAGGTAGAATAGCTGAAGTGGGCGCACGCTTTGCGTTAGATGGCATGCCCGGAAAACAAATGGCTATTGACGCCGATCTGAATGCGGGTTTAATTGGTGAAGATGAAGCTAAAGCCCGTCGAGCTGAAGTTTCTCAAGAAGCCGATTTTTATGGTTCAATGGATGGTGCCAGTAAATTTGTACGCGGTGATGCGATTGCGGGATTATTAATAATGGGCATAACCATTATTGGGGGGTTATTAGTTGGAGTTGTTCAACACGGTATGGCTTTTTCTGATGCTAGCGAAACCTATGTTTTACTAACTATTGGTGATGGTTTGGTAGCACAAATACCATCACTCATTATTTCAACCGCAGCCGGCGTTATTGTTACTCGAGTCACATCACAAGATAACATCAGTGATCAAATGATTACACAGCTTTTTAATAATCCACAAGTATTGATCTTAACAGCTGTCGTTATTGGTTTACTTGGACTAATTCCGGGTATGCCAAATTTAGTTTTTCTACTCTTTACTGTTATTTTATCAATCATATCTTGGTGGCTAACTAAACAGAAAAAGACAGAACAAAAAGTGGCACCCAAACAAGCTAATGTACAGGCAACCACACCAGCTAATATAGAAGCAACATGGTCAGATGTTAATATTGAAGATATATTGGCAATGGAAGTTGGTTATGGATTAATTCCCATGGTAGATCAAACTCAAAATGGTGAGTTGTTAGGGCGAATTCGTAGTTTACGCAAAAAATTTGCTCAAACACTGGGTTTTTTACCACCTCAAGTTCATATAAGAGACAATCTTTCATTAGCGCCTTATCAATATAAGATATTTATAAAAGGTGGTGAAATTGGCAAAGGTGAAATTGTTAATAATAAATGGTTAGCGATCAATCCCGGTAATGTAACTGAAACCATTGAGGGCATTCCAACAACCGAACCTGCCTTTGGATTACCAGCGATATGGATAGATGAAAGCAATAAAGAAAATGCACAAATATTGGGGTATACCGTTGTTGATACAAGCACCATGATTGCTACTCATTTTAATCATTTATTACAGCAATTTGCTAGCGACTTATTAGGACGCTTAGAAACTCAAGAACTGCTCGACAGAATAAAACAAGATATGCCGAAATTAGTGGAGGACTTTATTCCTGGTGTTGTTACACTAACCACATTTCATAAAATATTGCAAAACTTGATCGCCGAAAAAGTGTCAATCCGTGATATGCGTACCATTATTGAAACCATCTGTGAGTACGCCCCAACCCAAAATGATGCTTATCAGCTACTAAGTATGGTAAGAATTGCTTTAGGAAGAGTCATCACACAACAATGGTTTCCTGGATCTGAGCCAATCAATGTAATAGGGTTAAATATCAATTTAGAACGTTTGTTATTACAAGCGCTCCAAAATACTAGCAATGTTGAACCAGGGCTAGCCGAACACATTATCGAGCAAATTAAACAAGCCATTCATCAACAAGAAGCTATCGGTGCACCACCAGTGTTATTAGTGAACCATGCATTAAGACCTATGCTTTCACAATTTTTAAGGCCTAACTTTCCTCAATTAGTGGTATTGTCAAATTTAGAAATCACCGATAATCGAGAGATAAAAATGAGCACGCAAATTGGCGCAGAATAGTTACTTTATAATACTAATAATGAAGTGTTTCAGTTAATAAAAACTAGAAACACTCATTTCTAAACCGCCTATACGGCGGTAAACAATTTTATGATAGTTAAAGTATCAAAATAGGTGTTTCTAAATATTGGCCTCGGCGACCTAATGACTAAGAAATAAGAACTAAGGTTTAAGGTTTGAGACGCAAATAAAACGTTCCAAGGAGTTCACGTCGGGCCAACCGATACTGCCATAAGTCGCGCTGACAATATCCCTTTTGTCAATGTTCGAAGTACGCATCGACCAGTACGGCAGGGCACGAAACGCGGTATTGTCGTATCTCATGCAGCCCCACTCGGAAAAAAAGCCTGCATCAATATAACGCGTGTAACTATTATATTTACTATATTTACCTCTATTATTTCCGTTTGATTCGATGCTCGCATTAGTTAAATCCTTGTTCCTTGGCATCTCGTAGCCTGCTCGATTACACAAGCCTGCAGTATATCCAGAATATTTGAACGTTCTCTGCAGGTCGACGAACCACTGCTTCAACACAAATCCATATTTTACTACCTCATCACCAGTACCAATATGTCTACCCACTAACTCAAACGTCTGTGGTAACCTTGGCTTAGGTATTTTGTCAATTTTCCAAAAACTATGCCTACGGCCTGCATATGGACCTATTAACGTAACACGGGCGACAACTTTTCCCCTATCTTCAGAAGGAATCGAGTGATCATTAGCTACAACATTTGTCACTGTTGCAGTAATTCCCTCATGCGTGACTGGTTCCCATGTCAAGTCTCTCACATCTATTCCTGTTATAAGTAAATCAAAATATAAACCATTCCCACCTGTAGTTGGAAAATTTAGGCCGTAAAATGATGGATTTGTTGACTGAACAAAGAAGCCCTTCTTAGGATGCCACATGCCAGCTGGGCCTGCATATCTGCTCAGGCCATAAAGTAGATTTGGCCTTACATAATTGATAACTGCCGACGGTAATTCTGGAAATATTGAAGGTAAAATTATTGCATCACTACGATTACCCGCTCGAACCTTTTTGCCATTTGCCTGTACATTCCATGAAGAAGATAATAACAGTGCTAATACTAGCAAAACTGTTTTAGGTGATTTGAACAATAATTTCGATAATACGTTGAGAGATAATTTCGAAGATATAAATAAGTTTCGGGCAAAAACTCGTCGAATAAGTTTATTTGATAAATTTAAGACATAGGTTTGCCAGTGCCTTGTGCCTTGTGCCTTGTGCCTTGTGCCTTGTGCCTTGTGCCTTGTGCCTTGTGCCTTGTGCCTTGTGCCTAAAATGATAATGCATTATTTTGCTAGTCCTTGTGCTTTAAATGATAATGAATTACAGCTTACATGTCAAGTAAATTAATGATTTATTTTAATTTTTATATTTATTTGATTGTTTAATAATCTATTCCTTTAAGGTGCTAAAGTATAGCCATTTTAAAAAAACTTGGCTAGTTTTTTATGCAATTTTTTAATTAGCATATGGTGTTAGGTTTTGTAAGTCTTAACTTTTGTGAATACCATGAATATTGGTGATAATTTCTAAACCAAGGAATTAGTGGATTACCTAACAACCGACGCTTTAGCTGCAAAATGTGCTCGATTTATATCCTCATCCCCCATGGCTCTCACCTCGACAAAGCTATCTTAACTTTGCTTTGATGTTCAAATTTGTGTTCCCAACAAAGCACAAACTTGCAAATATTCCTATTTAACATACTAACCTCACTTAGTTATTGGCACATTCTAAACGTCATGAAAAATGAACATATAAACCTTACCATGTTATAAGATGTATTTCTCCCACAAAATCGCTTAGGTAGAGTATTGATTTTATTAAATTTTTTATTTTAATTAAAATCAACCAGTTATACAGAAATTTCTATTTTTTATACAAAAGACCGCCCACACGGCGGTGAACAAACAGATTTTTTGAGCCGTCCAGTGCGAATTTTTCTAAACTGCCTATACGGCATTGAAGTAGAATTTTATCTCAATAGGACCTTATTGTAAAAGAGCATACTGCACTTTTCCCAATTTTTACCCTTTTTTTGAGTCTATTTTAATATCAATAATAATCAATATGTTAAAATTATCCCCAAAAAAAGGGTTAATGATTTAAAAATCAGGAACAGTGGCTGTTTGGCTTAATCCATAGCTATTAAATGTGCCTTGCACTGGCTCTGGGCATTTTTCTTGTTTTAACCACAAAATAAATCTTTGACCTGTACTTTTACTATTCAAATGAAGATGTGGGTATTGCAAATGAACGCTTCCCCACTTTTCAACCATTTTATTTTTCACTTCAGGTGTCCATTTACCTTGTGCTGTTAATCTTTTTTCGGCACGTCTTAACGCACTCTGACCTTTAGGATTAACACGACTCAAATGCAAATAGCCTTTTATCGTTGCCGGTACTGTTGTGATAGGCATCAATAAAGCATAATCACTTATCGATGATTTTTGCTGTATATCTGCTTTAAGTTTTTGCAATTCCTGCTCGGTACCAAATAGGCGAATCACTCCGCCTAATGTTCGGTGCACATTGTAACAAGGAAAACTAATTGCGATATTTCCTTGTTGATTAACCAAGATTTGGTGCAGTGACAGCATGACTTGATTAATCACGTCCACCTCGGTTATTTCAATTTGCGAAATAGCTCGCAGCTCTAAATAGTGTGAGTGCATATTATTTACTCCTTGCCACTAGCACCAAAGACACCACCACGAATTAATACCGCAATCACATAATGTTGTTGCTCAAGCAATGGTTTTTCACCTTTTAATACCCAATTATCAAATAAGGTATAAAAGTCTAATTTCTGTTTTGGTTGTCGGAAAGCATGCCCCATTGATGTCACCGAGCCATACGGTTCTATTGCTATTGGGAATTGAGCATTATCGTCATACCAAGTATCGATAGTTCGAATTGCATTGCTGATTTTTTGTGAATGCATGGCGGCTTGTTTGTTCTTCTCATACAATACTTTACTTTTAGTTTTGCCAGTATCTAGAATTAATTCTTGTGACGGGTAGACTTCTTGACCTAAGCCCATTTTCAGTTTGGCTTCAACGTTAAAAATCACAAACTCTTTACCACATAATCCTGCTTCAATCAGTGTAGCAAGATCATTCACCGATTTATCATCATAATCAAATGAGTTTAGTTGATATTGTTTAACATCACTGACTTCAATCATTGGTTTTTTTTCATCTTTTCGAGTAATCGAAAGGCTAATTTGCTCTGCTGCCATACGGTTACGCCATAACCAACGGCCACTTAAGATATTAATAGCATAACGCTTAGCTAGTGCTGTCAATCCTTGCGTTTGAATATAACCCTGCGTTGTTTTTTCTAGTTCTTTTTGATATTCGATATCATTACATACTGATGGTTTACCTAAAAATGGCAACACTTTACAGCTCCATGTAACTACCAAAGTATCTTTATCGGCATCTAACGAAGCGACATCTACTGTTTGTAAATTTGGTTTTTGTATTTCAGCATCTAATTTGGTTGGATCGTTTGCCACTGCATTTTTAAGACGATTTGAAATAGTGCCTCGAACTGATTTTTCAGTAACTACAACAGGGGATAATTTATTGGTATCCGTACTACTTTGCTGTGCAAAAATTGCATCTGAAATATCAAAACTACGTTCAAAAGCAAGTACGCTTGCCGTTGTCATTTTATCTTTACTCATAATGTATTCCTTAGTCTATAATTTTCTAAATTTACTTAATTAGTTTCTTGATTGATAATATAAATTTCTGCATCATTAGATTGCAATTCACTGCATTTATAACGCCAAAAAGCCTGTGATAAACTCTCTTTCAAACGTAAAGGAAAGACCCATTTACCAAGCCCATAAATACACTCCACAAATTGCGAGGCATGCTCATTACTGCGTGCATGTTCAACCTTACCTGCTGAAAATAACGGTGAAATAGCTTGATAGCCCAAATGTAAAGGGACAAGCCAACCACGACCTTGCTTAACCGATGTGGTTTGCCAGTGATCTTTTTCTTGTGGATGATGATGCAACATCGCTGTTTCAATCAGGGCATCAAGCGCTGTAGCATTAGGATCTTGTTGCTGTAATTCAGCAGTAATATCTTGCAAATCTTGTGGTGCTTCAACTAAAACAAATGCGGGTAACAAAGCTTTAATTAAATCATCATGAGATTTAAAGGCAGGGAATAATTCTACCGATTCAATAGATTCTACATATCCACCAGCTATACGTTGCTGGTATAACTTATTCTTCATCTGTGTAATAAATTCTTCTTTATCTTCAGATTTATTCAAACAAGACCGAGACCGCACTTTTACTTCTACAACTAATGAAACATCCAGATGAACTCGCCCTTCTTCAATAATTGAACGGGTACTACCATTTTTAGCCAGTGGGTTGCGTGTTAATCGGAAAGTATAATCCGCATAATTGTTAGGTCTATAGATTTGCACATCACATTCATGACATGCAATTAACACGCCATCTAAGTAAATAGGGTTTTCTGATTCAATTTTACGACTTAAAGCATGAATAGCACCTAAAAACCCCGAAATAGCTGGGAATCCATACGTTAATGGGCTAGAAATCGCATTGGCATTATGGATTTTGACATGATCAAATAATAAATAATAACGTAATGATGCCATTAAAATATCCCCTCCCTTTTACGTTGACTTGCTTTTACCGCTGCATTAAATTCACGGCGCCATTCGCTAAATTCAGGATCAGCAAATTGCTGTTTAAAATTTTTAAATTTTTCTTTTAAGGCATTTTGAATCCAAGTTGCAAAACGCTTTTCTAAACTTTGTTGCCAATCGCCTTGTTCATACAGCTTTTTAAATTCCTCTTCATTCTCTAATTGGGCTCGCTGTGGATCAAGCCAAAGTTTTTCATTAAAATTGAGTGAATAATCACGACTCCAACCGGCTGGTTGAGTAGTTTGAATATAGCGAGCAAACTTAAGTAGTAATGATAAAATCACCGCAAGAGCATCTTTACGATCATCTCGTTCTTCTACAATATTTTTTGGCGATTCAACCATATCAAATAGTAGTTTAAAACCAAATCGACAAAAACCTTGTAAAGAATGATTAAAAATGGTTTCTTGCTGTTTG
This sequence comes from Gilliamella sp. Bif1-4, assembly GCF_001690535.1. NCBI lineage: Bacteria > Pseudomonadati > Pseudomonadota > Gammaproteobacteria > Orbales > Orbaceae > Gilliamella > Gilliamella sp. Bif1-4. The sequence goes on along the minus strand of NZ_LZHC01000010.1, from coordinate 38,735 downwards.
CCTACCATAGGAAACGGCGAGTTTTTGAATTTAGGAGGTATGGAAGGTAATAAGAAATAACGCCCACCCTGATTACTGGTTAATTGGCTTACACCTTGAGGATTACTTCCTCCCAGTTTAACTACGGCTAAGTCATGGAAAGAAAAATAAGGTTGATGCTCAACATCCTTTTTTTTACGTAATTCTCGTGCATATTTATTTTCTTCTGAAAATCGTGTTTGCACCTTCTCGTATAAGTAATTACACAATGAGCTAGGATGTAATGGAATTAACAATCGATAATTATTATCTTGCTTTGACAAATACGGTTCTTCATCATTCGGCCAATATAATTGCTTATTCAATTCCGAGGCTTTAGGTTTGTCAAAATCATTAAAGATCGCTTTTTTAAAATTAGCTAAATAAAGCGAGGCTTTTTGCTGATCGTCTGAAAGGGCGGGTAAAACACCTGGATGCCCATCAATAATCAATTGTAAAAATGTTATATCATCTTTAATAGATTGATTTAATAAAGAAAAAACATCAAGAGCAGCCGCATTTCCCGAACAATTTAATGAAAGCGTTAATGGGGTAGCCGACGATACGTAGTGCTTATTAATTGGTTTAGTTTGTGTTGAATAATTGATATTATCTCCAGAACTTGAAGAATGTACCTCTTTCGAAGTAAAATGACATAAAGAAATCCAAAATATTCTTCTTGTTGCCGCATCTTCCATCCACGTTTCAAATTCAAATCGCTTGGCTAATTCATCTAATTTTTGCTGAACTTCATTCACTGCGACCTGATCGCCTAACTCTTTTGCTTTTTCTAGCTTAGACGTTTCAGTTTTATAATTACTATTATTGGCAAGCCGTTTTTGCAGAAAATCTAAAATTACTTTTCTTATATCTTGCCAAGATATGTCATTCATTGCCCCTCCTTATTTATTTTAAATTTTAATATAATTAGAATAAAATAATCTTTGCTGAAAATCAAGCAAATAACACAAAAAATAATCTAAAAATAAAGTATAAAAAAGAAAGAAACAAAGAAAAATTTAATACTTAACAGGCGTGTCAAATCAAAAACAAAAAATAATTTAAAAAAATCAATATGATAAATAAAACCAGCTAATTTACACACTCCGAGATTAACACTTTTATAGACCGCTTATTCAGCGGTAAAATTCACTTCAAAGAAAAGTAAATACTTAACATTTCTCAGCAACCTATTCGGCTGTCAAAGCTCAGTATAAAAGAATTCCCTACCTTTTACTAGCAACCATTATGCACCTGACGATATTTTGTCAAAAAGTTTCAGGTAACTATGTGTTTCAGTATAAAAACCATATTCTTTTATTCTTTCTTTTCATAAAATCCTAAATAAGGATGAAAACACCAACTGCAATTGCGATATAAGCTTACGCTACAAAATTCATTTGCTAAGCGATATGGCGTTTTATTTGGGAAATATTCGGTTATTTTTGCTATGGCTTGCTCGACATTATTAATTAACCAAGGTTGGATATTAGGATTATCAAATGACCAGTTTTTATATTCAATTATACTATTTTGTGTATCTTTACAGCACTCATCTGGTGTTTGCCATGCGATATCTGCATAGCTAAATTGATAATCGCCATCGTCGTCAAGTTGGCAAATATATTCATCTTGTGTCTTATCATTCTCTCTAAATGGCGAAATCGCCTGTAAATGCACACAATGGTGATGAGCTAAGCCTTGTTGCCAATAGCTGGTCACATAATTACTTTTACGGGCATTAATTGCAAAAAGATCTGCCATGACCTTATGTTCTAATTCAGCTAGCGTTAGCCCATCTTCAGGGCAGGATTTAATACGTGGAATAGCATCAATATTTACTAACTGATGCTCAGGAATTAGTTCATTTGTTTTATGGGTTTTCAGCAAGAATAATGACTCTTCTTCAAATCCTGGTTTAGTAAAACAGGCCTTATCCGTACGATAATTAGATTCAATTGCTTTTAAATTTGAGCCTAATATGGCCACATTGGCCTTTTGTGCAATTTTTTGTGGTCGGTGACGCCATACTCGCCCCACTAACTGAATAATAGAGCGCATGGATGATGGTTCGACAATCGCCCAATCATAATCGTGATCACGCCCGACTTCGGTGACTGGTGTGCCAATCACAATAAAAATATGGTTTTCTTTATCGCTACTTTTTATCGCTTGGAGAATTTCGGGTTGGCTAAATAGTGCCTGTTCATCACTGCGATTTAAAATTCTATCAAGTTTTTCTTCTAATTGGCTACGCAATAACAGCAGTTGTCGAGCATGATAAACCACGATATGAAAAGCAGTATCACTAGGTAACTTCTTTTGTTCGTAAATTTGTTCGGTAAGTGAAATAACATCTTCTGTATGGGCAAAACGCATTAAACCGATACTTACCTTTTTTTGTGATTTTTTATCAATTTGATGATGATCTTGGTGAAATTGATAAGCTTGATCTAATAGTTGTTTAGCTAGCACACCATAATTAATTTTTTGGTTTTCTGTTTTATTTTCTTGGTAATTTAGTAGATCTAAAATATGCCCTTTACGGCGGATTGCACTTTGTGCTAATTGATGAATGCGCATTGCTACAAATTGTTGATGGTGATCGCTAAACGTTTTAGTATCAGCAATTTGTGATATCGACTGTTCATATTCATCAAACCAACCACATACAATGGCATTATTGGCATATTGGTTATTTTGATTCCAAATTTTTCGCCCTGCTTGGTAAGCATCAAATAATCCAGCAATTAAATCAGGCGTTAAGGTTGCTGATGAGAGTAGCACTTTGCTACCAAATAACCCAGCTAAATGCACCAAGCGAGCCAGTGCAGGTAAGTCATGTTGATCAAAATCATCCGGCTCATCTAAAATCAAATCTGAGGTTAACAATCTTAACGTGGGTGCAATATATTTACCGCCTCGGGTACATTCGCTAGCTTGAATAATATGGTCAATAGTGCATGTCACAATGGGCGCATAAAGTAATTGCCGTGCTTTACTGTCTTCGATAATTGTCCCTAATTCACAATCCGCAATACCACTTTCTGCTACATCAAGATATTCATCAAGTAACGATTCGATAGATTCACTACCTTGGTTTTCTGAATCGTTTTGTTCAATGTTTTCATTACTCAGTTCAAACAAGGTTTTTGTGGCTCGCCCACCCACTAAAATCGCCAGATGTTCATCACTTAAGTGTAATCTTTCTCTTAATGCTTTACCTGTTTGCAACGTTAAAACACGTAATCCCAATGCAATGGTAAAACGCACGCCCCGTTTTGGATTTGAAAGCGCATACATAATCCGCCCATTGGCTAAGGTTTTACCACAGCCAGTCGATGCCATGTTAACACCAAAAAAGCCACATTCATCAGATTGTTGTTGATAACTTTTTGCTAAATCAAAAGCATGATTTTGCCACTGGAAGCGTTCGACAGTTGTATGTTCAGTAAAATATTTGTGTTGATTAATTGTAGGGAGTTGGGTAGTAATTTTAGTTAATAAGTTAGCAAAACTCTCTGAATATTCAGCAACACCTAACAAATGTTCATCCAAATACTGCTTAGTTTGCTTGCCTTCTTCACCTAGATAGGTGTTGGCAATTAGTGTTTGTTGGTAATTATTCTTTTTAGCTATAGGTGGCAAACTGGAATAATTGTAATCAGCCGTCATCAAACATAAGCGCGAAATATGTAATAAAAAAGGATCTACTTGGCTTAACTGTATTAATGATTCTTGATTTAAACCTGCTGTAGCATATTCATTTAGTTTGTGTAGCCACAATTTACTATTTGTTACACTATCTTGAAGTTCCCAGAAATTTTCAGGTGCAGGATACTGACTAAAATTGTTTTTAACCCATCCTTCAACTGCAGTTAGATTTTCATAAAAGCTATCTATCGTTAACTTAGAAATATCAAAATCATCATTTTGCATACCTTTAAAATCTTTTGGTTCTACGAGTACAAAAAATGGCATTCTATGATGCGAAACTATAAGCCAAGCAATCCATTGTGCTAATATTGGTAATATTGTGAGATCATTATATTCAATTTTGGTTAATTCTTTATGCCAATCTAGGTTTTGATTTTGAAATTCAGTAAAATTTGCTAAGCGCTCCAATACAGCTTGATTGGTAGTACAGCCTTGAATCATCAATAAAAATAGTTGTAATGAAATCCATTCATGACGATAAGGATCAGCAGCAACAAGACCTTTATTTAATTTATCTTGAAAGCCAACTGTTGCTTTGCCAAGGTCATGTAGTAATGCAGAAATAGCCGTAATTAATTGAATGTCTTTTAGATCAGAAGAATGAATCATATCCATGATAATAACTAATTAAATTGATTGAAATATAGCAAATAAATTAACATTATTCTGTATCAAAAACGAGCATTTTATTGTTTATTAAGAACAATTTCATGATTTCTAAGTTATTATATTGTGGATGGAATTTTTAAAGACGAGTGATACTCGTCTTTATCTTTGTGATTAGCAATAAAGTTGCTGTAATGGCGTTACAGTTTGTGCCGGATCGTAATCTAGCGCTGCAGTTGTAGCATAAGCAGCATTCATCGTGGTATCGTAATGTACCTTATATTGAATGGCACTTCGACGTAATACTTTTGAAGCTTCAATAGCTGCTCGTCCAGAAGTGGTATTAAGAATATAGCTATATTCGCCATTTTTTATATGGTCATGGATATTTGGTCGCCCTTCGTTTTCTTTTTTTACGACTTGGCATGGTATATTTGCTTGTTGTAATACCTTTGCCGTGCCAATAGTTGCATCAATACTAAACCCATGAGTAATTAACCGTTTAGCTACCTCTAACAGCCTTGTTTTATCCTGATCGCGAACCGATAATAATGCTTTCCCTGATTTTTTCATATTGGATAAACTACCTAGCTGAGCTTTAGCAAAGGCTTCAGCAAAGGTTTTACCAATTCCCATTACTTCACCAGTTGAGCGCATTTCAGGACCTAATATTGGGTCGACACCACTGAATTTATTAAACGGTAATACCACTTCTTTTACCGAATAATAAGGAGGAATCACCTCTTTAGTCACATTTTGCTTGGCAAGTGATTGCCCCGTCATCACACGAGCCGCTATTTTCGCCAGTGGTAAACCCGTTGCTTTTGAGACAAAAGGTACAGTACGAGCTGCACGAGGATTGATTTCGATCAAATAAATTTGATTATCTTTGACCGCAAATTGCCCATTCATTAAACCTTTTACATTGAGTTCAAGTGCTAATTGTTTGGCTTGTTGTCGTAGTTTGTCTAAAATATCTGCAGTTAATGTGTGTGTTGGTAGTGAGCAAGCGGAATCACCAGAGTGAATACCTGCTTGTTCAATATGTTCCATAATGCCACCAATCAGGATTTGCTCACCATCAGCAATTACATCAATATCAACTTCAATTGCATCATCTAAAAAGTGATCAAGTAAGACTGGTGCATTATTTGATTCGCTTACCGCTGTTTTAAAATAACGCCTTAAATCTTGTTCATTATAGACAATTTCCATTGCTCGACCTCCTAATACATAAGAAGGTCTAACCACTAATGGATAACCTATTTTTTCTGCTTCAATGACAGCCTCGTTAATATCGGTCACTGTGGCGTTGACAGGTTGTTTTAATTTCAGTTTATCGACGACTTCTTGAAAGCGTTTACGATCTTCGGCTTTATCTATAGCATCAGGTGAGGTACCAATAATTGGTAGCCCTGCAGCTTCAAGCGCACGAGCAAGTTTTAGCGGTGTTTGCCCACCGTATTGCACAATAACACCATCTGGTTTTTCAACATGTGCAATTTCAAGCACATCTTCAAGCGTAACTGGCTCAAAATAGAGGCGGTCAGAAGTATCGTAATCGGTTGAAACCGTTTCGGGATTACAGTTAACCATAATGGTCTCATAACCATCCTCACGCAGTGCCAATGCCGCATGTACACAGCAATAATCAAACTCAATACCTTGTCCAATCCGATTAGGACCACCACCTAGGATCATAATTTTTTTACGGTTAAATTGAGGATTAGCTTCACACTCTTGCTCATAGGTTGAATAAAGATAAGCGGTATCTGTTGCAAATTCAGCCGCACAGGTATCAACACGTTTATAAACAGGGTGAATTTGATATTGATGACGTAAATCGCGAACAGCTTGTTCTGTGGTATTAAGCAGTTTGGCGATGCGTAAATCTGAAAAACCTTTACGTTTTAATTGCCACAAAGTTTCTTGATCAAGTTGCGCAAGTGATTGTTCCTTTAGCTTATTTTCAAGGTTAACCAACTCTTCAATTTGTACTAAAAACCAACGATCAATATTGGTTAGTAAAAAGATATCTTCTAAGTTGAATCCTGCCCTAAAAGCATCAGCAATATACCAAATCCGATCAGCACCCGCTTCTTGGAGCTCATAACGAATTTTGGTGATATTTTTTTCATCAGTATAATTATCAATTTTAGGATCAAATCCTGAAGCGCCAACTTCAAGCCCTCGCAACGCTTTTTGTATTGATTCTTGGAAGGTACGCCCAATGGCCATCACTTCACCAACTGATTTCATTTGTGTGGTTAAACGATCGTTACAACCAGCAAATTTTTCAAAATTAAAGCGTGGAATTTTGGTAACAACATAATCAATTGACGGTTCAAATGAAGCGGGGGTTTTTCCGCCTGTTATATCATTAGATAATTCATCAAGCGTATAACCGACAGCCAGTTTGGCGGCGATTTTCGCGATAGGAAAGCCCGTTGCTTTCGAAGCTAAGGCAGATGATCGTGACACTCGTGGATTCATCTCAATAACAATTAATCGCCCTGTCTTTGGATCAACCGAAAATTGTACATTGGAGCCACCCGTTTCAACACCAATTTCACGCAGTACCGCGATCGAAGCGTTACGCATGATTTGGTATTCTTTATCAGTCAAGGTTTGTGCCGGAGCCACCGTAATTGAATCACCTGTATGAATACCCATTGGATCGAAGTTTTCAATTGAACAAACAATAATGCAGTTATCATTTTTGTCTCGAACTACTTCCATTTCATATTCTTTCCAACCAATTAATGATTCATCAATAAGTAGTTCATTGGTTGGCGAAAGATCAAGTCCTCGAGTACAAATTTCGTCAAACTCTTCGGTATTATAAGCAATGCCGCCACCGGTGCCCCCCATGGTAAATGATGGACGAATAATGCAAGGAAAACCAACTTGATCAAGAACGGCGTAAGCTTCTTTAAGTGAATGAGCAATCCCTGAGCGAGCGGTATCAAGACCAATTTTTTTCATCGCCTCATCAAAGCGTTTCCGATCTTCGGCTTTATCGATAGCATCTGCTGTTGCACCTATCATTTCAACATTAAATTCTTTCAATACACCTTGTTTTTCAAGCTCTAATGCACAGTTTAACGCTGTTTGACCGCCCATGGTTGGTAAAATGGCGTCTGGCCTTTCTTGTTCAATAATCTTACGAACGCTTGTCCAATGAATGGGTTCAATATAAGTGGCATCAGCCATTTCAGGATCTGTCATGATAGTGGCTGGATTAGAGTTAACTAAAATAACACGATAACCTTCTTCACGCAGCGCTTTACAGGCTTGAGCACCAGAATAATCAAATTCACATGCTTGACCAATAACAATTGGGCCAGCACCAATAATTAGTATACTTTTTATATCTGTTCGCTTAGCCATGATTATTGCTCCTGCTTATAAATTTTAATTAACTCAATAAAGTGGTCAAAAAGTGATGCTGCATCATGAGGCCCAGGACTGGCTTCGGGATGACCTTGAAAACTAAAAGCTGGTTTTTGATTGTGATGAATGCCTTGTAATGAACCATCGAACAGTGATTTATGCGTCGCTCGTAAATGAGCTGGTAAGCTTGCTTCATCTACAGCGAAGCCGTGATTTTGTGCAGTGATCATTACCTTATTATTTTCTAGATCTTTAACAGGATGATTACCACCATGATGACCAAACTTCATTTTGATAGTTTTAGCACCACAAGCAAGCGCAAGAAGTTGATGACCTAAACAAATGCCAAAAATAGGAATATCTGTGTTTAAAAACTGTTTAATGGCATCAATCGCATAACTGCAAGGTGCAGGATCTCCTGGACCATTAGATAAAAATATCCCATCGGGCTTTAAAGCAAGGACTTGTTTTGCTGTCGTTTTGGCTGGTACAACAGTTAATTTACAACCACGCTCAACTAACATTCGCAAAATATTATGTTTTACACCAAAGTCGTAAGCAACAACATGATATGGTAATTGGCTTTCTGGTTTTGGAGCAGGCTGTTGCTGTTGCCTTGTCCATATGCCTTGTGACCAAATATAACTTGTCAAACAAGTCACTTCTTTGGCTAAATCAAGCCCACTTAATCCTTTAAAATCGATCGCCTGCTGTTTAGCTATTTCGGCTTTTTCAAGTAAGGTCGTTTTGTCCGTTGCTGTTATGATGACGCCATGCTGTGCACCTTTTTCACGCAAAATACGGGTTAAGCGCCGCGTATCAATATCCGCAATGGCAATAACATTATGTTTTTTTAAATAGCTAGAAAGGCAGAGTTCGCCTCGATAGTTGCTAGCTAATAATGGCAAATCACGAATAATCAAACCTTTTGCATAAACTTGGTTCGATTCGGCATCGGTATCATTCGTTCCTACATTACCAATGTGCGGGTAGGTTAATGTAACCAATTGCTCACAGTAAGACGGATCGGTAAGAATTTCTTGGTAACCTGTCATTGAGGTGTTAAATACCACTTCCCCAACTGTTTGACCATCAGCACCAATTGATTTCCCGATAAATTGCGAACCATCTTGTAACATAAGGAGGGCATAAGTTTGCATGACTAAAAGATCCTTTGAATGAATTATCATGAATTTTGAATAAAAATTCAATTTTACCTAGCTACAAAGATACAATATTTGGTCATTTTATTACACTTTTTTGTACAAAAAAAGCAATATTATAAAAATTATTTTAATAATTATGTCTAATTTTTGAGACTTATCTCAACATAAAGGTAAAATATTAGGGTTATTATGATGTTTAACTTGAATTTGCATAATTATTCAAATAAAATCATTTAAATCATTACGGTTATTAGGAGCTATATCATGCACGGTTTTTATCAGCGTCATTTTTTACGATTACTTGATTTTACCTCTACCGAAATCAATCAATTAATTAATCTTGCTATCGAATTAAAACAAGCCAAACAACAAGGGCAAGAACAACAACATTTGATTGGTAAAAATATTGCATTAATTTTTGAGAAAGACTCCACCCGTACGCGTTGTGCTTTTGAGGTTGGTGCATTTGATCAAGGTGCAAATGTCACTTATTTAGGACCAAGTGGTAGTCAAATCGGTCATAAAGAATCAATTGCGGATACCGCACGCGTGCTGGGTCGAATGTATGACGGTATTGAGTATCGTGGTTATGGCCAAGAGATCGTTGAAACATTAGCCCAATATGCTGGTGTACCAGTATGGAATGGTTTAACGACCGAAGCACATCCAACCCAAATTTTAGCCGATTTTATGACAATGAAAGAGCATATAGGCAATCGCCCATTAAGTAGCATTAAATTTGCCTATTTAGGCGATGCCCGTAATAACATGGGAAATTCGTTAATGGAAGGTGCGGCTTTAATGGGGATGGAAATTCGTTTAGTTGCACCAAAGGCCTGTCATCCCGAAGCCGAACTCGTACAAAAGTGCCAAGATATAGCAAAAAATACGGGGGCAAAAATTATCTTAACCGAAGATGTTGCCAAAGGAGTTAAAGACGTCGACTTTTTATATACTGATGTATGGGTATCAATGGGTGAGCCTAAGGAAGTTTGGGATGAGCGTGTTAAATTATTAACACCTTATCAAGTGAATGAAAATGTTATTAAACTTACCAATAATCCAAATGTCAAATTCATGCACTGTTTACCCGCTTTTCATGATATGAACACTACCGTCGGTAAACAGATGGCAGCTCAATATGGTTTAACCAATGGACTTGAAGTGACTAATGATGTGTTTGAATCTGAACATAGTATTGTTTTTGATGAAGCCGAAAACAGGCTACATACCATTAAAGCGGTAATGGTTGCAACATTAGCCAAAGATGAATAATATTGTCATAATCAATACTTAAATACTTAGCTAAAAAATTAGGCACTCTCTTTTTGCCGGCTTAATGTCGGCAAATTTTATTTAAAAGAATATTAGATTATGACAAAACAAGAACGAAATAAAGATTTTAAAAAATTCCTCAAGTTAACCAATCCCATTCATTTTTTAGCTGTAGGACTAGGTAGTGGTTTATCTCCAATTATGCCGGGAACAATGGGATCGTTAATGGCGATTCCACTTTGGCTATTATTTTATGGTTTACAACCAGCTTTATACTGGGTCTTTATTTTAGTGACTTTTATTTTTGGTTGTTTTATTTGCCAAAAAACATCGGATGATACCCATACACACGATTCAGGGCATATAGTATGGGATGAATTTGTTGGCATGTGGATCACCCTATTTTTTATTCCACAACTTTCTGTTATGTGGATTGCGATAGCCTTTGTAGCATTTAGGATTTTTGACATGGCAAAACCGTGGCCAATTCGTTGGTTTGATAAACGTATACCTGGCGGTTTTGGTATTATGGTGGATGATGTGATTGCAGCTATCTTTTCATCATTCACCGTTTATATCATGACATTGGTTATTTAAGATGTAATCTTATACTAAAACGCATACTTTCCTGAAAGTTTTTTACAAAAATAGATTAAAACATCTTTTGCGACCATCCTAACTTAGTCGAAAGATTATTAAAATAATCATAATCTTTGGTATGAATTAAATTAAATTCATATAAAGATCGGCGAATAATCACATCTTGCGTTGGTTTGACCGGTAAAATAATTTGGCTATCACAGGCAATATTTAAATCAAGCGCAGTAGTTGGAAATTTAAGATGAATTGGGTTATTGCCTTTGATAACCAAAGGTCTAACTGCTAACGAATGCGGAAACATTGGCGTAATAATTAATGCATCTAAATGAGGCGCTAAAATAGGACCTCCAGCCGATAACGAGTAAGCGGTAGAGCCTGTTGGCGTTGCAATAATTAACCCATCAGCTCGCTGTGAAAACGCATTACGTTCATTAATGTAAACATCATAGTCAATCATATGCGCTACCGTGTTAGGAGTGACGACAATTTCGTTTACGGCGAAACTCGAATTAATCAAATTACCATTATCATAAATGGAAACTTCTAATAAGAAACGAGGATCCTCCTCATATTCACCGGCAATAACAGAACTTAATTGTTCAATTACTTGTTCATGCGAGATATCTGTTAAGAAACCGAGATTACCTCGATTAACACCAATCACTTTGATTTTATAGTGTGACAAGTACCTAGCTGAACGTAGCATATTTCCATCACCACCCACAACAATGGCTAGGTCAGCTTGTTCACCAATTGCTTCTAACGAAGCGTAATGGCTAACTGGAAATTGAATATGATCCGCTAAGCGATCTTCAACTAGCACATGAATACCAAGACTAACAAGCCAATCATAAAGCACTTGATGAGTTTCGATTGCCTCTAATTTGCGAGGAAGTCCAATGAGACCAATGCATTTAAAAGGTGTATTCATAAAATATCCTTGTTATTCTTTTATATAAACGATATGTATTTTTTCGTCACAGGTCAAAAAATTACATATCAATTTACTGATAAGCTTGTAATCATAAAAATTGTCCCCATAATAACCGTAATTCACTAAGTTTTCGACTACATTATTTGGAGTACCTTATGACAGAGCAAGATAAAAATATGTCAGAAAATGAAACTAACATTGACACACCAGCTGAAGAAACAACAGAGCAAGAAGCTCCAGTGCAACCAAGTCTAGAAGAGCAATTAAACGCAAAAGATGCACGTATTGTAGAGCTAGAACAAGCATTACAGTTGGCTAAAAAAAATGAAAGCGAAGCCATGATTCGTGCGCGAGCTGAAATTGATAATGTTCGTAAACGTGTTGAACAAGATGTTGATAAAGCTCGTAAATTTGCACTAGAAAAATTCTCTAATGAATTATTACCCGTTATTGATAATTTAGAACGAGCTTTAGAATCTACAGATAAAACCAACCCTGAGCATAAAGCTACTGTTGAAGGGTTAGAACTGACATTAAAATCATTCCTAGATACTGTCAAAAAATTTGGTATTGAAGTGATTAATACTGAAGATTCACAACTAAATCCTGATGTGCACCAAGCAATTAGCATGGTTGAATCACCAGAACATCAATCAGGTCAAATAGTAAATACCATCCAAAAAGGCTATACCTTAAATGGTCGATTAATTCGTCCTGCGATGGTAATTGTTGCTAAATAGTTATCTTTAGATAGGTTAACCGCCAATCACTGTGGCGGTTAATTTTATTGATTCCGTTGCTCCTCACGAGCAAGTTTCTTCATCTTTTGTTCAATTCGTTGACGTTTTAATGGTGAAAGGTAATCAACAAAGAGTTTACCTTTTAAATGATCCATTTCGTGTTGGATACAGATAGCAAGTAACTCATCGGCATCAATTTCGTAAGGATTACCATGGCGATCTAGTGCTTTAATTTTGATTTTTTCTGCTCTTGGCACAAATCCACGACAATCAGGTACCGATAAGCACCCTTCCTCAATACCCGTTTCACCTTCTTGGCTTATCACTTCAGGATTGATGATCACATAAACTTGGCTTTTATCTTCTGATACATCAATAACAATAATTTGTTTATGTACATCAACTTGGGTTGCAGCAAGCCCAATACCGTTTTCGTCGTACATGGTTTCGATCATGTTATCGATGATCGTTTGTAGCTCAGGGGTGAACTTGGTAACAGGCTTAGCAACTTTGCGAAGTCGCTCATCAGGAAAACGTAATACCGGTAAAATAGCCATAAATTCTTCGATCTACTCCTCAAATTTCGGGTTTATTCAAATTTTTGCTCATTGTAAACATTTATCATACTGATGAATAGCCTTGGTTGGCTATTGTTAGTATTTATCTTATCAATTCAAGATAGTTAAATCATTTAAAACGAGTGCGGAAAGATTATGATGAGTAAATATGAATTCTTATTAAGAATTTCAATGGTTGGATATGGAAAACAAAATTTTTTTGAAAAAATTGGACAGTTTTTTGCTAACGGTTTACCAAGTAGCATACAAAATGTGCCTTGTTTGTTAAATAAACTAGGATTGTCGGATGTTCAAATAGTGCGTTTTTATGAAACATCATATCTTCATTTAGAACCAATACTTCAATGGTTAGAATCACCCCACCCACAAAAACACCTTATTGCTTATTGTGATAACGATTATCCTTTATTACTTAAACAAATTTGTTCTCCGCCTTTATTGTTGTTTGTTTTAGGTAATCGACAGTTATTACATTCACCTCAATTAGCTATGGTTGGAAGTCGTGAATTTAGTGAATATGGAGCACAGTGGGGACGATATTTTGCTAGTGAATTAGCTATTAATGGTTTAACAATTACCAGCGGTTTAGCGCTTGGATTAGATGCTATTTGCCATCGTGGCGCACTTGAAGTATCGGGTCATACCATCGCAGTGTTAGGCAGCGGTTTAGCAAAAATTGCACCAAGATCAAATTTAAACTTAGCCAATGATATTTTGGAGCAAGGTGGGGCTATTGTGTCCGAATTTTTTCCATTTGAAAAAGCCAGATCCGTCTATTTTCCTCGTCGGAACCGAATTATTAGCGGGTTAAGTTTAGGAACTTTCGTGGTTGAAGCTTCAGAAAAAAGCGGCTCGTTAATTACTGCGCGCTATGCACTTGAACAAAATCGAGATGTATTTGCCTTACCAGGTGATATTAACAATGAAAACTGTAGTGGAACTCACTATTTAATTAAACAAGGCGCTTATTTAGTTTCTAAACCAGTTGATATTTTAGAGCATTATTATAGTTATTTATCAGCAGTAAATAGCTCGTGTAATCAGCTTAAAGAAGAACAAAATAATTCTATTTTGTATCCTGAAATTTTTGCTGTGATTCATCATCAACCTATCCCTATTGATATTATTGCTCAACAAGTAAATATGTCGATTTCAGAAGTGAGCGTCAAATTATTAGATATGGAACTAGAAGGTTTAATAAAGACGGTAACTGGCGGTTATATTCGTAATCGAGTGATTTAAAATTCAAGATTTTTTTGTTAAAAAGTTTCAGGTAAGTATACGTTTAAGTATAAAAACCACCGATAGGTACCGGCGGTTCACACTATTTTTTATTTATCTTCAATTTCAAGAGCAATTTCAGATAGGATGATACCTGTGTTATCAGCATAGACAAAATCACCCGAGAAGAAAGTCACTCCACCAAAATTAACACGAATATCAATTTCACCAATACCTTGATCTTCAGCACCAACAGGAATAGCTGCTAGAGCTTGAATACCAATGTCGGCTTCAGCCAGATAATCAACTTGGCGAACAGCACCATAAACAATAATTCCTTCCCATTGATTTTGAACGGCAATATCTACCAGCTCTGCATCAATTAACGCTCGACGAACAGAGCCACCCCCATCAATAACAAGGATTTTTCCTGAGCCGTCTGATTGCAAAATTTCGTATAGTAAGCCATTATCTTCAAAACATTTAACTGTTACAGCTTGACCTGAAAACGATGCTACACCACCAAAATTACTAAATATTGGTTCAACTACGTTAACATCTTCTGGGTAATAATCGCAAAGAATTGAAGTATCAAACTCCATTATCAAGTCTCCTTTTGCTGTGATATATAAGTTTATTTAGTATAACGCTAATACCAAGTAAAATGATATTAAAATTAAATAAACGTGAACTAGCTCAAAATAATCCCAAAACAATAAAGTAAATTAGTCAATAAAGCAAGTTTGACCATCTGTAATAACAAAGGTACCCCTTCTTTGTGCGTATTAAATTGAAAAACCATATAAATATGCTTAATAAATAACGGTAATGTTAATATAAACAAACCGCTCCAGATTGTTTGTAATTTATTGTATGCAAATAAACTTAGTGAACAAAATGCTATGAGTAATAGCAATAAATGATAATATCGCCCCATACATTTACCTATCATTACCACTAATGTACGCTTATTACTTTTTCGATCTAGTTCTATATCACGAAGGTTATTGATATTAAGCACTGCAACAGATAACAAACCACAACCTAAAGAAGGTAAAATAATGGATAAAGAAAATACCTTAGTTTGTAAGTAGAAACTACCCATGACGCCAATCAAACCAAAAAAAGTAAGTACTGATAGATCGCCAAATCCAATATAGCCATAAGGTTTTTTACCTATGGTATAAGTCATTGCTGCAACAATAGATAATAATCCTAATAATATAAAAATAAATAATTCATAAATATTATTACAAGCAAATATAAGCAAAATCAGCCCAAATAAAATACATAAAAAAATATTAATCCACAGCGCTATTTTTAGCTGCTTAAGTGTAATTAAGCCTAATTGTATACCTCGATTATGGGCAGTAAGATTGTTTTGATCGCTACCTTTAATTTCATCTCCGTAATCATTGGCTAGATTAGAAAGAATTTGTAACAATGACGCTGTAATTAATGAAAATAGTAGTATCCAAAAACTAAATTGATGTTGCCAATAAGCTAATGCATTACCTACTAATATCGCAGAAAGAGAAAGAGGTACGGTTTCTAACCGTAAACTAATAATCCATGGGTAAAATTTATTGTACATTCAATAACGTTATTATTTTTAGTGAAAACTGATAATCATAATAACAGGGATAGTGAATCAATTCACTGTGTTAGTAATAAAAAATCCCCCCAGTAAAACTCAGATTATTTTCCGTATATGCACTTTACCCATATTTATCATTTAGTTACGCATTTTTAAATATCGAAACGTTTTCATTTTTCTAAATATATTTCTAACTTTTCCTTCTCGTAAGGCTGATATGAAAATACCTAACGAGCTATATATTACTCCTAGTAAAAGTATCATAAATATGTTTAGCCAGTTATCTGATAAACTTAGCCCCATTTGATTCACACCTGCAATCATATTAGTTGCCCAAGTTGAAGGTAGAGAATAAGAAACACATTGCACCCATAATGGCATTGCATCAAGAGGCCAAATGGTTCCTGAAAGATAGAAAACAGGTGTAGTTAAAAATGCTAATGTAAGATATATCATCTCAGTACGGCGTAAACATTCTGTTAGTAATTTGCTCAAACCTAGTGCCCCAAGCAACAGTGGAAATGTCATGATTAATATTTCGGGAATGCTAGCCAATTGCCGATAACCAAGTACCCAAGGCCATAAACCAAATAATACAATAGATAAAAATAACCAGATAGGTAATAACCCACATAAACTGCCAAAGACAACAATTTTAGGCGGTTTGCCTTGGGGCAGCGAATTTAGGGTGATATTAGTACGAGTTGAAGCAATTAAAAAAGAGTGCTGTAACAACATGACTAACAAACCAGGAAAGGTAATGGCGGCAAAACTGATACCTGCATTATAAAGT
Source organism: Gilliamella sp. Bif1-4 (assembly GCF_001690535.1). NCBI lineage: Bacteria > Pseudomonadati > Pseudomonadota > Gammaproteobacteria > Orbales > Orbaceae > Gilliamella > Gilliamella sp. Bif1-4. Next base: position 22,097 of record NZ_LZHC01000010.1, on the reverse strand, counting down.
GGTTCAGTTTGGCCTTTTATAGGTGATAAAATAATATTGATCTGTTTATCTGAAAATCCGTTATTACGCATTATTTTAGTATTATATTCAGTCAATATCTGCTGATATATTCCTTTTATATCAACTTGTATTAAACCATTAGCTAAACGACTTGAAGCATCACCATATGCAGGTATTGTAACTTCTTCACCATTTATTAGGCGCTTTTCAAAATCTCTTGGAATAGTGATCACAGCAAAAAGTTTACGATTATTGATATCATCATAAGCCTGAAGCGAGCTTTCATAAATAATTGTATCAATTTTTGAACTTGTTTCTAATGAGCGGATTAAACCACGGCTTGTTGGAGTATGATCTTGATCAACAATTGCTATCGGTAAATTAGTGATAGTCCCATTAATATAAACAAGGCTCATTAATGATACTGACAATAGTAGCAATAACCACATTGGTCGTCCTAACAGATAAAAGAATATTCTTATAAATGAAGACCAAAATATTTTAATCATCTAAATTTATCCTCTTACTGTGAATGTAAACGTCTTACTAGACGCTTTCTGACTAACACGGTAATAATAATTGGATAGATCATTAAAATTACACATGTTTTTAACACCGACAAATAACTAGAATGACGCAAAAACAGATCGAACAGTTTATTTAGTGCATAAGTTAATGGTTCAAGCGAAGAGATAAATCTAGCAATCCATGGCATGGATAGTTCAGGTACAACAACACCAGAATAAGTTAATGCAAGTCCAACTAAAATACCTATATAAGTATAGGCATCAATAGGAGTTTTAGTAAAAGTGTATAGCAAAATACCAATGCTTTGTGCAGCAATAACATAGAAAAATACCACTATCATCATGGCAAAAGGAGAACCTGATACACGCGCATTGGAAAACAAAACGAGCATAGCAATTTCAAAAATAAGCAGCATAGTAAACCAAATTGTATAAGGTGCTAATTTCCCTAAAACAAAAGGGTACCTAGGACGAGTTCGCTTTGGCAACTGTGCTAAAATGTGAATTGTTGTGGTTACAACAAATAGCTGCAGTAAATGTACTACCGCTGAAAATTGTTGGAAGTACATTGAGTTACCACTGGCATTAAATAAACCATCATAATTAAAGTTAACTTTTGCCAAGGGGGGAACTGGCATACCAATACTGGTAGCCATGGTGGTTCGATATTGGGTATTCATTGTTGCTATCAAGCCAGAATAATCCATGATCGAATATAATCCAGCACTATAATATAACGCATTATAGTAAAGCATTGGTGTAGGTTGGCGACCCGATAATACATCCGCTTCAAAATTAGGTGGAATATACAGTAGTGCATAAATTTTTGCTTTTTGCAGGTCACGCTCAGCATCAAAAAGTTGGCTGTCATAATTAATAAGATCTGCATGTGCTGCAGCATTAAGATTACGCACGATTTCGCATGATAAAGTACTCTTATCTTGATCAATATATCCTACTGGCAAATCATACAATACACCGCGATAAAAAATACTACTAATTAACACAAAGATAATTAGTGGCATAATCCACATTAACCAGTGAAAGGTAAACCGCCTAAAAATTTGTGGTATTTCGGCGCTAAACGCATCTTTAAAACGATGCCAGAAATCTAACATTATTTGTCTATCTTCCATAATGTGCTCATACCTGCACGTAAACCCTCAACTGGTGCAATAGGATAGAGCCTGACTTCAAAGGTTTTCAAATCAAAATCTCCTGTTGCTCTTGTTGCACGTTTTGTTGCATAATCACCCATTGGTGCTATATAACGAATTTCAGCTTCAATCTCTTTGTGATTGAGTGCAGGTACTTCAAGTATAATATGATCGCCTTTGCTAATATTAGACATGATATCTTCACGCAAGTTAAATACAAAATAAGCTTGAGGTAGTTGAATCACTGTTAATAATGGACTGTTAGCATTAAACAATTCGCCGACTTCCGCAGGAATAGAACCTATTTCGCCCGTTACTTGCGCTTTAACTTGTAAATCATCATATTGTATTTGTAGCTGTTTAAGTTGCTCTTCGGCTTCTTCTAATTTGGCTGCATAAATTTCACGTTGCTCAATGCGATCTCCATTTTTAGCTTGGTCTAAATTAGCTTGTGCTGATTGAACTTGTTGAAACGCTGAATCGCGTGTTTTTAATGCGCTATCTAAGATAGATTGAGAAACATAACCTTTGGCCGAAATAGCTTTGTTACGCTCATATTCTTTGGAAGCATTATCATATGTTACCTTTGCTTGCTCAAGAATTGCTTCATAATAACGAATGCTTTCTTCACGAGTTCCATGCTCCGAAAGCGCTAATTGAGCTTTTGCTTGGTCTCGCGCAGCTTCAGCCGCTTTGACTTGAGCTAATAGCTCAGGGCTATCGAGAGTAATAAGAATATCACCAGGCTTAACATCATCACCTCGGTTAACATGAATAAATTGCACTCTACCTTTGGCTTTAGACGCAACGCTAACATTCGGTGCATCAACTTCACCTTGTAGGATAAACTGACTATTGTGTGAGCGAATTAAAATCGTCATTGATATTAAAATAACGATTAACGCAATAATAGTAAAAACTTTTTTGTTCATAAAATTTTGTATAGAGCGGTATTAAAGAGATAAGAAATAGAGAATTAAAATTATTATATACTTTGTAAAATAAGCATATGTAAAATTTATTCTCTCCCATTATACGAAAATTGCTTTATTTACACAAAGCATACCAATTTAATTTAAAAATAAATTAATATCAATACAAAGTTAGTATAGTGATAACTGATTTTTTATATCTACTTAAAATAAATTTTATTAATTATAAAATAATACTTTAATAGGTTTTATTTATAAGTGATATTAGTCAAATAAAATAGATAAAAACCCACTTATTTAGTAAACTATTAAAAAATAAATAATTTAAGGTGTTTAATATGGTTAAAATAATTATTATTGGTGGTGGTGCGGGAGGATTAGAATTAGCAACTAATCTGGGCGATAAATTAGGGAAAAGTGCTCAAGCCGAGGTTACACTAATAGATAAAAATAATTATCATATTTGGAAACCTTTATTACATGAAGTTGCTACTGGTATTCTAAATGAGCAAGCTGATAAAATTGATTATGCTGAACAAGGACAACAACACCATTTCCAATTTATTCAAGGCACGTTTACTAATCTTAATCGTGAAGAAAAACATGTTATTGTTGAGAATTTAAATAACGAATCTATTTCTGTTCCATATGATACATTAGTTTTGGCAATAGGGAGTACTTCAAACGATTTTGGCACACCAGGCGTTAAAGAACATTGTATTTTTTTAGATGACCAAAACGCTGCAATTCGTCTACGTGAAACGCTGATTACAAAATTTGCTAATTTTTGTTCAATTATTGATGAACATAAAGCAACAGCTAAAGATAAAATTCGTATTGCTATTGTTGGTGGTGGCGCAACAGGTGTTGAGTTAGCTTCTGAGTTACCTCATATGGTTGAAACATTTGGTAACTGTGGACGTAATAAAATGTGTTCTGATTTGCTTGATGTATCTATTATTGAAGCAACTGACCGTATTTTACCTGCTTTACCTGAAAAAACGGCATTAAATATTAGCGATACCCTTAAAAAGCGAGGTATTCATGTATTAACAAAAACCATGATAACCAAGGCGGAAAGTGACAGCTTTTATCCAAAGGAAGGCGATATTATTAGCGCAGATATTATGATTTGGACCGCAGGCGTAAAAGCACCAGACTATTTAAAAGATATTGCTGGTTTAGAATCAAGCCGTTCGAATCAACTTGTGGTTAAACCAACATTACAAACAACGCGCGATGATAATATTTTTGTTATTGGTGATTGTGCTTATGCTATGCAAGACAGCGGGCGAGCCTCGCCAGCTACTGCACAAGCCGCACATCAAATGGCAAAAATATGTTATGAAAATATCATTAACATGTTAAATAATAAACCAATGAAATCATTTAATTATGTTGATAATGGAACGATTATTTCTCTGCATGATACAGCACAAGGGGTGATTAAAATTGCAGGTAAACAAGAAATGAATGTTAAAGGATTTTTTGCCTTAATGATTCATCGCTTATTATACCGTATGCATCAAGCAAGTTTATTGGGTATTGTTAAAACAATCCGCTTTGCTAAAGCTAGCAAAGAGATGTATAAAAATAAATTTGCCTCTCTCTTTACTCATCAAGATTAATTTTTTCCCTTCTTCGATAGTTACTTATGAAAGTATTTTTATAAGTAACTATTTTGTTTTATAATTCGCAACTTTATGAGTTTTTATGGGTAAATTTAATGCGTTTTATTTTTATGCTTTTTCTTGTTGGGTGCAAATTCTATAAGTATTGCTATCTATAAACCCCAAGATGGCGATATTATTTTTCAATCTTCACAATCAAAACAAAGTCTGGCTATTCAACAAGCAACAAACTCACCATACAGTCATATGGGTATTATTTTTTATTAAAAATGGTAAGCCTTATGTTTTTGAATCCGCCAGCAAAGTAGTTTATACACCACTACATAGTAGGATTGCTCGTGGTAAAAATAAAAATTACGTCATAAAACGTTTAAAAAATGGCAAACTATCTAATAACGAAATTGTTAAATTAAAGCAAGTTGCAAGTGTTTTTGAAGGCAGACCTTATGATATCTGGTTTGGTTGGGATAATAAATATATCTATTGTTCTGAATTAGTCTGGGAAATTTATGATAATGCCTTAACTTGAAAATTGGTCAATTGCAAACAATCAAAGACTTTAATCTTTCATCACCTACAGTTAAACAAAAAATAAAAGAACGTTATAGCAATAAAATCCCTTATCAAGAAACCGTTATTTCACCCGTTTCTATTTTTAATTCGCCATTGCTGACAACGGTTGATAAACAGTGTAATATTTAAAATAGCATTAAGTTTTTGACTGGTGCAAAGCTTTTACGATATAGATGATTAATACCATGTTCTTTTATTGCTATTAAATGAGCTTTAGTTGGATAACCTTTGTGCTTAGCAAGCCCATACTGTGGATATAATTTATCAAGCTCAACCATTACACGATCGCGCGTAACTTTGGCTAAAATTGACGCAGCACTGATTTCTGGCACTAATAAATCACCTTTAACTACAGCTTGTGTTTGTATACCAAAATCAGGGCAACGATTGCCGTCAACTAATACAAAATTGGGTTTAATAGGTAAGTTAGATACTGCTCGCTGCATAGCAAGCATGGAAGCATGTAATATATTTAATTTATCAATTTCGTCCACAGATGCTCTTGCAACACTCCAAGCCAAAGCATCTTGTTTGATAATATCAAATAGATGTTCTCGTTTTTTTTCGGTTAGCTTTTTAGAATCAGTTAAGCCTTTAATGGGCTTGTTAGGATCTAAAATAACCGCAGCGGTAACAACATCGCCACAAAGTGGACCTCGCCCAACTTCGTCGACACCAGCAATTAATGTAGCATCGGGGTAAGTAAACTCTAACAAAAAGGTAAATCCTCTAACATTATCCTTTAGATATCATTCCTTTAAAACATCCAACACCGCTTGTGCAGCTTGCTCATCAGCATTACAACGGATTTGTTTATGCAAAGTGAGAAAGGTGTCTTTCAATACTGAATTATCCCCCTCTAAAAAAGGAATGATATGATTGGTGATATTTTCCGGTGTGCAGTCTTGTTGTAACAATTCAGGCACAATCTCTTTACCGGCCAAAATATTAGGTAAAGACACATAAGGTGTTTTAATTAATTTTTTAACTAACCAAAAAGTGAATGTTTTCATTTTGTACCCAACTACCATTGGGCACTTGGCTAACATGCATTCTAATGCCGCTGTTCCCGATGCTAAGATTGCAGCATTACTCGCAATCATTGCTTCGCGGGCTTGACCATGTAATAGCTGTATTTTAAGTTCTGGTGCAACTTGAGCTTTGATTTGTTCAAATTCTTTTTGTCTTTTCGCATTAACTAAAGGCACTAAAATATATATATTAGGATAACGCTCACGTAATAGCTTTGCTGCATTTAAAAAAGGCGTTGATAATAATGTCACTTCAGCATGACGGCTACCCGGTAATAATGATAAACAAAGGCTATTTAGCGGTACACCTAATTGTTGACGCATAGCTGTTTGATCTGGAGTTAAAGGAATATCATCCGCCATCTTATGACCAATAAAGCGACAAGGAACATCAAACTTATCATAAAAGGCTTTTTCAAAAGGTAAAAAGGCTAAAATAAGATTAGTATTACGCTTAATTTTGAAAACGCGTTTTTGCTTCCAAGCCCAAACAGAAGGGCTAACATAATGAATCGTTTTAATACCAGCTTGCTTTAATTTCCCTTCTAGGGAAAGATTAAAATCGGGAGCATCAATACCAATAAATATATCGGGTTTAAGTGCGATTAAACGCCTAGCAATATCTTTGCGAATTGCTAAAATTCTACGTAATCGACCTAAGACCTCAACAATACCCATGACCGATAATTCATCCATTTCGTACCAAGCTTTACAGCCTTCGGCTTGCATTTTCGGACCCGCTATACCTACAAATTCAATATTAGAATGGTAATTTTTTAGCGCACGAATTAATCCTGCGCCAAGAATATCGCCCGAAGTTTCTCCAGCGACTAATGCAATGACTAATGTTTCATTGGCCATTAACGGATAATGCCACGCGTTGAACAGGCAAAAAAGTCAATAAATAATTGGATTTCAGGGTGTTGTTTGGCAATGGCATCAATTTCAACTTTTGCCTCTTCCAACGTTAAGCCATTTCGATAAAGGATTTTATAGCTATTGCGAATTGCCTGCAAAGCATCTTTGCTAAATCCTCTACGTTTTAATCCTTCATAATTTACGCCATGAGGTGTTGCATGATTACCTTGTGCAATAACATAAGGTGGAACATCCTGAGCAACACCTGAACAACCACCAACCATAACATGTGATCCGATCACACAAAATTGATGAACAGCAGTCATTCCACCAATAATGACATAATCATCTAATTGAACATGCCCACCTAAAGTGGCGTTATTTGCTAAAATACAATGATCACCAATATAACAATCGTGTGCAACATGTGCATTAATCATCAATAGGTTATCGCTACCAATACGCGTTAATTCACCACCTTGAACTGTTCCACGGTGAATAGTTACACTTTCGCGAATCATATTGCGATCGCCAATTTCAGTACGCGTTGGCTCTCCACGATATTTTAAATCTTGGTTTACTTCACCAATCGAGACAAATTGATAAATTTGGTTATCTTTACCAATTTTTGTGTGACCATTGATAACAACATGTGATTTTAAAAAAGTACCGTCACCAATTTCAACATTCTCACCAATAAAGCAAAACGGACCAATTTTGACGTTATCGCCAATTTTGGCTCCCTTTTCAATCACTGAGCTTGGATGTATCTCCATTGCCATAGTTGTTCCTTAATACTGTTTTTGGGAAATGTTAAAAACAAGCAATTATTTACGAGCACACATCATTTCAGCTTCGCAAACTAACTTACCATCGACAGTTGCAACACCATGGAATAATGCAATACCACGACGTTCTTTAATATATTCAACATCAAGCATAAGTTGATCCCCTGGTACAACAGGACGTTTAAAGCGTGCTTTATCAATTGAAGCAAAATAATAAAGCTGACCAGGTGATAGCGCTTCAATGCTTTTGAATGCCAAAATACCCGTAGCTTGTGCCATAGCTTCTAAAATTAATACACCTGGAAAAATCGGTTTATTAGGAAAGTGCCCTTGAAAGAATGGTTCATTCACAGTAACATTTTTTATCGCTTTTAATGTTTTACCTTTTTCGTAACTAACCACTCGATCAACCATTAAAAACGGATAACGATGAGGTAACAGGCTGATGATTTCTTCAACATCAAGGGTATTAAGTTCGGTAGTCAAAATAGCTATCCTTATACATTATTACTATAAATTTTTAACATTATAACTGAGGATACCACTTTCACTCAAGGATGATTTAAATTGCAAAAGATGCTTTCCTTAATATATTATCAATGGATTACTATAAATTTATAAAATAAATAATTTGTAAACCCTTATTATCTTATATCAAATCAGATATAATAACTAAAATAATTACCCAAAAAGTTTATAATCTGGAGAAGTAGAATGAAATCATTGATTAAAATGACGTTAGTAAGCAGCGCAATTGTATTAGCATTAGCTGGTTGTGATGAAAGAAATTCATCAAATAAAGTAACAATTTCAACTGATGCACAAAAAGAAGCATATGCGTTAGGTTCATCGTTTGCAACATACATGAAGTCAAATTTAGAACAAAATGAAATTAAACCAGACCAAGAATATTTAATCAGTGGCTTTAATGAAACCTTCCGCGATGGCTCTCAACTTTCAAAAGATGAAGTGAAAACCATCTTAGATGACTTTGGTAAAAGAATCCAAAAAGAAAGCAAAGAACGCTTTGAAAAAGAAAAAACTGAAAATACAGCATCTGGTGAGAAATTCCGTACAGAATTTGCTAAACAAGATGGCGTAAAACAAACAAAATCAGGGTTACTTTATCAAATCCTTCAAGAAGGTTCAGACCGTCATCCAACAGCTCAAGATACGGTTATTGTTCATTATACAGGAACACTAACTGACGGACGTAAATTCGATAGTTCTTATGATCGAGGTGAACCGGCAACATTTCCACTAAATGCTGTTATCAAGGGGTGGACAGAAGGAATTCAATTGATCGGAATTGGCGGAAAAATCAAACTTGTTGTACCACCTGATTTAGCTTATGGAGACCAAACTTTTCCTGGTCAAGAAGGTAAAGCAGGAATCCAACCTGCATCAACTTTAATTTTTGAAGTTGAATTGCTTGGCATTGATGGTGACAAAAATGATAAAACTCAAGAGCCAGTTCAAAATCAAGAACAACAAGCTAACTAATTTGATTGATTCATTGAGTTATACTCTTGTTGTTATGGGTCCTGCTTATGGGGCCCAATCTGCTTATTGTGCATATCAATTTGCACAAGTTTTACTGTCACAGACTCCTCATACCATTAAAAATATCTTTTTTTATGCTGATGGTGTTTATAATGGCAACAGTTATACTGATCCTGCAAGTGATGAATTTGATTTAATTTCTGCCTGGCAGGAATTAGCAAAAACATACCCTTTAACTTTAGCTGTCTGTGTCGCTGCCGCTCAGAGGCGTGGCGTTATCCAAAATAACCTCGCGGATTATTTTCATTTAACTGGTCTTGGAGAACTAAGCGAATCAATTGCAACAACAGATCGAACCATTCAGTTTTAAGCTTAAGATACCGAAATGAAAAAATTAGCAATTATTATTAGCTCACTACCTCACGGAAATGCCAAAGGTCGCGAAGCACTTGATATAGCCCTGGCTACATCAGCCATTAACTATATTTCTGTTTTTTTTATTGATGATGGTGTATTCCATTTATTACCAGAACAACAACCTCATAAAATTTTAATGCGTGATTATATTGCAACTTTTAATATGCTTGAGCTTTATGATATTAATGATGTGTACGTATGTGAATCTTCACTCAAATCGAGAAATCTAATTCAAATACCTCGTAATATTCCTAGTAAAGTCATTAATAATAATTTAGTAACTAAATTATTAACTCTCCAAGATGTAATTTTTCGATTCTAATTCTAGACTAAAATACAACATATCACACTGCAATAATATGCATTATTCCTAAACAAAAATCGTTCAATAAGGCTATTTATTTTATTTTTCTGATTATTTTTATATGCCATTCTGTAAATACCCCAAACTTAGTACACAACTCACGTAGAAAATTAAGCTGCTTGTTTTAGTGTTTTATACTCAATCGGCGTCATATTATTTAGTGCTTCATGAGGCCTTTCGGTGTTATAAATCGTTAACCATTCTTCGGTTATTCTCCTTGCTTGTGCTAAGTTGTTAAAAAGATATAAATCGAGTACTTCAGTACGATAGGTACGATTAAATCGTTCAATATAGCCATTTTGATAAGGGCTACCCGGCTTTATATAATCAATGGTTATATCATGTGATTTAGCCCAGTTTATAAAGGTTTTTCCTGTAAATTCGGGTCCATTATCGACCCGTATTTTTAATGGATACCCATGATATTCGGCCAGTTTATCTAAATAACGGGTAATCCTTCCTGCCGGTAAGCTTACTGCAATATCAATACCTAACGCCTCACGATTAAAGTCATCGATGACATTGAATGTCCTCGACGTTGATTACGGCTACTGTCACTCATAAAATCCATTGACCAACATTCACCTTGTTTATTAGGCACCAATAGCTTTTTTGGTGTTCGTAGGGGGAATATGTTTTTTACGCTTTACTCTGAGATGAAGCTTTAATTCACAATACACCCGATAAACTCGCTTATGGTTCCATTGATAGCCGAGCTTTCTGATACGATTAAAGTATTTAGGAAAGCCCCAGCGTAAATGCCGGTCTGTGATAGTATTCAACACCGAAATAATCACCGAATCATCCTGTAACTTAGGTTGATAGTCGTAAGCACAACGGCTTAAGCCAACGATAGCGCAGCAGCTCATAGCAATAGTAACCGAATGATTTTGTTGTAGTTGCTGTGCCCACGTTTTACGTGCCTTTGTGGGCACTACAGCTTTTTTATAATTTCTTCCTGCAGCTGGGATTTTAAGCTCAGTTCGGCAAACATCTGCTTAAGCTTGCGATTTTCAGCCTCCAGCTCTTTTAAACGTTTGATATCCGAAGTTTCGATTCCGCCGTATTTTTCCCGCCATTTATAGAAAGTTGAATTTCCCATGCCATATTTACGGCACAGTTCCTTGACAGGAATACCAGCTTCAGCTTCTTTTTAAATAACTACGATTTGATGTTCAGTCATTTTTTTCATAATTAAATCCCCTTTTACTTTTATCATAGAGAATTTTCTACTTTTTTGCTGTATTATTTTAGGGGATAGTTACACTACTCAACCGAATTCAACTGAAATTACGCCAAATCAAGTGGAAAATCGGATACAAACCCGGATACATTTGGTTCGATAATGGCGTATATCCATAAAATGACTTTAAATCCTTTGTTTTCAATGGTTATGAAAGGAGAATGGTTGTGCAACTGAGTATAAAGCAGTTTAGCTAAATAGATAATGGTCATGTTCTCTTTATGATAGATAGATAGATAGATAGATAAAAAGTGAGTGTAGCACCATTAAATCGCTTAATATAACCGTTTTGATAAAGAATAATGTTACTATATTGCAATTATAGTGGTATAAATGAAATGTTAGAGGAGATAACTAATGATTTATTTCAAGAATTTATTATTATTCATAGCGCTATTCTTTCCAATAGTCAGTCATGCTGATTGTGAAAAGTGGATTAATCAGTTGATAGATGAACTCCACCATACTCGTTAAAGCAATATGCCAATTTGTAAAAATTGGCCAGCAGATGAAAGCAAAACTATTGTAGTTTTACCTTTTCCTCATGAGACTGGTGAGAATGATACTTACGACCTTGACGTTTTGCTAATTAATAGTCAAAGTGGTGAATTAATTGCTAATCGATGGCAAGTTGATGCGTTAATAAGTGATGCGATCAGATTAGATAGCTTTGATATAGATACTGCTCGTTATCAACTTAATCCTCAAACCCTTGCTTTCGGTATCCGTTTTAATTATGTAGGTAGCTCTCAAGCTAATCCATTCCTTATGCAATATTTAAATCTTTATGTTGAACAAGGTAAAAAATTAAGACAAGTTATTACTCAGCTCCCAATGACTCAATCATCCGGCGAATGGGATACAAATTGTGACGGAGAATTTGAAACCCATGACAGGAAAATAATACTGGGAAATAACACAACAAATGATTATGTTGATCTAATTATTTCAGAAAAAGCCCAAAATCAAATATATAAGGAAAATGATAAAAGCGAATGTATTGAACAAGTTATTAATTTACCGAAGAAAAAAACTTTTTTGCATTATAATGGTGTGGAATATTCTGTAACCACTTCTATAGAATAAAATTTGACATAATTTTAAATCATCCTTTGGTTAATCATTCACAGTTTATTGAATAGATATTGAATTGAAAATTCAAATAAAATAAAGCTAAATCAATTCAAAAGTTAATTTAACATTACTAATTTGATGATTATTTCATCTACACTAATTATAATAGACAGCACAGAATCAATTATTAAATAAAAATATATTTATGTATTTTTTTCATCATTTTCTTTAATATAGATTTTTTTGAATAAAAAGTGGCATTATTTTTGCAAATTTTATTTGTTGCACAGCACTTAACTATCATTATGTTCATGTTGAAAACTATTTTCAATCAAAAGTCGTAATCTTAATTATGGTGCAATTTGCACCATATATGTGCAAGTGATAGGAAAGTACGAATTTAAACAAAGTAAAAATTAATATAAAAATTAGAACTTTTTACTAAATCTATATTTAAAAAATATTAAAAATACGACATTCTTGCCTTTGTTTAAGTGTTACAAAATCGGTTTACAGTTAAATAATTGGAGTGGTTTTATGAGTAATCTAAGGAAATATAAACGTAAATTTTTGTTGGGCGCAGGACTAATAACAATGCTTGCGAGTGCACAACTTCATGCGGCTGAAACATTGGTTTATTGTTCAGAGGCTTCGCCTGAAACATTTAATCCACAATTAGCAACAAGTGGTGTATCAATGGATGCAAGTGCAGTTCCTGTTTATAATCGTTTGGTAGAATTTAAATTAGGTACTACCGAAATTGAACCTTCTTTAGCCAAATCTTGGGATATCAGCCAAGATGGTTTAACCTATACTTTTCATTTGCGCGATGATGTTAAGTGGCATAGCAATAAAGAATTCAAACCAACACGAAACCTAAATGCTGATGATGTTATTTTTACATTTATGCGACAAAAAGATAAAAAACATCCTTATAACAAAGTTTCTGGAGGACAATACGAATACTTTGAAAGTATGGGATTCCCAAATTTAATCAAAGAAATTAAAAAGATTGATGACAATACTGTCGTATTTGAATTAAACCATCCAGAAGCCCCTTTCTTAGCAGATTTAGCAATGTCATTTGCTTCAATTCTATCAGCTGAATATGCCGATGCTATGCTTAAGAAAAACACACCAGAAAAATTAGACTTAGTTCCCGTTGGTACAGGCCCATTTACTTTTGTGCAATACCAAAAAGACTCCAGAATTCTTTATAAAGCAAATCCCGATTATTTTGGTCCAAAAGCCAAACTTGATCGCTTAGTGTTTTCCATTACACCAGATGCTGCAATTCGTTATGCTAAGTTACAAAAAGGCGAGTGTCATGCTATGCCGTATCCAAATGTCTCAGATGTTGAACGAATGAAATCAAACAATAATATTGTTGTGAAAGAAATGGCTGGCGTTAACATTGGCTATTTAGCCTACAATATGGATAAGCCGCCACTTGATAATTTGCAAGTCCGCCAAGCATTAAATATGGCAGTGAATAAAGATGCGATTATTAAAGCTGTTTTTCAAGGTGCAGCTGAACCAGCTAAAAACTTTATTCCTCCATCAATGTGGAGTTATAATGATGAAGTGAAAGATTACCCTTATGATCCAGTGCAAGCAAAAGAATTATTAAAATCAGCTGGATTAGAGAAAGGCTTTACTATCAATTTATGGGCAATGCCAGTACAACGTCCATATAATCCAAATGCACGCCGTATGGCCGAAATGATTCAAGCAGATTGGGCTAAAATTGGCGTAACAGCTAAAATTGTTAGTTATGAATGGGGAGAGTATTTATCTCGTATTCGCGATGGTGAACATGATGCAGTGTTAATGGGCTGGACTGGAGATAATGGTGATCCTGATAACTTTTATTCTGTCTTGATGAGCTGTGATGCGGTTAAAGCAGGTTCAAACTATTCACGCTGGTGTTACAAACCATTTGATGATTTATTACAGCAAGCCCGTGTTGAGTCAAATCACGAAAAAAGAGTTGAGCTATATAAACAAGCACAAATTGAGATGCATAATCAAGCACCTGCGTTAATGATTGCGCATTCAATGGTTTATATGCCGTTACGTAAAGAGGTTAAAGGCTATATCATGGCTCCTTTATCATTACATGATTTTAACCAAGTTACGCTTGAAAAATAGTATTCCTAACGATTAACCACACAATGTGTGGTTAATCGTTATGTTGGATTTTGCTAAATTTACTACTATAAACATATTTTTTTAATAACTAAATAAATTTTATCTATTTTATAAACAATAACTTAAAAGCAATACTTAAGAGCTACTACATGTTTCAATTTATTCTAAAGCGGTTAGGGGTACTTATTCCAACATTTATTTGTATCACACTGCTTACTTTTATTTTTGTTCACCTTATTCCGGGTGATCCCATTATGGTGCTTGCAGGAGAGCGAGGTTTAACTCCAGAACGCCATGCTGAATTAATGACTCAACTGGGTTTAGATAAACCACTGTATCAACAATATTTTCAATATATTATAAACATGCTTCATGGCGATTTAGGAACCTCTTTTAAAAGCCAAATTCCGGTATGGGATGAATTTGTACCCCGGTTTAAAGCAACGTTTGAACTTGGATTTTGCGCAATGTTGTTTGCAGTTAGTTTGGGGATCCCAATCGGTGTTCTTGCCGCAGTGAAACGTGGTTCAATATTTGATCACACAGCAATAGGATTATCTTTAACAGGTTACTCCATGCCAATTTTTTGGTGGGGGATGATGCTAATAATGTTAGTCTCTGTGCACTTAAATTTAACCCCAGTATCTGGTCGTGTTAGTGATATGCTTTTCTTAGATGAAAGTAATCCTTTAACCGGGTTAATGTTAATTGATACTTTATTATGGGGTGAAACAGAAGATTTTATCGATGCCGTTACTCACTTAATTTTACCTGCAATTGTGTTAGGAACCATTCCATTAGCAGTTATTGTCCGCATGACTCGTTCTTCTATGTTAGAAGTATTGAGTGAAGATTATATTCGAACCGCACGCGCAAAAGGCGTTAGTAGAATGCGAATCGTCCTTGTTCATGCATTACGCAATGCAATGATCCCTGTTGTAACCGTTATCGGTTTACAAGTTGGAACAATGCTTGCTGGCGCCATATTGACCGAAACCGTCTTTTCATGGCCAGGAATTGGTCGTTGGTTAATTGAAGCGCTACAACGTCGAGATTACCCCGTTGTACAAAGTGGCGTTTTAATTGTTGCGGTCATAATTATTTTAGTGAATTTATTAGTTGATATGTTGTACGGGGTTATTAACCCGCGTATTAGACATAAATAAGAGTGTTTTTACAGATGAATAAACAGGTTATTACTGAACCAACCAATACGCAAGACACCAGTTTAGTCGTACCTAAACCATTAACGCCTATGCGTGAGTTCTGGTTCTATTTTTCAAAAAATAAAGGCGCAGTCGTTGGACTGGTCTTTATTATTATTGTTACATTACTCGCTATCTTTGCTAATTTTGTTGCACCACATTCCCCTTCTGAACAATTTAGAGATGCATTACTAGCACCACCCGTTTGGATGAAAGATGGCAGCTGGCAATTTATTTTAGGGACTGACGATGTAGGACGAGATATCCTATCTAGACTCATTTATGGTGCCCGTTTATCCTTATTAGTCGGTTGCTTAGTAGTTATTATCTCATTAATTTTAGGGATTACCTTAGGATTAATTGCAGGTTATGTAGGTGGTTTTTTAGACAATATAATTATGCGAGCAGTGGATATCATGCTTGCCTTACCCAGTTTACTACTTGCCCTTGTCTTAGTTGCGATATTTGGTCCATCAATTATTAACGCCTCAATAGCATTAGCTTTTGTTGCATTACCACATTATGTTCGCTTAACACGCGGAGCAACGATTGCTGAAATTAATAAAGATTATGTTATTGCCTCACGAGTTGCTGGCGCGGGAACCTTACGACAAATGTTTATCAACATCCTACCAAACTGCTTAGCACCATTAATTGTACAAGCTTCATTAGGATTTTCGAACGCAATTTTAGACATGGCTGCATTAGGTTTTTTAGGCATGGGTGCACAACCACCAACACCAGAATGGGGAACAATGCTTGCTGACGTATTGCAATTTGCACAATCTGCATGGTGGGTAGTTACCTTTCCTGGCTTAGTAATTTTAATGACAGTGTTAGCTTTCAACTTAATGGGAGACGGTTTGCGTGACGCACTTGATCCTAAATTGAAACAGTAATGGAGATACAGTCATGGCACTATTAGAAGTAAAAGAATTATCTGTTCAATTCGGTGGATTTAAAGCGGTAGATCACATTAGTTATGACGTTGAACAAGGACAAGTTGTTGGCATTGTTGGCGAATCTGGTTCAGGAAAATCAGTGAGTTCACTCGCCATAATGGGACTCATTGATTTTCCTGGTAAAGTCAATGCAAATGCATTACACTTTGATGGCAAAGACCTTCAACAGCTCTCAACCAAAATGCGCCGTAAAATTGTGGGTGCAGATGTGGCAATGATCTTTCAAGATCCGATGACTAGCTTAAACCCATGTTTTACCATCGGTTACCAAATCATTGAAACATTAAAAATTCACCAAGGCGGTAGTAAAAAAGTGCTCAAAGCAAGAGCGATTGAATTACTTAAACTGGTAGGAATTCCTGATGCTGAAAATCGATTAAAGGTTTATCCGCACCAATTATCTGGCGGAATGAGCCAACGAGTAATGATTGCAATAGCAATAGCATGCAATCCAAAACTCTTAATTGCTGATGAACCAACAACCGCGCTTGATGTCACAATTCAAGGGCAAATTATTGAGTTATTACTTGAGTTGCAACGCAAAAATAATATGGCATTAATACTTATTACTCATGACTTAGCGTTAGTTTCTGAGGCTGCACAAAAAATTATTGTAATGTATGCTGGACAGGTGGTTGAAATAGGAGATGCTGAAATTATCTTTAAAAAACCATTACACCCTTACACACAGGCACTATTACGCTCTCTCCCTGAGTTTACTCAAGATAAAGAACGATTAGCATCATTATCAGGCGTTGTACCAGGAAAATATGATCGACCAACAGGCTGTTTACTTAACCCTCGTTGTCCTTATGCTACTGAACATTGTTATACCCAAGAACCAACACTAGTTAGCTATGGTGAAACTAGAAAAGTAAAATGCCATTATCCACTATCAAGTGAAGGGATACCACAATATGAACAATAACATGGAAAATAACGAATTACTGCTTGATGCCCGAAACTTGACAAAATATTATCATGTTAAAACGGGATTTTTTTCTGAAACCAAGCAAGTTAAAGCCGTTGACGGTGTATCTTTTACATTAGATAAAGCTAAAACACTTGCGATTGTCGGTGAATCAGGTTGTGGTAAATCCTCATTAGCAAGATTACTAACAATGATTGAAAAACCCACATCAGGAGAAATTTATTTTAAAAATCAGAATTTGTTGGATAATGATCAACAAGCTCAAAAATTGCGTCGCCAAAAGATCCAAATCGTTTTCCAGAATCCATACTCATCATTGAACCCCCGCAAAAAAATCGGTTCCATATTAGAAGAACCATTAATTATTAATACTGATCTAACAGCAAATGATCGTAAAGCAAAAGTACTATCAATGATGCAAAAAGTTGGATTAAAAGAAGAGTTTTATAACCGTTATCCCCATATGTTTTCAGGAGGACAACGTCAACGCATTGCTATCGCAAGAGGTTTAATGCTTGATCCCGAAATAGTAGTTGCTGATGAACCTGTTTCAGCATTAGACGTTTCTGTACGAGCACAAGTGCTAAATTTGATGATGGATCTACAGCAGGACCTAGGTTTATCTTATATTTTTATTTCTCATGACCTTTCCGTTGTTGAACACATTGCTGATGATGTAATGGTAATGTATTTGGGTCGTTGCGTTGAACAAGGACGAAAAGATGAAATCTATCGTAACCCTAGACATCCATATACTCAGGCACTATTATCAGCAACCCCAAGATTAAATCCTGATCTTAGGCGAGATAGAATTAAATTAGAAGGTGAATTACCAAGTCCGCTAAATCCACCTATGGGTTGTGCGTTTAATGCTCGATGCCGTTTAGCATTTTCACGTTGTACAACAGAACAACCACAGCTTATTAATTATAATGAACATAAAATTGCGTGTTTCTATATAGAGGACAATAATAAAGGTGACAGTTAATTCTGTCACTAAATTAGATACTAAATCTATCCATTGCATTTTTCTTTTCTTAGAAGATAACAAATTGTCATATTAATAATTTTGTGCTAGTTTCGTACTCATTATTAACTTACAACCGCGATAGACCTAAGATTACTTATGTCCAATTCATCAGCTAAAAAAGTTGCTTTTGCCGCTTTTATTGGTACGACCATTGAATGGTATGATTTTTATATTTATGCCCTGGCATCAGTATTAATATTTGGTCAGCTTTTTTTTCCTGATGATAATCAATTTGTGCAAATTTTAGGATCTTTTGCCACCTTTGCCGTGGGATTTTTATCACGTCCTTTAGGAGCGTTACTATTTGGTCATATTGGTGATCGTTTGGGGCGTAAAAAATCGTTAATTACTACGTTGGTTTTAATAGGGTGTGCCACCACCTGTGTTGGTTTATTACCCTCTTATCAACAAGCAGGCATTTTATCACCAATTTTATTGGTTACATTACGCATCTTACAAGGGATTGCGGTTGGTGGTGAATGGGGCGGTGCCGTGCTTATGACCAATGAACATGCCCCCAAAGGGTTGAAAAACTTCTTTTCCTCCTTTGCACAGTGGGGAAGCCCAGCAGGAAATATTTTAGCATTATTGGTCTTTTCTTATATTATCCGTTCACCTATAGCTGAGCTTATTAATAGTGGCTATTGGCGTATTCCATTTTTAGCCAGTTCTATTTTATTAATTATTGGCATTATTGCTAGAGTCACCTTAACCGAGTCACCTGTCTTTATCGAATCATGCAAAAAGCAAGCAAACTTAAATCAAGAATCAACACCGATTATTGAAGTTTTAAAAAAATCAACACCGCTATTAATTTTAAGCATTGGTGCTAATGTATTGTCATTTAGTGGAATATTTTCTAATACATTAATGATTGGCTATACCACTATTGCACTAGGTATTGAAGACAAGATAATTGTTGATGCCCTGTTTTGGATTGCGATTGTGCATTTTGTTGTGCAACCTTTTATTGCTTATTTTTCAGAAAAATACTCGGCAACACGATTTTTAATTTGTTCGGCAATCTTAGCAATGGGATCGGTATTTTTATTATTCCCAATCATTCAGCTAGGCACAAAAAATAGCTTTATTATTGGTATTTCGCTCAACGTAATTTGCTACAGTGGCTTTTATGGCGTAATAGCGGGCTATTTAAGTCGAGTTTTTCCTACCAGAATACGTTACACAGGGTTATCTATCAGCTATCAAGGTTGCGCTGCCATTTTTGGTAGCCTAATTCCGATGATAGGGGCATATATTATTTATACTTACAAAACTTTTTGGATACCATTAGCCTTGTTTTATTGTTGTTTAGCATTGATATCTATCATCTGTATCTATCTCCTAAACCGCTATCATTACTATGACGAATAATAAGGTAAACATATGAAAACAGTATTATCAATTCAATCAAATGTTGTTTATGGTTATGCCGGTAACAAGGTATCGACATTAGCCATGCAGCTACAAGGCGTTGAAGTTATGCCGATCCATACCGTGCAATTATCCAGTAATACGGTTTACCCTCATTATGATGGCATAGTGCTTGGTGCTAAACAAATCACACGAATAGTTAATAGTCTAGAAAAAATTGGGGTTTTAAAGTCTATTGACGCCATTATTTCGGGCTATATTGGTCTTGCTGAACAAGGCGAAGAAATCTTAGAAGCAGTCAACAAAATTAAATACTATAATCCTAATGCTATCTATGTTTGTGATCCTGTTATGGGGGGCGATATTAATAAAGGTAGTTCACTGCCACAAGGTATTATTGATTTCTTCACTAAACAAGCGGTTAAACAAGCCGACTATATCACACCAAATTTATTAGAATTACAAATACTTTCTGATATCGAAATTAAAACATTTAACGATGTACTAAATGCAATAAAAACATTACAAGAACAGTCTATTAAAGCTATATTAGTAAAAAATTTGGTGCACGCAGGCAAAACAACCGACCTATTTGAAATGGTGTTAGCAACGCCAACCCAAAACTATCATCTTTCCCGCCCACTATATGACTTTCCACATCGTCCATTAGGTGTGGGTGATTTAATTTGTAGCTTGTTTACAGCGCATTTAATTAATGGACAATCCCAATTAATGGCGTTTGAATTAGCCTCCAATGCCGCTAATCACGTACTGGAGATCTCCAAACAAAAAGATGCCCGAGAATTGGCAATTATTGATGCTCAAGCGTGGATTAAAAAACCGGATTTGCGGTATCGAGCAATGGAGTTGATGTTATAAAAGAATACTATTTCTATATTATTCTTCTAAAGAATAAATTTGAGCACAAAATATCCTGGATTAAAACATGAAGTGCAATTTTAAACTCGGTGGAGTGAAGAAAGTAAAAAGGTGATTTATACTAGCTACTTCGCACTACCACAGTTTGGAGATTGCTATGCATTATAATCACCTTTCAAAAAGATAGCCCAGCAACTCAATAGACATCCTTCGACAATAAGTCGTGAGATAAAAAGAAACTCAAAACATAATCAAGCCTATCAAGCACATGAGGCGGTGACACTTGCTCGAAAAAGGCGAAAAAACAGCGGTAATGGTAAGCCAATACTGGCTTCGGTATTGCGTCAAGTTAAAAAATACCTAATACTTTATTGTAGCCCAGAGTAGATTGTCGCACGTTTAAACAAAGTAAGTGCCCAATCAATCTATATGGCGTTTTCCTACATGTTATGTATGTCATTTTTTACACCAACAAAAATGGTACTTTTTGTTGCTATAATTTTATTATAACCAACTGGCGAACATTTACATGCAATGATACAACCATCGTAAGCAGCGGTTTTACCCGCAACGATAAAATTATCGGCACCCTCTATAATTTTTCCAGTACTTTCACATTTAGGGCAGTAGGCATAATGATCCTCGCCAAAAAAGTGGACAAAAGTTGCCTCTATGGTATAAACAAAAATCATAGGAGACAAATATCATGGTCAAAAAATTTAATATCGAATTCAAACAACAATCAGTGGATTATGCGTTATCTAATGCACACCTTTCTATCAGCGAACTTGCCAATCATCTAGGTGTGGGTAAATCAACCCTAGATAAATGGATTAGGCAACTTTCCCCGAATAAAACCAGCCGTCGAGAGTTAACCGCTGAGCAACAGCGGATTATGGCGTTAGAAAAAGAGATTAAAGAACTGAAAATGGCTAATGATATACTAAAAAAGGCGCATGTGTACTTCATCAACAATCCAAGTCGATGAAGTACGCTTATATGAAAAATCATTTAACCTGCTATCCCGTTACTAGGATATGCTCATTACTTGGTGTCAGTTCATCGGGTTATTATGCTTGGTTAAAAAGAGCAAACAAATCAGTTAAACTCAGCGAGTATATCCAAAAGCAGTATTGGCAACATAAAGCCCGTTTGGGTGCGCCAAGCCTGCTTCATGATGCAAGAGAAGCAGGCTATCAAGTTTCAGAAAGGACAATTAGCCGTGTTTTGCAACAATTGGGATTACGGAGTAAAGCAGCACGTAAATTCAAGCATAAAACAGACAAGGCTCATCACAATATTGCGCCCAACACGTTAGATAGGCAATTTAATCCTGATAAGCCTAATAAAACATGGGTAACCGATATTACTTATATTAAAACGGGTGAAGGTTGGTTATATTTGTCGGTGATTATCGATTTATATGGACGAAAAGTGATTGCTAGGCAAACCAGTCGCTACATAGAC
>NZ_LZHC01000009.1:0-49895 GCF_001690535.1 Gilliamella sp. Bif1-4 | reverse complement strand
CTACCCACTAACTCAAACGTCTGCGGTAACTGTGGCTTAGCTATTTGACTAGGTTTAGGATTATTCCTTTGAGTTCTTGCCTCTGGACCTGTTAACTTAACACGGGCTACAACTCCCCAATCTTCATAAGGAAGCCACCAATCCTTAGCTACAACATTTGTCACTGTTGCAGTAATTCCCCCCAAAGTAACGGGTTCCCATGTCAATTCTTCTGGTTCTATTCCTGTTATGAGTAAATCAAAATATAAATTATGCGCACCTGTGGTCGGGAAATTTTGATTGTATGATTCAGGATTGATAGATTGAACTAAAAAGCCCTTCTTAAGATTCCATATGTCAGCTGGGCCTGCATATATCCCAACCCCCCGTTCTAGATTCGGCCTTGCATAATTGATAACTGCCGACGGTAGCATTATTGCATCACTACGATTATCCGCTCGATATTTTTTACCATTCGCCTGTACATTCCATAAAGATGACAATAATAACAGCCCCAACACCAATAAGCTTTTTCGGGACAATTTCGATAATAAGTTGAGAGATAATTTCGAAGATATAAATAAGTTTCGTGCAAAAACTCGTCGAATAGAATTATTTAATAAATTTAAGACATAGGTTTGCCAGGCCTTGTGCCTTGTGCCTTGTGCCTTGTGCCTTGTGCCTTGTGCCTTGTGCCTTGTGCCTTGTGCCTTGTGCCTTGTGCCTTGTGCCTTGTGCCTTGTGCCTTGTGCCTTGTGCCTTGTGCCAAAATGATACTGCATATCACATTCCTTGTGCTAAGTAATACTTTTTTATTTAAATTTTTATAACTATTCGCTTATTTAATAAGCTTGTTTTCCTATAGCGGTAAAAGTATAGCTATTTAAAAAATAGTTGGCTAGTTTTTTGGCGGACTTTTTTGTAAAGAAATGTAAAGATAAAAACGATTCGGCTTTAGTGATAAGTTAATTTTATAATTAAAATACGGTGTTATCTTTAGGACTTTTTGACTTTTACGGAATGATTAATATTGCTGATAACATCTAAAACACAAACACGCCCAACAGCTCAGTTTGGTGTGCTAACTTTACTTCGTTATCGGCATATTTTGATGCTGTGATAAGGCAAGCATATTAATATTGTGGTGCTATAAGCATGTTTTTTTGCTCTAAAAATCGCTCAGGTAGACCATTGATTTTATTTGATTTTTTGTTTTAGTGAAATTAATTCGCTATAAAGTATCTTTGGGAATTTTATATTTTGTTTAAAGTCTATTTAAATGCATTTAAGTATTACATGCCAGCTTTAGTTTATTCATAATAAAAAATTCTTACTTGAGATGCTGATTTTCTTAGTTGTCAGCACATTTTGATATTGGAATATACCAACAACTAGGCAATGTTCTGCTTTATAGACTTTATTTAACGTAGAATTAAAGTTTGACCTATTTACCAATACAAAACGAACTGAATATACGGCCTAATAAATCATCAGAAGTAAATTCTCCTGTGATTTCGCTTAAGGATTCTTGCGCTAATCTTAGCTCTTCAGCGAGCAATTCACCAGCATGGAAGGTGACTAGTTGGTGTTTACCATTATTTAAGTGCTCGGCTGCCTTTTCAAGTGCTTGAAGGTGGCGGCGACGTGCTAAAAATCCACCTTCTGTGCTACTGGTAAAGCCCATTGTTTGTTTTAGGTGATTGCGTAATAGTGAAATGCCTTCCCCCGTTCGAGCTGAAAGCTGAATCAGTGAGTAGCCATTTACTTCACTGTATCCTAGCTTTTCGCCTGTTAAATCGGCTTTATTACGAATTACGGTTACTGGCATATTTTTAGGTAAGCGTTCAATAAATTCAGGCCATAGCTTTTCTGGGTTGGTTTCTGTTGTGGTTGTGCTGTCAACCATGAATAATACACGATCAGCTTGCTCAATTTCTTGCCAAGCACGTTCTATACCAATTCGTTCCACTTCGTCACTAGCTTCTCGTAAACCTGCGGTATCAATAATGTGTAGTGGCATGCCATCAATATGGATATGTTCACGCAGTACATCACGCGTGGTGCCTGCGATATCGGTCACAATGGCAGCTTCACGCCCAGCTAACGCATTAAGTAAGCTTGATTTTCCTGCATTAGGACGCCCTGCTATGACTACTTTCATGCCCTCTCGTAACAATGATCCTTGTTTAGCTTCTTGGCGAACTTCGCTTAAACCAGTTATGACTTGGTTAAGCTGTGCTTCTATTTTGCCGTCAGATAAAAAGTCAATTTCTTCTTCAGGAAAGTCGATTGCTGCCTCGGTGAATATGCGTAAATGAATTAAGGATTCAACCAATGCATTCACTTTTTTAGAAAATACTCCTTGCAAAGATGATATTGCCGATTTTGCCGCTTGTTCTGAGCTAGCATCAATCAAATCAGCAATAGCTTCGGCTTGGGCCAGATCTAGCTTGTCATTTAAAAATGCACGCTCTGAAAACTCTCCCGGCTTTGCAATGCGGATGTTAGGAAGTTCTAATATACGCTTTAAAAGTAGATCCAAAATAACTGGACCACCGTGCCCTTGTAATTCAAGGACATCTTCGCCTGTAAAAGAGTGTGGATTTGGGAAAAACAGCGCAATACCTTCATCTAAGATTGAACCATCAGTAGCTAAAAAAGGAAGATAATGCGCATACCTTGGTTTGGGTATTTGTCCTAATACTGCCTGAGCCACGGCTTGGGCTTGGGGTCCAGAAATGCGCAATATACCTACGCCACCACGACCTGGTGGTGTTGCTTGTGCAACAATTGTGTCTGATTTCATATTTATCTGTAACTGATTTAAATTTTAATAGTTAATGATATCATGGACGCACGGCAAAAACAGTAGTTACCCTTGCTTTTGCCGTAATGTGCCGATGATTTTAGTTAGATGGTTGACTTGGTAATTGGTTTTCAGGGGGGTTACTATCGCTTGGATGGTCGAATAACCAAGAATTTGCTAGTGCTAGGGGTTCTCTTATTAATGCGATATATTTATCTCTTTTAGTCAAATCTAATGGCGCGGCTAAGCCTGATACTTCGTTAATTCCTGAACGTTTAGCTAGCATTAGCGATCGCAATAAATGAAAATCATTGGTTACCACAACCGTTTTGCCTAAAGGTAATATACGATTTGCATAGATAAATTGTTGGGCTGTTCGGGTTGATTTGTCTTCTTGATAAATTCGATTAGCATCGATCCCTTTTTCAATTAAATATTGGGCCATTACACTAGCTTCAGTTGCAGATTCGTTTTTTCCCTGTCCGCCACAAACAACAACTTTGGTTTGTGGGTTATTTTGTAAATAATTTATGGCAATATTTAAACGCTCGGCTAAGGTTGAAGAAGCTATGGCTGGTGTGTTAATCACTTGGGCTCCCAATATGACCAAGGTATCGGCATTTTTTATTGGTTTTTGCATCGAAGAAATATAAATCGCAATGTTAGCAATAATGAAATAGGCTAATATTAAGGCTATACCATACTTTATTGATTTTACTATCATCCATTTTTTCCTTTATTTTTTATAACAATTTTCAAAATGATCGTTAACTAATCCCATGGACTGCATAAAAGCATAACAGATGGTAGAACCAACAAATGTAAAACCTTTGTTTTTTAGCGCTTTTGACATTTTTTCTGATATATCAGTACTTACGGGGACTTCGCTTTTATCGTTAAAATGGTTAATAATTGGTTTATTATCAACAAACGACCAGATAAATTGCGAGAAATCTTCACCACTTTTTTGCATGTTTAAATAAGCATGAGCATTTTTTACAATGCTATTTAGCTTTAAACGATTACGAATTAGTCCTTTATTTTTTAAAAGATGTTCAATATTTTCAGGCGTTAGCTGAATAATTTTGTGTGGGTCGAAATTAAAAAAGCAACGTCGATATTCATCGCGTTTTTTTAGAACAGTGATCCACGATAATCCCGCTTGTTGCCCTTCAAGGCAAATTTTTTCAAATAGTTTAAGGCTATCATATTGGGGGTTGCCCCATTCGTTATCGTGGTAATGAATGTATATTGGGTCATCCAAAACCCAACTACAGCGTACTTTGTTGTTATTTGTCATCAAATTTTATCTAATTTATCCATTATTGATTATGCTTTATCATGATTTATATTTTTTAAGCTTCGATTAGTTAAATTATAAATCAAATAAGTAGTTTTGTTACATACATTAAATTTTTTTATGATGAAAAAAAAGCCTTTTTTTTGTGGCAGAATGAATCTCACGTTTTTAACTTAAATCAATAAAAGATAGATTTTTTATTTTCTAACTTAATTTAATAATAAGGTTTTTCCATGAGTCAGTCTGTAATCAACGCGGAATGGCAGCCTAGTGCTCGACCATTAAATCGGCAGGATTTTAAAACGTTAGTTTTGTCCTCTTTGGGTGGTACATTAGAATTTTATGATTTTGTTATTTATGCGCTTTACATCGATACCATTGTAAAACCACTATTTTTACCGCATTTTTTATCGCCATTAACGTTAGATTTATTTGCATGGGGTATTTTTGCTGCTGGTTATTTGGTTCGTCCTGTTGGTGGCATAATTATGGCGCACTTTGGTGATAAAGTGGGACGTAAGCGAATGTTTACCTTAAGCGTGGCTATGATGGCATTACCTACATTTATCATTGGTGTTTTACCAACTTATGAAGTAATTGGTATTTTTGCACCTCTGTTATTATTAGTGATGCGTATGCTTCAAGGTGCTGCTATTGGTGGTGAAATGCCAGGAGCTTGGGTGTTCATTGCTGAGCATGTGCCAAAGCAACGTTATGGTTTAGGTATCGGTACGTTAACTTCAGGTATTACTGGCGGTATTTTACTTGGCTTTATTGTGACTATCATTATTGATCTTTGTTTTACCACCGTAAATATTTTAGATTATGCTTGGCGTATTCCGTTTATTATTGGTGGTATTTTTGGCGTTATTTCGGTTTATTTACGTCGATTTTTATCTGAAACACCTATCTTTAAAGAGTTAGCAGCACGCAAAGCAATTGAAAAGAATATTCCTGTCGTTACCGTGCTTCAAAAACATAAAACAGCTTGCTTAATTGTAGCTATTTTGACTTGGTCATTATCGACGGCAATTATGGTGGGTATTTTGATTACACCGGGTCGTATTGTAGGTGGCATGTACCATTTTGCTAATCTTGATTGGCGTATTGGTGGTTGTATTGCTGCACTAACTTTGACTATCGGTTGCGTTATTTTTGGTTGGTTAGAAGATAAAATAGGTACAACCAAAACAATGCTAATTAACTGGGGCGGGCTTGCTATTATGAGCATTGTATTTTATAGCTCTTTGTCGCCAGATATGTCCTTAACTAAACTTTATTCGCTTTGGGCTGTATTTGGGCTATTTATTGGTTCTGTTGCAATGACAGCAATAGTTGGTACAAGAGCTTTCCCTCCTGCGATTCGTTATTCGGGTTTGTCATTTTCGTATAATTTAGCCTATGCGTTATTTAGTGCATTTACACCAACATTAACCATTTATCTATTAAGCCCTGAACATTTATTAGGTCAATATAGTTATCTTGGTGCTGGTATTTACATCTCTTTTGTGGCGTTAATTGCGGTTGGGGTCGGTTTCTTTCCTTTAGCTAAAAATGGCTGGCAAAGTGAGGAAAATCATTAATCGATAAAAGCCTAAATAATAAAAACATTAATTATAAAAATATTAATAAAAAAGCAGGACTAATAGCCTGCTTTTTTATTACTAATATCGGTTGTTTTTAACGCATAGTAACAAACTCTTCGGCAGCAGTTGGGTGGATAGCCACCGTATTATCAAAGTCTTTTTTAGTTGCTCCCATTTTAAGCGCTACTGCAAAGCCTTGTAACATTTCGTCCATTCCGTAACCAATACCATGAATACCAACAATTTTTTCATCTTTCCCCACGCATACTAATTTCATTCGACAAGGTTGTCGATGCTGTGTTACTGCGGTGTACATTGCTGTAAATGTTGATTTATACACTTTTACGTTTTCTTCACCATACTGCTGTATTGCTTCTGGTTCAGTCAATCCTACTGTACCAATTGCAGGATGAGTAAATACGACGGTCGGAATATTACTGTAATCTAAATGTTCATCAGGTTTATTGTTAAATAACCTTTCTGATAAGCGACGCCCTGCGGCAACAGCAACAGGTGTTAGCGCTATAGCGCCTGTAATATCATCACCGACAGAATAGATGCCCGGGACATTGGTGTTTTGGTATTTGTCGACGATAACAAAACCTTTATTATCAACCGCAATTCCTGCCGCCTGTAAATTCATGTCATTTGTTGCTGGATCACGTCCAATCGCCCAAATTAAACAATCAACTGTGTAACTTTCGCCATTTTCGAGGTTTAATGTTAGTGAATTATCACTATTTTTAATTACCGATTTTGGAACAGCAAAAGTATGTAATTGTTGCCCTTCAGTAGCAATAACTTCCATTAAGGTTTCAATAATAAGCGGATCAAAAGATCGTAGTGGTGTAGCATTGCGAACAAATTGATGTGTTTGTGCGCCCAAAGCGTGTAATACGCTTGCTATTTCGCAAGCAATATAACCTGCGCCAACAACTGCCACACGTTTTGGTAAGGCTTTTAGAGTAAAAAAGCCATCTGAAGTAATGCCATATTGCGCACCTGGAATATTGGGAATGCTTGGTTTTCCGCCAACAGCAATTAAAATATGATCAGCACTATAGTGCTCGCCATTTACCTCAACGGTATGAGAGTCAACAAATTTTGCATAGCCATGAATGACATCAACTTTGTTATTAGTAAGAACCCGATCATAAGACTGATGAATGCGATCAATATAAGCAGTTCGACTAGCAATTAATTTATCCCAATTGAATTGATTAATAGTGGTATCAAAACCGTAATCGGGACCATAATGTTTAATAGCTTCTGCAATTTGAGCGCCATACCACATTACTTTTTTGGGTACACAACCAACATTAACACAGGTTCCACCTAATAATTTGGCTTCAATAATGGCACATTTTTTTCCATAGGACGCAGCTCGATTAATTGATGCTATCCCTCCACTACCACCACCAATGGCAATGTAATCATACTGTTTGGTCATAAAATATCCTTAATACTCTTTTTCGTTATTTGCTTATTAGCTTTGCATAAAGATCACAATAAAAAAAGTATTAATTTTGAAATTTAACAATAGTTATTAACGATTGATTAAAGTGTATTAATTTTTTTTACTGATTTTTATCTTAAACAAGGATTAACTAAGGTTATTAAGAGTTGAAAAGCCAATCGGCTACTTATTTCAAAGTAGCCGATTTTATTTGTGATTATTTAGCTTAGCGTTCTTTTTATTGCGTTAATAATGTTGGTTGTTGAACATCCATCTTCAAAATTGAGCACTTTAACAGTTCCACCAGCAGCAATAACTTCTTTACCGCCTGCGATATCTTCAGGTTTATAATCGCCACCTTTAACTAATACATCGGGTAAAATAGTGGCTATTAATCGTTGTGGTGTTTCTTCCTCAAATGGCACGACCCAATCAACTGAATCAAGTGCACCTAATACAATCATTCGTTGCATAAGCGGGTTTATTGGTCTTGATTCACCTTTTAACTGCTTAACCGAAGCATCGCTGTTCACCGCAACTATTAAACGATCACCAAGTTTACGCGCATTAGCAAGATAAGAGACATGCCCAGCATGTAAAATATCAAAACAACCATTGGTCATGACAATTTTTTCACCACGCATCCGTGCTTTTTGAACTTCTTCTTTGAGTTCTTCTTCTGTCATTACACCAAAACCGTCATCAGCACGTGCTCGAATGGCATTACTTAACTCTACTTGCGATACTGTTGAAGTGCCAAGTTTACCAACAACAACACCCGCTGCAGCATTGGCTAAGAAACAGCTTTCCTCTAAAGATTGCCCTGCGGCTAAAGCTGCGGCTAATGTGGCAATTACAGTATCGCCAGCACCTGTGACATCAAATACTTCTTTAGCTTGAGTCGGTAGATGATAAGTTGGTTTATCTAATTGAAGCAATGTCATGCCTTTTTCACTTCGTGTAACCAATAGCGCTTTTAGCTGGTACTGTTTAATCAGTTGGTGGCCTTTTTCTATGATTTCATCTTCACTTTGACAATGACCAACTACCGCTTCAAACTCTGACATATTAGGGGTTAAGATTGTTGCACCACGGTAACGTTCAAAATCAGTCCCTTTAGGATCAACTAGAATTGGTACATTTGCTTGATTAGCAAGCTTAATCATTGCTTGAACTGCTGATAATGCACCTTTAGCATAGTCCGACAGAACCAATACTTTATGCGTCGCCAATGCTGTTTGAATACGCTCAAGAATAGGAGTTGCATCAATATTGCCAAATCCTTCTTCAAAATCAATACGGATCAATTGTTGATTGCGTGATAAGACTCGTAGTTTAGTTATAGTTGGGTGTGTTGAAACAGAGACAAAATCACATTGAACTTTGTGGTTACTTAGCTGTTCATCAAGAATTTTAGCTGGTTCATCAATACCTGTTAGTCCGATTAGTCGCGCGTTACCACAAAGCGATGTAATATTCATAGCAACATTAGCCGCACCACCTGGTCGCTCTTCTAAAGAGTCAATTTTAACTACAGGTACTGGCGCTTCGGGGGATATCCGATTAGTTCCTCCATACCAATAGCGATCTAACATAATATCGCCTACAACTAATACATTGGCACAATTAAAATCAGGTAATGATGTATTCATTATGACTTGTTATCCTTAATTATTCAGTTAATTCATCTTTTATCTGTTAACTATCTTTATCAGATTCATAACTGCCGTCATCTTCTGTTTTGTCGTTTTTTCGTGGTTGATAAAAACGGGCAAAAAAAGTGCCAATTTCAAATAGTAAACAGATAGGTACAGCTAATAATATTTGTGAAAATACATCAGGCGGTGTAACAAACATTGCGATAGCAAATACCCCTACAATAATATAAGGGCGCTTTTTTCGTAGACTATTAGGTGTAGTTATTCCTGTCCAACAAAGTAGTATAATGGCAACTGGCACTTCGAAAGCAAATCCAAAAACAATAAAGAGTGTCATTACAAAATCAAGGTATTTTGTAATATCTGTATTGATAGCTACATCAATAGGTGCAGTGTGAATAAAAAAGTAAAATGCTAGTGGAAACACCACAAAGTAAGCAAATGCGATACCAAGATAAAAGAGAATTGTGCTTGATACAATTAACGGCATTACTAGACGTTTTTCATGTTGATATAGCGCTGGTGCGATAAATCCCCAAACTTGATACAGTATGTAAGGAATTGAGATAAATATTGCCACCACCGCAGTTAGCTTAATTGGGGTAAAAAATGGTGCTGCAATATCTGTTGCTATCATGCTACTACCTTGAGGTAATTGGCTGATAAGCGGATTTGCCACGATATGATAAATATCATTGGAAAAATAGAGTAAGCAAACTAATACTAGCAAAATACAGATAATTGAACGCAGAAGCCGTGCTCTAAGTTCAACAAGATGTCCTATTAATGGTTGTGTAGCGTCGTCGGTCATGATTTATTTTTATCTGAGTGAGTTTGAGAATCGATCTGCGTTACAGAGTCGATCTCGTTTTGTAATGATTCTGTTACGCGCTTTAAATCATCAATTGATTCTTGAATCTCTGGCGTAAGTGTTGTTAAACCACTTTGTTCAGCCTTTTTTAGACTTTCTTGTAACTCTTGCAGTTTGAGTTCTTTATTTAATTCTAACTGTACAGTAGCAGACATTCGGCGGAGTACTTTTATCCATCCTACAACTGTTTTTATGGCAATGGGTAACCTTTCTGGCCCTAAAACCACCAGACCAATAATTAACACTAATAGTAACTGACCAAAGCTGATGTCGAACACGGGTTACTCTTTTTTGCTATTACTAGTATCTGTATTGTTAGTATCTGATGAGTCAATATTCTCGACTTTTTGTAAATTGTTGTGCTCTTTTTGGTCGTTGCCGTCATCATCATCCATCGCTTTTTTGAAGCCTTTAATTGATGTGCCAAGATCGGAGCCTAATGTACGTAATTTTTTTGTTCCAAATAACAAAACAACAACAGCAACTAATATGAGGAGTTGGGGCAAGCTTGGCATCATGATAATTATCTCCAGTAAAGTTAATACCTAAATTATACACACAAACTACAATTTTCCCAAATAACTAGTTTTGTGCTCAATTCTTAATGCACAATCAATATAATAATACATAATGCACAAAATAGT
Source organism: Gilliamella sp. Bif1-4 (assembly GCF_001690535.1). Taxonomy (NCBI): domain Bacteria; kingdom Pseudomonadati; phylum Pseudomonadota; class Gammaproteobacteria; order Orbales; family Orbaceae; genus Gilliamella; species Gilliamella sp. Bif1-4. The sequence goes on along the minus strand of NZ_LZHC01000009.1, from coordinate 39,595 downwards.
GCAATCGCTGTATATAAATTTCGTTCACGCTTTTTACTACGCTGTAGTTCTTGATTGATTTGTTGTAATTGAACATTCATTTGTTTGGAAATTCGTTCATAATCATTTAATTTTTCTGGTAACTGTGGCAACATGACCCGCCACTGAGGCAGCGATTCCCAAGCTTGTTGTAGTATCTTTTTAGCACTATATTTATCTCGATACCACTTTTCTAAAAATGGCTTTGCTGTTTGCCACAAATCAAGTTCTGGATAAAGCTGACGACCAAGTCCTTCAATATAAAATAGTGTTTTTTCAAGTAAGGTTAGTTGGGGTTGGATATCCATATCAAATTGACGAGCGACTTGAAATAATTGCAGTAAAATCTGTGAAAATGAGATTTCAGAAAGTGGTTTTGAAAATGCGGGCTCACATACATTGCGCATTGCCATTTCAAGTGCAATAACATCCGTTGTTGCAGGTACCCAGCCTGATGCAATGTAGGTTTCGGCTATTTTTCGATAATCTCGATTAAAAAATGCTAAGAAATTTTCAGCAAGATAGCGTTGATCATCAGTACTTAATATACCAACAATGGCACAATCAATACCAATATAACGTGGATTTTGTGGTTCTGTAATATCAACAAAAATGTTGCCTGGATGCATGTCAGCATGAAAAAAGTTATCGCGAAACACTTGGGTGAAAAAAGCTTGTACTCCTCGTTCTGCAAGTAATTTCATATCAACATTATTTTGTTTTAACTGATCGATATCTGCAATGGGAATCCCTTTAATGCGCTCTTCAACCATCACATTTTTTCGGCATAAATCTTGGTAAACATAAGGGATATATAAAATGTCGCTATTGATAAAATTATCGCGTAATCTAGCCGTGTTGTAAGCTTCTTTTTGTAAATCTAACTCTTTTAATAGTGTCATTTCATAATCATGCACTATTTCAACAGCTCGCAATTTTTCGCCTGATTCAATCCGCTTAGTTAATTGTTTAGCCACCCAATACATCAAACCAATATCGGCTTGGATAACGTGTAAAATGTTAGGGCGCAATACTTTGATAACTACTTCGGCTTGACTACGTTTTAATATCGCCTTATGAACTTGTGCTATTGATGCTGATGCTATTGGTTTTTCGTCAAAATCTGCAAAATAATAATCAATTGGCTGCTCTAAAGCTGACTCAATTATTTGTTTGGCAATTTTACCGTCAAAAGGGTTAACTTGGTCTTGTAATTTTGCCAAAGCATCGGCTATGTGTTTTGGTAAAATATCACGCCGAGTTGAGATCATTTGTCCAATTTTCACCCAAACTGGACCTAGTTCTTGTAATGCTAGTCGTAAACGTTCACCGATTTCTTGATGTTTTGCTTTAGCTCTAACCCAAAACATACAAAATAATAAAGTGCGCAACCATTTTGATGAACGATGTTTTGGTAACAATTCATTTAATTGATAAGCTCGGAATACAGTTAATATTTTAAACAGTCTAAAAAATGTCATTATTATTCATCGCATCAAAATTTAAAGCCAGTATGTAACGCAACTATACCACCAGTCATATTGTGATATTTCACATCGACAAATCCTGCATCTTCCATCATTTTTTTCAGTGTATTTTGATCAGGATGCATACGAATGGATTCAGCTAAATAACGATAACTTTCAGAATCATTTGCCACTATTTTCCCCATCAATGGTAACATAGTAAATGAGTATAGATCATACGCTTTATTCAGGATTTGATATTGCGGTTTAGAGAATTCAAGAATTAATAAACGCCCACCAGGTTTTAATACTCGCCACATGGATCGTAATGCTTTTTCTTTGTCGGTAACATTACGTAATCCAAATGAAATAGTAATACAATCGAAATAGTTATCTGCAAAAGGTAATTCTTCGGCATTAGCTTGTACATATTCAATGTTTTTAAATAAGCCTTTGTCGCGTAGCTTATCTCGTCCCACTTTTAACATTGATTCGTTAATATCGGCTAACACAACTAATCCATCATCACCAACAAGTTGCGAGAATTTTGCCGTTAAATCACCAGTGCCTCCTGCCAAATCTAAAACTTTTTGACCTTTACGCACGCTACTATATTCAATGGTAATTTTTTTCCAAATACGATGTATGCCAAATGACATTAAATCATTCATAACATCATATTTATCAGCAACAGAATGAAATACTTCGGCAACACGTTTTACTTTTTCTTGTTTGGGAACTTGCTTGTAACCAAAATCAATTTTTTCTTGATTTGTATCGTCTTGTTTGTCAGAAGATTGAGACATAAAAATTTACCTATCACAAATAATTGACTTATTTTAACATAAGCCACAATAAATGTGATGAACTAAATCAATAATGCTTCAACCTCTTTTATGATTGTTTCAAAATGTTCCAGCCGGGAGGATTTTGAATTTGAATCTTTTTCATGAATGACTAAATCAAAATGATAACTGTCTTTAAAAGCTTTTAAAATTTCATTATCTTTTTGAAATAATTGATCGTAGTACTGTGCTAATGTTTCAAAATCAATTGAGGTAAAAACAACCTTATTGGCGCTTTCAACAGCTTTTGAAATCCGTTCTACATGTAACATCGCAATTTTCATAAAATCAGATTCACTCAAATAACGTTTGTTATGCTGAGTTAAGATTTCTCGCTCAATATAATTAATATAACCGTTAGGTACATATTGAGTATTATAAATATTAGCAAGTTGAATCGGTAAATCACGAAATCTATTTTGACCAACAATAGCTACTTTTTTAACAAAAAAAGGTTTTGCTGCTTGTGCGATATAAGACCAGTTTTTATAAGGATTTTCACGGATTTGTGTTGCGCTGATGCTTATAAAATCTCGATTGGCATCAACAATGATTACCTGACAGCCAAAATAGAGTTCATGATTTTTGACATCTTGCGGTTCACTAGTAAATACTACATTAGGCTTAATTTTATGTTCGGAAAGAATTTGTTTAACGCGACAACTCCAATCTTGCCACCCATTGGGATAAAATTCAATACCAGCTTCATCAAGTACATGGATATGAATATTGTGGCGATCTTTAAACGTCTCTTTTAACCATGAAAAACGGTCGCTAACTTGTGGTTGTTTGGGTAAGCGGCTTTTATCAAATAGCTGCTTATCACGTAATTCCTCACAGCCCAATATGATATGTAGCACATCAACTTGGCTCATTGCTTTTTCAATCAAATAAATATGACCACAATGTAAAGGATAAAACTTCCCGAAAATTAAACCAACTTTATGCTTTAAAGCCATAACCATTACCAAAACACACAATAACTAATAACAATTTACAGAAAAAAAAAGCAATTTCTAATCAAATCATGCTATTTGATATATTTTACCAATTAGTAAATAATTTTTACCATCCAATTAGTTGATAATAAAGATAAAATAATATTTTATTATTTTTGTAAATTAGATAATAAAATACCCGTTGCAACCGAAATATTTAATGCAGGCATGTTGTCATTGCCCTTTAAATGAACAACAACATTAGCACAATTAATAAGTTTTATATTAATTTGTTGAAATATAACTAACGCAATTTTTTTATCAAACTTGATGTTATTTAATTCACTTGATGCAATGGATTTTACTTGACAAGGTAATAACGCAACAACTTGGTAACCACGCTGTTTAAGCATATGAAGTGAAGCAACAAAATCATCACTTTTAATTGATTCAACAGCTTCAATGCCACCTTCTGCTACACGCATGGCAGCGCCACTATCAAGTAAATTCGTTTGACGTAATATAACGCCATTAACACCATAAAAAGCAGCACTACGAATTAAGCCACCTAAATTATGGGGATTATGAACATCGTCAATAGCTAAAATACAATCATGATCTTTATTACTATTGTTTTCTAAATAATCCAATAAGGTAAGTGGAATACGTTTTTTTACAATTAAGCAGACACCACCATGGTGCTGAGTTTGAGTTATTTTACTAATTTGCTCACTAGAGATAACATCATAGCCTAACCGCTCTTTAACTAACCAATCTATTAAATCTTTAAACTGGTAAGTCATCTCTTGAGTAATAAATAGTTTAACAATAGCTGTACGTCGATGTTTGAAAACTGCTTTACAGCTATTTTCACTATAAACTAAAGTTTCTTCTTTACGCTGGCGATAGCCATCATAACCAAAGGTCGGTACTTGATCATTAGCACGAACCTTTTTTTGCCATGGTGAATCATTATCGATAGATGATTGAGATTGATTAAGTTCAACATTAAAACGCTTTTTTGCAAACTCAAATTTATCATTTCGAGGTTTGAATGTTTCAATACGATTATGACGATCTCGTTTAGATTTCAATTGAGATGAATCATCTTTACGCTTGTCTTTCCATCGAGTGGGCTTTTCAGTAAACGAGCGAGAATGCTTTTTAGATTCACTATTTTTTGCGTAAAAAATAGATGGTTTATTTTTTTCGGTATTGTCGTTCATATCAATCTCACAATTAATCGGTTATCGCGTACGAATGGTTGGAGCTATTTTATCTAATACGCCATTAACAAATTTATGGCTGTCAGCAGCACCGAAAGTTTTTGTTAAATCAATGGCTTCATTAATTACCACTTTATAAGGTACATCTTGACGTTTCATTAATTCATATAGTGCGATTCTAAGTATCGCTAATTCTATTTGTCCTAATTCATCAACAGATCGTTCGGTGAGATAAGGTGTCATTTTATTATCTAATTCGGCTGTATTTTTTGCTACACCATTTAATAATTCACGAAAATACTTAGAATCGACGCCTTTCATATCTTGTTCTGCAATAAAACTTGTCTCAACATCAGCAAGATCGTTTCTGGAAACTTGCCAAGAGTAAATGGCTTGTACAGCACATTCTCTTGCTCGACGACGAGGATTAACTAATGCCACAAAATTACTCCTTAATTGCTTTAATAATATTTAGCATTTCCAGCGCAGTTAATGCAGCTTCAGCTCCTTTATTTCCTGCCTTAGTGCCTGCACGTTCAATTGCTTGTTCTATACTTTCGGTGGTTAAAATACCAAATCCTACTGGAATAGTGTTGTCTAAACTTGTACTTAATAATCCAGAGCTTGATTCACCAGCGACAAAATCAAAATGAGCTGTACTACCGCGAATTACGGTACCTAACGCCACAACTGCATCATATTTTTTTGACTGTGCAGCAACTTTAACGGCAAGAGGAATTTCATAAGCACCGGGAACCCAAATAACAGTAATATTTTTATCATCAACTTGTCCAATACGTGTCAATGCGTCAATAGCACCATTTACTAGGCTATCATTAATAAAATGATTAAAACGCGCCACTACAATTGCAACTTTAGCTTGTGGTGCAGCAACTTTACCTTCAATCGTTTGCATATAAATTCCTTATTAATTCTATTTTATGCCATTTCACTCTGTTTTGCGTGAAAATTACTAAATAAATTGTATCACGAATTAAAGACTTATCCTATCGGCAAATAGCGTTACGACCAAGTTCTACCCAATATATTATTTAAAATAAATGCAAAAAATTTAACTATTGCAAATGTATTATTTGTTAAGTTTAAAATTAATTTAAATTTTGCTGTTATTTTAACCATCATTATTAGAAATAACCTTAATTTATTTCTATTTCAATGTTTATTTTTGCACTTAATGGCACATTTCCTAAAATGTTTTTACCAAGATAAAGAATCTTATTTTTATCGCTTGCAAGCTATTTTGAACAAACTACAATAGTCTATAAATTTATTTATTATTGATGGAGAAATCCCAGTGTATATTGACAATATTCGTGATGAATTAAACCAAGCTATTGACGTATTAACTAATTTTGTTTCAGACAACAATAATCTCCAAAAAATTCAAAAAGCTGCTATTTTAATTGCTGATTCGTTTAAACAAGGTGGTAAAGTTTTATCATGTGGTAATGGTGGTTCTCATTGTGATGCTATGCATTTTGCTGAAGAATTAACTGGTCGCTATCGTGATAATCGCCCTGCTTATCCTGCGATAGCCATATCAGATGTAAGCCACATTTCGTGTGTAGGTAATGATTTTGGATTTGATTCTATCTTTTCACGTTATGTTGAAGGTGTAGGTCAGAAAGGTGATGTACTTTTAGGTATCTCAACTTCAGGAAATTCAGCTAACGTGCTTAAGGCAATTGAAGCAGCAAAACAAAAAGGGATGAAAATTATTACGTTAACTGGTAAAGATGGTGGTAAGATGAATGGACTTGCTGATGTTGATATTCGTGTTCCACATTTTGGTTATGCCGATCGTGTGCAAGAAATCCACATCAAAGTTATTCATATTCTTATTCTGTTAATTGAAAAAGAGATGGCAAAATAATATGTGTGAATTATTGGGTATGAGTGCTAATGTGCCAACCGATATCTGCTTTAGTTTTACTAGTTTAATTAAACGAGGTGGGGACAAAGGTCCTCACAAAGATGGTTGGGGAATTACTTTCTACGAAGGAAAAGGTTGCCGAACATTTAAAGATCCTGAGCCTTGTAGCTATTCGCCTATTGCTAAAATGGTGAAAGAATATCCCATCAAATCTAAAGCTGTGATTGCTCATATTCGACAAGCAAATCGAGGCGGTGTCGCACTAGAAAATACCCACCCATTCACCCGCGAACTCTGGGGTAAAAATTGGACTTTTGCACACAATGGACAATTAACCAATTACCAAAATTTAGATACAGGGCTTTTTCAACCTGTTGGAGAAACCGATAGCGAATACGCTTTTTGCTATTTAATTAATCAATTACAGCAAAAATATTCACAAAAACCTGTCGATGATCTTGAGCTATTTAATTTTATTAAGCAATGTGCCGATCAATTAAGCCAACTAGGCATATTCAATATGCTACTTTCTGATGGGCAATATGTGTTTGCCTATTGTACAACGAATTTGCATTGGATAACCCGTAAAGCACCATTTGGCAAAGCAAAATTACTGGACGAAGATGTAGAAATTGATTTTCAAAAACATACAACACCCAATGATATTGTTACTATCATTTCAACCTTACCATTAACTTCAAATGAGATATGGCAAAAACTTAATACTGGCGAAGCGATTTTATTTAAAGATGGCGAAATTAGCCAATCTTCCGCATTTTGATAGGGTGTATTGGTGACTCATTTTTAAATTGATAATGCAGATAACTTAAAGTTATCCATAACATTATAGGTTTTTAGCTAGAACAATCAGCAATACCATTGCCAATAACATACCAAAACCTTGTGAACAAATTGCCGAAATCATAACGCAAAACCAACAAAAAGTGCACTCCATCCAACTTGACTAACAAAGTGGGTTGAAACAAGCAGAAACACAACATAAAAACCCAAGACAATAAACAGATTATCAAGTAAAAGTATTTGCCGACCTGTTTTACGAATTTGAGGTGGTATTGGCATTTATTTAACTCTTTGAGTTAAATAGCTTTGATAATCAGGAATTTCAATATCAACTTCTTGCGTAAAAATAGAAGATTGAATCAATGCATTAGCTGTGGATTGATTAGTGGCAACTGGAATATTCCAAACAGTAGATAATCGTAACAACGCTTTCACATCTGGATCGTGAGGTACAGCATTAAGTGGATCCCAAAAAAAGATTAAGATATCAATTTTACCTTCTGCAATTAATGCACCTATCTGCTGATCTCCCCCCATCGGACCACTTAGCATTGGTGTGATATTTAGCCCTGTTTCTTGCTTTATTAATGTTCCAGTAGTACCCGTTCCACATAAATTATGACAAGAAAGCTCTTCACGATTTTTTTTACACCAGCTTAATAAAGAATCTTTCAAGTGATCGTGAGCAACTAAAGCAATATTTTTTTTAGCCAGTAATTTACGTGTGGTATATAGCATCATTGTTATCCTAATTCATTATTATATTTTTTAATTTTTAACAGAGTATCAATCAAAGCGCAAGGGATATTTCATTGATAACAGATAATAAAAAAGGCACCGAAGTGCCTTTTAAAAATAAAGATACAATTAATTAGAATTGGTAAATTAAACCAAGTGCCACTGTGTCTTTTGTTGTGCCCTTGATTTGTGATTTAGTAAATGAACCATCTTCATATAAAGCACGACGTGCACCGATGTCATCTTTATCTAACAAATTAATTTTATAATCGATAATAGCTTGTAGGTTCTTGTTAAAGTCATAAGTTAAACCAACATCAACATATTTAGCTAAATCATTACCTTTAAGCCCTGCATCACTTGAATAATTAGATGCGTCTTTAACTTTATGTTGGATATAAGCAACAGATGGAGTTAAGCGACCCACTTCAAAGTCAATACCATATTGAGCAACTAATTCATAGCCTTTGGTTTTTAAATCATCAGCGCTACGAGTTGTTGATGCATTATCCCAGCCATATTTTTGTTTACCCTGAATATATAACGCAGCTAAATAAAGGTTGTCGTTATCATATTTGATACCAGCTGACCATGCTTTAGCATCTTTATGACCACCAGTTTGTGCATAACCAGCACCAACAGATAAACCAGTATCAAGCACATCCCAATCAACAACTGAACCCCATGCTTCAGCACTATTGCGTTTATCATTAAGAGTATAATTACCGAAATGACGCGTTGAGCTGTTATCTCCGTTATCCGCATATTGAACGGCAAAACGTAAACCATTTACTAAGCCGAAGAAATCTGAATTACGGTAGGTTGCAACGGCTTTAGTACGAGCTGTTAATGCATAAAGATCATTATCAGAAGCATCACCACCAAATTCTGGTAAAACGTCAGTGTAAGATGTTAATGTTTTTAACACACCGTCATTGCGACCATAGTCGAATGAACCAAAATCACCAAAGTTTAAACCAGCAAATGCATAACGAGTTTCATTATCAGCATTTTTACCTGTATTCGCTTCATACTCCCAACGACCATAGCCTGTTACGCTGTCGGTCACTTGTGTTTGACCTGACATACCTAAACGTGCAGTGGTATTGTCACCTTCACCAGTTTGGTTATTACGATCAGTAATATAGTTTAATGCGTAAACACGACCATAAAAGTCAACTTTATTACCGTCTTTATTCCACACTTCAATAGAAGCGTTTGCTGTACCTGCAATTAAAAGTGCAGGAATAGCGATTGCTAATAGATTACGTTTCATTTTTTACCCTCAAAGGTATTTTATATTATTAAAGATGCAAATTGCTTTGCTCTGGTTTAACAAATAACTGCTAATAATCAGCAATTATATTATTACTGTGATAGCCATTTTGCCTAATAAACATGGCTCTAATGCTACATTGCCTATTTAACAATGAAATTTAGATTTATTCTGCGAATTTTCGAATATTTTAATACTTATTATAAATTTTTTTAGGCATAAAATGTTTTTTTAGGTGGGAATGAATTCAAAAGATGAAAAAAAGGCACCTAAGTGCCTTTTTATAAGATATTAAGCGATTAGAATTGGTAAATTAAACCAACACCTAACACGTCTTTGGTACCTGGTTTGTTTGTGTGACGATCACGTTGAGCATTTGTCTTATCTCTCGCACCAACATCTTTACGATCAAGAAGATTGAATTTATATTCAACAATCGCACTGAAGTTTTTGTTTAGAGCATATTCTGCACCTAAAGATACATATTTAGCTAAATCACGCCCCTCTTTACGATAACGACCGTCAATTAAAATTCGATCATCATTACGATTTAATTTATGTTGTACATATGCTAAAGAAGGTCTTAATGTACCGACTTCCAAATCAATACCGTATTGAGCAACCAACTCAACGCCTTTGATTTTATCATCACGAACATTTCTAAATTTACTTTTATGTTTAGATTCGAAATAGTTAGCAGCTAAATAGAGGTTATAGTTATCATATTTGATACCGCCTGTCCAAGTTTTAACTTTTCCAGGATTTTTATATGGACGTCCACCATCATTAGAATTGTATAGATCGCCATCCCAATCATCGTCCCAATCATCCCAATCATCATCCCAATTATCATCATTTAAATCATGGTTGCTCTTAGATTTAGCTGAACCTGCAGTTTGCGCATAACCACCACCCACAGTTAAACCAGTATCAAAGATTCTCCACTGTGCAACAGCACCAAATGCTTCTCTAGAACCTTTAGCCCATCTATCTGAAGTTCCTGAAGTATCACCATTATCAGCATACTGTAATGCAAAGCTTAAATCGTCAAATAAACCAAAGAAGTTGTTATTACGGTAAGTTGCAACAGCTTTAGTTCGATCTGAAAGTACGTTCCATGCATTGTTTGATGCATCACCACCAAATTGTGGTAAAACGTCAGTATAAGCAGTAATTGCTTTTAACACACCGTCATTACGACCATAGTCGAATGAACCTAAATCTCCAAAGTTTAAACCAGCAAATGCATAACGTACTTCGTTATCAGAATTTTTACCCGCTTTCGCTTCGTATTCCCAACGACCATAGCCAGTTACGCTATCAGTGATTTGAGTTTGGCCTGACATACCTAAACGAGCTGAAGTATCATCACCTTCGTCTTTTTGACCACGGTCAGTGATGTTGTTAGCTGCTTTTACTCGACCGTAAAAGTCAACCTTATTACCATCTTTGTTCCAAACTTCGATAGACGCATTTGCACCAGCTGCTACTAAAAGCGCAGGGATAGCGATTGCTAATAGATTACGTTTCATTTTTTACCCTCATGGTTATTTTTTAAAAAGACACTTCCATAAGTTTAGTGTCAATTTTCGTACAATAATTATTCATCCAAAAAATAATATTTTTATCTATTATTTTTCTACTTTTTACAGTAGTGTAAATTATGTATAAATTTTTTTTAAAATCAAGCTAACTTTTCATTAAATGCTGTGCCTAAGTCTAAATTCAAGCCCGTTTGATTGTTTTTTAAACTAAAAAAGATTGATATCTACCAACTGTAACTCCCAATAAATTCTTGTTAGGGATTTTTATCAGCTTAAAAGTTTGCATTACGCGGCGTTCTTGGGAATGGGATAACATCGCGTACATTTTGAACACCTGTTACATAAACAATTAAACGTTCAAAACCAAGACCAAAACCTGAATGCGGCACAGTGCCGTATCGACGTAAATCACGATACCACCAATAATCTTCTTTTTTGAGTCCCAATTCTTGCATGCGCTTATCCAACATATCTAAACGCTCTTCACGCTGAGAACCACCAATGATTTCACCAATTCCTGGTGCTAAAACATCCATTGCAGCTACCGTTTTACCATCATCATTCATACGCATATAAAACGCTTTAATATCTTTCGGATAGTTTTTTACTACCACTGGTGCTTTAAAATGTTGTTCAGCTAAATAACGCTCATGTTCTGAAGCTAAATCAATTCCCCAGCTGACTGGATTTTCAAACTTAGCATCACAATTTTGTAATATAGTAATAGCATCAGTGTAATCTACTTGAGCAAAATCAGCATTAATAAAGTTTTCAAGACGATTGATTGCTTCTTTATCGACATGCTGAGCAAAAAATTGCATATCATCAGCACGTTTTTCTAGCACTTCTCTAAACACATATTTCAACATATCCTCAGCAAGCTTAGCATTATCATCTAGATCAGCAAACGCTACTTCAGGCTCCATCATCCAAAACTCAGCTAAATGGCGAGTAGTATTTGAGTTCTCTGCCCTAAATGTTGGACCAAAAGTATAAACTTTAGAAAGTGCACAAGCATAAGTTTCAGCGTTTAATTGTCCAGAAACGGTTAAAAAAGCTTCTTTACCAAAGAAATCTTTATCAAAATCAACTTTACCATTATCAGATTTAGGCAGATTGAGCATATCAAGTGTTGAAACGCGGAACATTTCGCCCGCCCCTTCAGTATCTGATGCGGTAATAATAGGAGTTGATAGCCAATAAAAGCCACGATCATTAAAAAACTGATGAATTGCTTGAGCAAGCGTATGGCGTACACGCGTTATCGCACCAACAATATTGGTTCTTGCGCGTAAGTGAGCCACTTCACGAAGATATTCAATTGAATGGCGCTTTGCTGCCATTGGGTAAGTTTCGGGATCGTCAACAAAGCCATACACTTCAACTTGCGTTGCTTGTAATTCATATTTTTGACCTTGACCTGGTGACTCCACTACTTTACCAGTGACTTTAACGGAACAACCAGCTGTTAGACGCAAGATTTCTTGTTCATAATTAGGTAAATTATTTTCGATAACAACTTGAATAGGGTCAAAGCAGGAACCATCGTAAACAGCTAAAAATGAAATACCTGCTTTAGAATCACGGCGAGTTCTTACCCAGCCTTGAACTGAAATAGTGCTACCAACAGCAATTTTGCCTTGTAACACATCAACAATAGGTGCAACTGAAGTCATTTAATTATCCATCTCTACATTAATTTGTTTAAGTAATATTTAAAGTAATACAGATATATTCTAAAGACTATCCCATAACGAAATGGAATTCTTGAATAACTTGTTTCTTATTACTAATTTTTAGTTTCTAATATTAATAATAAGTTAAACATGAATTATTATCATTGTTTAACACTAAAAGTCCGTTTTAATTCATCAATAAAATCTAAATCCTGAGATATCGTTTTACCTGGACTATCTGATAGTTTAGCCACAGATTGATTATTACATTCCGTTAATTTAAGCACAATGTTCAATGCTTTGGTATTGGCATCTTTAGATGGAATATCACAAGCTAAAAAACCGCCGACGCCAAAAGATAATTTTATGCGATGATTAAAATGTTGATAGATTTTAATCGCCTTATCAAAATTTAAGCTATCAGAAAAAACCAAAAGTTTAGTTTGTGGATCTATGCCCAATTGCTGATAGTGAGCAATTGCTTTTTCACCCCATTGAATTGAATCACCTGAATCATGACGAAGCCCTTGATAATGAGAAGCAAAATGCAAATCAAAATCGCGTAAAAATGCATCCATTGTAATACAATCTGTTAATGCTATTCCTAAGTCATGAGGATATTCATCTAACCAAACTTGAAGAGCATTTCTTTGGCAATCTTGAAGATTAGCACTTAAACGTTGATGAGCTTGAAACCACTCGTGTGCTTGGGTTCCAACAGGAGTAAGCCCTAAACGATAAGCCAGTAAATAATTACTAGTACTATGAAAGTTATGAAAGTGTGTTTTCAAATAACTGACAACTGCCTCTTGCACCGCAAACGAATAACGCCTACGCGTACCAAAATCCATTAAATTAAAGCCCGACATATCCATATTAGCTGTTTTTTCATTAAACAACGCCAATTTATTTTTTAGCCGAGCTAGTGCCTCAGAAACTCCAATATTAGGTGAACGATCTTTATGAACAATTTCACTGATAACGGCAAGTAATGGCACTTCCCATAAAATAACATCTAGCCATTTACCTTCAATTGTAATAGAAAGCACTCCATCTTCATTTTTTATAGTGAGCAAATCACTATTGAAACGCCATTTTTTAAGCCAATTTAAATAGTCAGATTTAAAAAAGGAAATATTTGATAAATAGTTAAATTCATCATCAGACAGCGCTAATGATTCCATTAATTTCACTTGATGTATTATTTCATCAACATATTGTCCCAATAAATCATCACTACGACAACGAAACTGCGCAACGACAGTTACCTCTGGGTAGTAATGAAATACAGCCTGCTGCATATGCAACTTATAAGCATCAGTATCTAATATTGATGTAATTATTGCTGGTAACATGTAAATTTTAGTGCTATTGCTTTAAATAAAAATTTCAAAGATTATAGCAGAATAATAATGAAGATATAGATTAATTATGTAATAAGATTGTTTTTAATCGACTATAATATCAACCAGTATAAAATATAAATTGATTTCAAACCAAAAGGTCATTACAACATGAATACAAAAACACCTGAATCGCAGCCTATTGCCAAAAATCGTCTTGATTATAAATCACCCGATTTTACCATTACCGACATTGATCTTGATTTTGATTTAGCACCAGAAATAACAACCGTCACAGCTCGTAGCCGTGTTGTTAAGAAAAATAATGAAGCGGACAATTTAATTTTAGATGGTGAAGACCTTAAATTGATTTCTGTTAATATTGACGAACAACCATGGCATGATTATCAGCTCACAAAAGCTGGTTTAATCATTCAGCGGGTTCCAGCAGAATTTACATTAACGATTGTTAACGAAATCAAGCCAATTGATAATACAGCACTTGAAGGATTATATGTATCAGGCGAAGCGCTCTGTACTCAATGTGAAGCAGAAGGATTCCGCCATATTACCTATTATCTTGACAGACCTGACGTTCTTGCTCGCTTTTCAACACGTATTACTGCGAATAAACAACATTATCCTTATCTACTTTCGAACGGTAATCGCATAGCGCAAGGCGAACTTGCAGATGGACGTCATTGGGTACAATGGCAAGATCCTTTTCCAAAACCAGCTTACTTATTTGCATTAGTTGCTGGTGATTTTGATATTTTAAAAGATCAGTTTATCACGCAATCAAAACGGAAAGTTGATTTAGAAATTTACGTTGATAAAGGTAATTTAGATCGGTCGCAGTGGGCAATGACAAGCTTAAAAAATGCCATGCGTTGGGACGAAACACGTTTTGGGCTTGAATATGATTTAGATATATTCATGATCGTTGCTGTTGATTTTTTCAATATGGGAGCAATGGAAAACAAAGGATTAAATATCTTTAATTCAAAATATGTGCTTGCCAAACCACAAACAGCAACAGATGATGACTATCTAGGTATTGAAGGTGTAATTGGTCATGAATATTTTCACAACTGGACTGGTAATCGGGTAACCTGTCGCGACTGGTTCCAACTTAGTTTAAAAGAAGGATTAACTGTATTTCGAGATCAGGAATTTAGCGCTGATATGGGATCTCGTGCAGTAAAACGCATTGAAGATGTCAAACTTTTGCGCACCGTTCAATTTGCCGAAGATGCTAGCCCAATGTCTCACCCTATTCGGCCTGAACAAGTAATAGAAATGAATAACTTTTACACAGTCACAGTGTATGAAAAAGGCGCTGAAGTTATTCGAATGATGCATACTTTATTAGGAGAAGATAAATTCCAAGCAGGGATGAAACTTTATTTTAAACGCCATGATGGTAGTGCCGCAACTTGTGATGATTTTGTTGCCGCCATGCAAGATGCCTCAGGTATTGATTTAACTCAATTTAAATTATGGTATAGCCAATCAGGAACACCTGAATTAACCGTAACTGATAATTATGACGAAAAAAATCGACAATATACTTTAACAGTAGAACAATATACGCCAGCTACTCAAGATCAAGCACAAAAACAAGCTTTACATATCCCACTTAATATCGAGTTATATCAACATAATGGTGAAATAATTCCACTGCAATACCAAGGCAAATCTGTTCACCATGTTTTAAATTTAACACAAAACAAACAACAATTTATCTTTGATAACGTAACTCAAAAACCGATCATTTCAGTATTACGTGATTTTTCAGCACCTGTTAAGTTAACTTATGATTATCAAGATAATGATCTTATTTTCTTAATGCAACACGCTACTAACGCATTTAGCCGTTACGATGCAGCTCAAATGTTATTAGCAAAATATGTTCGCTTAAATGTGAAAAATTATAAAGAAAATCAAAATCTAATGTTGCCTGATTCAGTATTAGATGCATTTAGAGCCGTATTGTTATCAGAAAAAACTGACCCTTTCCTTATTGCACAAATCTTAACCTTGCCATCTGAAAACGAGTTGGCGAATTTATTTACTGTGGTTGATCCAATCGCAATTCATCAAGTGCGTCTATTTTTGTTAACTCATTTTGCAAACGAACTTTATGATGAATTATTAGCCGTTTATCACCACAATAAAACGTCACAATATCAAATTAAACATAATGACATTGCTAAGCGGTCACTTAAAAACTGTTGTTTAACTTTATTAGCTCATGCCGATGATAATTCGCACGCCAATACATTGGTTAACCAACAATATTATCAAGCAAATAATATGACTGATTGTTTAGCCGCCTTGAGTGTTGCTGTAAAAGCTGAACTTGATTGTCGAACTGAGTTATTGGCTAACTTTGATGACAAATGGCATCAAGATGGACTTGTTATGGACAAATGGTTAGCACTAAACGCAACAAGCCCAGAAAAGAATGTTCTTGCTACCGTGAAAAAATTATTAACTCACCGCTCATTTACACTCAGTAACCCAAATCGGATTCGTGCATTAATTGGAGCATTTGTAAATAATAACCCTGTGGCATTTCACGCTGAAGATGGCAGTGGTTATCAATTTTTAGTTGAAATTCTCACTGAGTTAAACCAAAAAAATCCGCAAGTTGCAGCAAGGCTTATCGATCCTCTAATTCGATTAAAACGTTATGACAAAAAGCGTCAACAGCAAATGCAAAAAGCACTTGAGGCATTGCTAAAAATTGAAAATTTATCTAAAGATTTATTTGAGAAAATTAACAAGGCACTAGAAGCCTAAGTAGGAATTAGCATCCTGCAATATCCTTGCAGGATGCTATTAATAAATTTAAAATTGAAGTTTTATACTAAAACGTATAGTTTCCTGAAACTTTTTTACAATTACTTTAATAAGTTTTAAATAATGACAATAAAAGAAATCACTCCCACAGAACTTGCACAAAAATTAAATCAGCAAGATAATCTATTTCTACTCGATGTACGAGAACCCAATGAAATAGCCATTTGCAGTATTGGCAACGCAACTCATATTCCAATGAATATGATCCCTTTATATCTAGATAAAATCCCAGATGAAATCGATATTGTTATTTATTGCCATCACGGCAGACGTAGCCTAACTGTTGCTCATTATTTAGCAGAAAACGGTTTTGATCCTAACTTTCTCTATAATCTTACAGGAGGGATTGATGCTTGGGCGCTAACAATTGATAAACAGATGGCACGATACTAAAATGCCCGTTATCAAACGGGCTTTTCTTCATTACTTTACCTTGCTATGCTTATTCTTGAGGCATCACCCAATAACCATTTTGGTTATGCGTTTTCATATAATCTTTAAATTGTTGAGATTGATAAATACGCTTCACATCTTGAGCCCATCGACTATTTTCGTTTCCTTCATTCACTACAACCATAATTTCCAAATCAGGAATGATGGTTTCAGAAAGTAATGCTTTGTTTGAGTCAATATTAGCAGAATAAACAATGCTACCCGGAATTACCGCAAAATCTAATTCATTAAGTACTCTAGGAATATTGGCCGAATCCATTTCAATAATTTCAATACCTGCAATATTTTGAGCAATATCATTTTTACTAACAATAATAGGATTTGTATTATTTTTTAATTTTATCCAACCAGCTTTTTCTAGTAGATTATATGAACGAGCTGCATTAGAAGCATCTTGTGGAATAGCAACTTTTGCGCCTGAAAAAACTTGCGTTAGTGAGGTGAACTTATTTGAAAATATTGCCGCAGGTACCGATGGTACATGAACAACCGGTTTTAGATTTGCTTTACGCTGGGCATTAAACACATTCATATAAGCTGTGTGCTGTGCAACGGTTAAATCAATACTACCTTCGCTTAAAGCTACATCTGATTCAAGTAAATGCGGAAAATTCACTAATTTAACCTTATAACCCTCTGATTCAAGTATGGGTTTAACAGTGTTATTGAAAAGATCGTTATATGGACCTGGTGATACGCCCATGCTAATCTCTTTTTTTGTCTGATTATCGATTTGTTTAGACGAATTATCACAACCAATGGTCAAAAACACTGAACTAGTAACTAAAACGACTGATATGTATTTAAATATTATTTGTTTGATAAACGCATTTTTCATTTCAGCTATCCTCTATAAGCTATAAGCATTAAATACACTCTAGCACAGAAAAAAGCATTCATTTATTCCAAGTAATTCTATCTTATAACTATATGGAATAAGATATAAAAAACGATTATTAGAGCAACAATTTAACCTGTGATACCGTTAGATATATCAATTATTGTCAATCGCTGAATATGCAATATAAACACCTGCAATAAATGATTCAGCCAAATTGCCTAAGCAAGTACTCATTCAACTAGAACAAAATAAATAGGTGATGAACAATGATTAAATTTGAACATGTCTCAAAACAATATGAAAGAAATGGCGTCACAACACAAGCTTTAAACGATATTAATTTAACCATCAGTAAAGGTGATATTTACGGCATTATTGGTTACAGCGGTGCAGGTAAAAGTACCTTAGTGCGCTTAATTAACTTTCTTGAAAAACCAACACAAGGCAATGTCATTATTAAAAATAAATTATTAAATCAATTATCTAGTACTGAATTACGTCAAACCCGCCAAAAAATTGGTATGATTTTTCAGCATTTTAATTTGCTTGAATCAAAAACCGTATTTGAAAATATTGCTATTCCTTTAATTTTAATAAAAAAAGATAAACATTCGATTAAACAAAAAGTCTATGAACTTTTGGAATTTGTTGGATTAAGTGATAAAGCTAACAGCTATCCCAAAGAGCTTTCTGGTGGGCAAAAACAGCGCATTGGTATCGCCCGAGCATTAGCCAACGATCCGGATATTTTACTATGTGATGAAGCAACTTCAGCACTTGATCCACAAACCACTCAAGCTATTTTAGATTTAATCAAAAAAATCAATGAAAAATATAAAATAACAGTCGTGTTAATCACTCACGAAATGCATGTAATTGAACAAATTTGCCATAAAGTTGCAGTAATGGAAAAAGGCAAGATTATAGAACAAGGTAACGTACTTGACGTATTTGGACAACCAAAACACCAAACTACTCAAAATTTTGTTAGCTCAGTGATCAACAATCAAATTCCAAATGGTGTTGTGGAAAATTTGTTAGAAATAGAAGGTAAAAAAGACA
The DNA here is from genome assembly GCF_001690535.1 of Gilliamella sp. Bif1-4. NCBI lineage: Bacteria > Pseudomonadati > Pseudomonadota > Gammaproteobacteria > Orbales > Orbaceae > Gilliamella > Gilliamella sp. Bif1-4. The sequence continues at coordinate 20,609 of NZ_LZHC01000009.1, read as the reverse complement.
ATATTAAATTATTTAAGCTCGAATTCTTAGGACGATCTGCGTCAGAACCCGTGATAAATTCACTTATACTGCAACAAAAAGTTATCGTCAATATTTTGTTTGCCCATATGTCAGAAATCGAAAAAACGGTTTTAGGTAGTATGTTTGTTCAACTAAAAGGTAACGATAGTAATATCAAAGAATCAGTACATTACTTACGTGAGCGCGGTGTGCAAGTCACTGAAATTAAACATTGGGAGATGAGTAAAAATGGAAATATTTAATACTATAATTGACTATTTGGCCTCTTGCTTTGCAACATCAGTAACCACTGAACAATTTGTTCAAGCATCCTATGACACCCTAATTATGGTAGTTTTCTCCTTAATTTTAGGTTCATTAATCGGAATTCCACTTGGTATTTGCTTAGTTACAACAAGACCTTATGGACTATTAGAAAATCGTCGAGTGTTTCGTATTATCAATCCGATTATTAATATAGTTCGCTCATTGCCTTTTATTATTTTATTAGTTGCTATCCAACCTTTAACAAAGGTCATTGTAAATAGCTCTATTGGCACTATAGCAGCGATTGTTCCGTTAACATTTTATGTTGCTCCTTACATTGCTAGATTAGTTGAAAATTCGTTACTTGACGTGAATAGTGGTATTATTGAAGCGGCTCAATCAATGGGAGCGACGCCAATACAAATTATTTGGTATTTTATGTTACCAGAGGCATTTAGCTCTTTAATTTTAACGCTGACAACTGCTACTATAGGTTTAATTGGTGCTACAGCGATGGCTGGTGCTATTGGTGCTGGCGGTATTGGTGATTTAGCTGTGTCATACGGTTATCAACGTTTTGATAATACTGTTACTTATATCTGCGTGGTGATATTAGTTATCGCTATACAATTTATTCAAAGCACTGGTAATTATTTAGCTCGTAAAGCACGGCATGAATAAAACACATAATCACTTTTAGTTATGCATGATCAGTAAAAAATGGGGGGAGCTAAAATATAACTTTCCCCATTTATTATTTAGAAAAATAGCCTTAATTATCTTTTATCTCTCTAATAAGATATTTTACGTAAAACCTCTGTTTGTCTATAAAAATCAGCCATCGAGTATAAAAACTATTTATTGAGCAGTTATACACAAATAGGCAACACGTTTAATTGATTTCTTTATTTACAAATATCAAGTAAAATAAGCAAAATTTTACCATTCTAGAAATCTAGGAAATCAATGTGACAAACGCATTACAACAAAATTTGGTTGAAATTCACGATATGTCTTTTTATCGTGGAACAAGGCCTATTTATAAAAATATGAGTTTGAATGTCCCTAAAGGAAAAGTGACAGCAATCATGGGACCTTCAGGAATTGGTAAAACCACACTACTAAGGCTCATTGGTGGTCAATTAAAACCCCAGTCAGGAAAAATTTTATTCGATGGTGAAGACATTCCAAGCATGTCTCGCTCCCGACTTTATGAAGTACGCAAACGCATTAGCATGTTATTCCAATCGGGAGCTTTATTTACCGATTTAACTGTGTTTGATAATGTTGCTTACCCACTACGTGAGCACTTCAAATTACCTGAACCTATATTGCATAATTTAGTCTTAATGAAATTACAAGCTGTTGGTTTACGTGGTGCAGCTCAAATGATGCCATCGGAACTATCTGGTGGTATGGCAAGGCGAGCAGCATTAGCTAGAGCCATTGCGCTTGATCCCGATTTAATTATGTTTGATGAACCTTTTGCTGGGCAAGATCCTATATCCATGGGTGTTATTGTTAAACTGATATCTGAAATAAACCAATCATTAGGATTAACCTGTATCGTTGTTAGTCATGACGTGACCGAAGTGCTCAGTATTGCAGATTATGCTTACATTGTAGCCGAACAACATATTATTGCAGGTGGTACATCACAACAATTACGTGATAATGATGATTTACGAGTAAAACAATTCCTTGACGGGTTGGCTGATGGTCCAGTACCTTTTCATTATCCTGCTGAAGATTACAAATTAGACCTAAGCAGAGGTACAAAATAATGTTAAATTTACTGGCAAAATTAGGACAATGGTTTATTGATATCATTGCGATGATTGGTCGTTCTGGTGTGATGCTCTTTAGGGCATTAATTGGTAAGCCACAATTTAATAAACAATTCCCATTACTCATTAAACAATTTTATTTTGTTGGAGTACAATCACTCACTATTATTATTGTTTCTGGTCTTTTTATTGGCATGGTTTTGGCCTTGCAAGGTTATTTTATTCTGACCACTTTTGGTGCTGAAGCCAGCCTTGGAATGATGGTAGCCCTTGCCCTACTTCGTGAGTTAGGTCCTGTTGTTGCTGGTTTGCTGTTTGCAGGCCGTGCTGGCTCTGCATTAACGGCTGAAATCGGCTTAATGAAAGCAACTGAGCAGCTATCAAGTATGGAAATGATGGCAATTGATCCATTACGACGTATTATTGCACCTCGTTTTTGGGCTGGTTTTTTCAGTATGCCATTTTTAACTGCAATTTTTGTTACCGTTGGTATTTTAGGTGGTGTTATTGTAGGTGTTGATTGGAAAGGTATTGATGCAGGCTTTTTTTGGTCATCTATTCAAAGTAATGTTGATTGGTGGCATGATCTAGGTAACTGTTTTGTAAAAAGCTTTGCATTTGCCATTGCCAGCACTTGGATTGCACTTTTCAATGGTTATGATTGTGTACCAACATCAGAAGGAATTAGTCGAGCAACAACAAGCACTGTTGTTTATTCATCATTAGTAATTTTGGGGTTAGATTTTATTTTAACCGCATTAATGTTTAGTCATTGAGGTCATTAAACATGAGTCGTAAAGTTGAAATCACAGTAGGATTATTTATGGTACTGGTCATTTGCTCGGTACTTTTTTTATGTTTCCGTGTAACGGATCCAACATCATTTGCTAGTCATAATTCATATCGAGTTTATGCTGTATTTGATAATATTGGCGGATTAAAAGCACGTTCTCCAATCAAAATCGGTGGCGTTGTGATTGGTCGAGTCAGTAATATAACACTAAAATCATCAGATCTTGATGTATATAAACCCTATGTAACAATAGATATTGATGCACAATACAATCAAATTCCAGTTTCAAGTTCGCTTTCAATTAAAACATCAGGTTTATTAGGTGAACAATTTATTGATATTAACTTTGGACTTGATAAAAGTACTGAATTAGAACTTGATTCATTGGATAGCGAAGGTACAAGCAACAATTTGCCAACAAATAATCATGAACCAGCTTATTTTCATGATGGTTTTGTAATATACAACACTAAACCAGCAATGGTTATTGAAGACTTAATTGGTCAATTCCTTTATAGTACTGGAGGTTCGACCGATAAAGATAAGAAACAAGATACACAAGATATAAATGAAAATTAAGGAGTTTTGTTACTATGTTAACCAAATTTAAACACACTATTTTTTTAGCATTAGCTTTAATATTTAGTGCTAATGCGTTTGCTGAAAATGATCCTTATAAAGAGATGGAAGTGGCTGCTAATAAGATTTTTAGCACCATGAATGCACAATCTGCGGCATTAAAATCAAACCCTAACAAACTAAAAGAGATAGTAAGAACAGATTTATTACCTTATGTACAAGTAAAGTATGCTGGCGCATTAATTTTAGGTAATTATTATAAAAGTGCTACAGATGCGCAACGTAAAGCTTATTTCGCTGCTTTTGAAAACTATTTGGTACAAACTTTTGCTCAAGCATTATCTATGTATAATGGCCAAACTTATCAAGTTGAATCACCAAAAGATTTAACAGGTAAAACGCTTATATCTATTCGTGTTTTATTAAACCAACCTAATAAAAACCAACAACCATTGCGTATTGATTTCCAATGGCGTAAAAACTCTGTCACTGGCGAATGGAAAGCTTATGATTTAGTTGCAGAAGGCGTCAGCATGATCACCACCAAGCAAAATGAATGGTCAACAATTTTACGTCAAGATGGTATTGACGCATTAACTAAACAATTAACTGATCTTTCAAATCGCAATATTGACCCAAACGCTAAACCAAAAGGCTAGCCATAATGTCGCAAATAAAAACAGAAAAACAACAAGAAATATTGTCTTTACAGGGTGAACTTGATGTTCACTCTTTAAACGATTTGTGGTCAACACAACATACCATTTTAAATGGTGTAAAATGCATTGATGTTGCGCAACTTACTCGGGTTGATTCTTCAGGGCTCGCAACTTTAATCTATTTTTGCAATAAATATCAAGTAAAGCTCAAAGGTATTAATCCTCAGCTACAAACATTAATTACTTTGTATGATCTGCAACCTGTAATTAATATTTAAAAAATGTTAAGTTTTATACTGAAACATATAGTTACCTGAAACTTTTTAACAAAAAATCCCCCCATAATTTACATTAATGATGAGTATGAATAATGGATAAACAAGAAATTATAAACAAATTAAAAAATTCGCTTGAACTTGATGATGTACATGTTCTAACTGATGATGGAAGCCATTTCCAAGTTATTGCTGTAGGAGAATTATTTGCCGATTTAAATCGAGTAAAAAAACAACAAGCAATCTATGCCCCTTTGGCTGAATTTATTAATGATAACCGTATTCATGCGCTTTCTATAAAGACTTATACCCCCACTGAATGGCAACGAGAACGCAAACTTATGGGATTATAACCATTTATTAGCAAGATAATCCCTTGAATTAATTGTTTTCGCCACCATATTATGTTCTATCGATAGACAACACCATTTGTATAAAGGTATCGCTACATGACTAATCCATTATTAACAGATGCACCATTACCCCTTTTTTCACAAATTAAACCCGAACATGTTTTGCCTGCTATACAAGAAACGTTAAAAAACTGCAGAAATACCATTGAAGCAGTATTAAAGCAAAATAGCCAATATACTTGGGATAACTTAATTCAACCAATTGATGAAGCAGACGAAAAATTTGGACGAGCTTGGTCTCCAGTTAGTCATCTTAACTCAGTTAAAAATAGCCCTGAATTACGTGAAGCTTATGAAGCTTGTCTGCCATTACTATCTGAGTACAGTACATGGGTTGGGCAACATAGACCTTTATATCAAGCTTATAAGCAACTCAAAGAAAGCGAACAATATGCTACTTTAACCAAAGCACAGAAAAAAGTGGTTGATAATGCACTACGTGATTTTGAATTATCTGGAATTGGCTTACCCGATGACAAACAGAAACGTTACGGTGAAATTGTCGCAAAATTATCAGAATTATCCTCAAAATATAGTAACAATGTGCTCGATGCCACCATGGGATGGTCAAAATTAATTACCAATATCAAAGAACTATCTGGCATGCCTGAAAGTGCAATTTCTGCCGCAAAAGAACAGGCTAAATTAAAAGATAAAGAGGGTTGGTTACTAACCTTAGATATACCAAGTTATCTTCCCGTCATGACCTACTGTGATAATCGTGATTTACGATTTGAACTTTACCAAGCCTATAATACTCGTGCGTCAGATCAAGGACCAAACGCAGGTAAGTGGGATAACACTGAAATTATCAAACAAATCTTAACGCTTCGTAATGAGCTTGCACTATTACTAGGCTTCGATAATTATGCTAATAAATCACTAGCAACAAAAATGGCAAGCTCAACCACTCAAGTGATTGAGTTTTTAACCAATTTAGCAAATAAAGCTAAACCACAAGGTGAAAAAGAGTTAGCAGATCTTAAACGTTATGCCTATGAGTTTTTTGGCGCAAGTGACATCAAACCATGGGATATAGCTTATTATAGTGAAAAGCAAAAACAGCATTTGTACGCTATCAACGATGAAGAATTGCGTCCTTATTTCCCTCAACAACGAGTTATTAATGGTTTATTTGAAGTAGTGCATCGCATTTTTGGTATTACAGCCAAAGAGCGACAAGGCGTTGAAGTTTGGGATCCTGAAGTTAAATTTTATGATCTCTTTGCCGCAAATGGTGAGTTAAAAGGTAGTTTCTATCTTGATTTATATGCACGTGAACATAAGCGTGGCGGTGCTTGGATGGATGATTGTATTGGTCGTATGCGTTTTGCTGATGGTCATGTACAAAAACCCGTTGCCTATTTAACTTGTAACTTCAATCGCCCAGTTGGTGATAAACCAGCACTATTTACACACGACGAAGTCACAACCCTTTTCCATGAATTTGGTCATGGTTTACACCACATGTTAACCGAAATTGATACTTCATCAGTTTCTGGTATTAATGGGGTGCCATGGGATGCTGTTGAATTACCAAGTCAATTTTTAGAAAACTGGTGCTGGCAGCCTGAAGCGCTTGCATTCATATCTGGACATTATCAAACTGGTGAACCGCTACCAACTGATATGTTGGAAAAGATGCTAGATGCTAAAAACTATCAAGCAGCACTATTTATTTTACGCCAATTGGAATTTGGTCTTTTTGACTTTAAATTACATACACAAAAAGATCCTGATATTTTAAATACATTGGCTGAAATAAGAAAGCAAGTTGCCGTTGTTCCTACCGTTGAATGGGGAAGATTTCCACACGCATTTAGCCATATATTTGCTGGTGGTTATGCCGCAGGTTATTATAGCTATTTATGGGCAGAAGTATTATCTGCTGATGCATTTTCACGTTTTGAAGAAGAAGGTATTTTCAACACAAAAACAGGCAATGCATTTCTTGATAACATCTTGTCGCAAGGTGGTAGCGATGAGCCTATGACATTATTTAAAAACTTCCGAGGCCGCAAACCTCAACTTGAAGCATTACTTCGTCATTATGGTATCCACTAATTCTAACTTTGCTCAGCTAAAATTATTAGCTGAGCAGTGGTTATCCACACATGCTGATCTTCCATTCGCTCTTGTTACCCAAAACAATCAACTTGAGTTACAAAAAACTGACGAACCAAAACTAGGGGCAATATGCGTAAACTTTGTTTCTGGAACAATGGCTCATCGTCGCCAATTTGGTGGTGGGCGTGGCGAAGCAATTGCTAAAGCAGTAGGTATCAAAGGTGAGTATTTACCTACAGTTCTTGATACCACAGCAGGGCTTGGTCGAGATGCATTTGTTTTAGCATCAATCGGTTGCCATGTCACTATGTTTGAAAGACATCCTGTTGTTGCTGCATTGCTAGAAGATGGCTTGCAGCGTGCCTACCAAGATCCCAAAATCGGTAGTTGGCTTGAGCAACATTTACGTTTAATTTATCATTCAAGCATTGAGGGATTGAGTACTTACCCTGAAAAACCTGATGTTATTTATCTCGATCCAATGTTTCCACATCGACAAAAAAGTGCGCTTGTCAAAAAAGAGATGCGCATTTTTCAACAATTAGTGGGCAGTGATAATGATGCAGATAGCCTATTAGAACCATCAAGAAAATTAGCAAAAAAACGAGTTGTAGTAAAAAGGCCCGATTATGCGCCATTTTTAGCCAATCAAAAACCGACGGCCGAAATTAAAACTAAAAATCACCGTTTTGATATATACACACCTCTAGAGTAATACAAGGATATTGTTTAAATTATGCGATTAGATAAATTTCTCGCTCATCACTTAGGCGCTAGCCGCACTATTGTAACTAAAGAACTCAAAGCTAAAAAAGTGACTGTCGATGGTGAAATTATAAAATCAGGTGCTTATCAATTATCACCAGAGCAGATTGTTCAATATGATGGTTACCCAATTGAGCAAGTTACAGCTCAACGCTATTTCATGCTCAACAAACCGCAAGGCTATGTCTGCTCGACTGACGATCCTGACCACCCTACTATACTTTATTTTATTGATGAACCGATGCCTGAAAAATTGCATGCAGCAGGTAGACTTGATCTTGATACTACAGGACTTGTTCTACTTACTGATGATGGTAAGTGGTCACACCGTATTACATCACCCAAACATCATTGCGAAAAAGTCTATGCCGTCACAGTTGAACAGCCATTATGTATTGAACTGATTGATATATTTAAAAATGGTATCCAATTAAAAAATGAGAAATCACTTACCAAACCAGCTGAATTAAATATTATTGATGACTTTCACGCTGAATTAACTATTAGTGAAGGACGATATCATCAAGTTAAACGCATGTTTGCAGCAGTCAATAACCATGTTGTTCAATTGCATCGCAAACAAATAGGTAAGGTAATTCTTGATATACCTGAAGGTGAATATCGACCACTTTCACAAGATGAAATCGACTCGTTTAATTGACACATATAATTTACATTAATCTTAATAGCAACTTTCCATTTAGATAAATGAATATTTTTTAAATAATTTTATCTCATTTATATGACATATTTTTAGGTGCATTTTAAAAAATTTGAAGGAAGTATGACGTGCCAACTCAAGATTGTTTAAGTGATATTAAAATTTCCAAACAAGCGCTTATTTTTATCCTTGGATTACTTTCTATGTTGATGCCTTTATCCATAGATATGTATTTACCTAGTATGCCAACTATTGCACGCGACTTTAATGTAACCGATGGCACGGTACAGCTAACAATTAGTTGCTATTTATTAGGATTTTCTGCTGGACAACTTTTATTTGGACCACTCACAGATAGTTATGGGCGTCGTAAAGTTCTCATTTTTGGTCTAATTATTTTTATAATTGCGGCGTTAAGCTGTGGTATTGCCAACAATATTAATCAATTAATTACAGCTCGCTTTTTCCATGGTATTGCGGCAGCGGCTACAGCAATAGTCATTAATGCGTTAATGAAAGATATTTATCGTGATCGTGACGAATTTTCTAAAATGATGTCGTTTGTCATGCTGATATCCAACATAGCACCATTACTCGCACCAATTATTGGTGGATTTATTTTATATTGGTTTAATTGGCAAGCCAATTTCTACACTATCAGCCTAATTGCTTTGACTTGCTTTGGTCTAGTGATCGCATTTATTCCTGAAACACTTACAAAAACAAAACGCGATAAATTCAGTTTAATTCGTATCTTAAGTAATTTTATTACACTGTTCAGGCATCGCCAAGTATTAACTTATATGATGTTAGGTGCATTTTCTGGAGCTGGATTATTTTCATTTTTAAGCTTAGGACCTTTTGTATATATGAATCTGCACGGTGTTGCATCAACTAATTTTGGCTACTACTTTGCATTCAATATAATAGTTATGGTGTTTATGAATACATTAAATAGCCGTTTTGTTAAACGTGTTGGCTCGATTAAAATGATGCAGTTCGGTCTTTTGGTCCAATTTGTTATGGCAATAGGCCTTACCATCGTAACATTATTTAATCTCGGATTTGCCTATCTTGTTATTTGCATTGCAGGATATATTGGTTGTATGTCAACCATTGGTGGAAATAGTATGGCAATCGTTTTAGACTTTTATCCCTATATTGCAGGTACAGCCTCATCTCTTGCCGGTACAATTCGTTTTGCAATCGCTGGAGCAATAGGCATATTATTATCATTATTGGTATCAACTCCAACTGCCCAATCCATAACGATCAATAATACAACAGAGTGGCTGATGGTTGGCTCTATGGTGTTATGTAATTTTATTTCTGTGAGCTTATTTTTGAGTGTCAAAAATAATAAAAGGTAATAATTATGATCTATCAACTAGGTGATTTACACCCACAAATTCATCAAAATTGTTTTATCGCAAAATCTGCTGATATCATTGGGGATGTCGTTTTACAAGAAGGTGTTTCTATTTGGTTCAACGCTGTTTTACGCGGTGATATTGCTCCCATACATATTGGTAAAAATAGCAATGTGCAAGATAATACTACCATCCATATTGAAACATATATCCCTTGCATTATTGGCGAAAATGTCACTATTGGGCATAATGTTATCCTACATAGTTGCACAATTGAAGATAATGTATTAATTGGTATGGGTAGTACTATATTAAACAATGCTAAAATTGCAAAAAATTGCCTTGTTGGCGCCAACTCCCTAGTAACACACACCATACCTTATGAAGAAGGTTGTTTAATTATGGGATCACCCGCAAAAATTATCCGAAAATTAACTAAAGCTGAAATTACAGCAAATATCACTAATGCACAGCGGTATGTACAAAATGGTATAAGATTTAAAACTAGCCTACTTCCTGTTGCATAATAACCCAACAATAAATTGCGTTTTAAACAGTATTGGCTCTGTGAGCAAGCACAATTTATGATAAAATGCCAGCTATTTTAATAGCAATAATTTTTAGGTACTTGTTTGAAAAAGCCCCAAATTACAAAAAAACAGATCATCTCTCAATTGATCCTACTAACAATAATAGGTTTATCTGTTTGTTTATTTCTATCGCAGTTCAGTTACGATCCATCCGATCCAGGTTGGTCTCGTACAGCTTGGCACTATCCTATTAGTAATTTTGGCGGTTATATTGGTGCATACATCTGTGACGTTCTTTTTCAATTTTTAGGCTTTATTGCTTATAGCCTACCTTTTATCGCTATTTTTATTTGTTTACAGTCAATCGTTTATTTTTATAAACATGCTAATGATCCTATAAACTACTTTAGTTTTTCATTTCGGATTATTGGTGTTTTAGCATTTATATTTAGTGCTACAGGATTTTTTACTTTAAATATTGCTGATTCTGAACAATTTGAAGCGGGCGGTTATTTAGGTGCGATAGTCATCGAAAGCCTTTTACCAATTATAGATAACATTACTTTATCCTTAATTCTTCTTGGAACTTGCTTAGCCTGTGTCACATTATTAACTGGATTATCATGGTTAAATCTAATTGAAAAATTAGGTGCTTTTGTCATGATTTTACTACTACCGATCAGATGGTTAATTAAGCCTCGCACAGACAATAAACTTAAACAACCAGATCCACTAAATGAAAAAGCAATAGCACAGGCTAATAAGGAAACAAAAGATCCTCAATTTACAATACCTTTTGATACAAAACTAGATAAAAAATCAGATAATAATACCAATATCATTCCAACATCAAATGCTATCTCTAGTGCTGAAACAGCTCAAAATCAGACTGAAAATACCATCGTATCAGCTGACGATAAAACAATCTCAATAAAATCAACAGATGAATTAATCAAATCACCCCACAAGGATACTCAAGTACCGCAGTCAACAACAGCGCCTCAAACAAGTGACAATCCGCCAAATAAAGAGCTCGATCCTAACGAGATTTTATCTCGCCTTGAATCAATTATTCAAAACATGAATGGAAACAAAGCCACTCCAGAACAAGAGCAAACCTTGTCTTCATCAATAGAACAAATAAAACAGGTAATACAAACACAAAAATCAGAAGAAAAATTGCCATTTGATGAACCAGAAAAATACACAATTTCAGATGCGCCAAGTAAACCACTGTTTACATCAGTACACAACGACCCCCAAATTGATTTCACCAATGAACAAACACCATTTGAATCATCCATCAAACTTTCAGCTATAGAAACAACTGAAACCAAACAACCATTTATTCAAGAACCTCAGGTTATTACAAGTACAGAAAAAACTGCATCTATAGAAGATATAGAAAACATAACAAATACAGAAACTGAAATAAAAGCAGTGAAAGCAGACGTAGAGCAACTAGAATATGTTGACACTGAAGCACTAAAAAAAGCAAATCCAATTATTGACGATATCTATCCTGAAGAAGATCGTGTTGAAGATATTCAACATAATCATTTTAATGAAAATGACGAAGATAGCTTAATTCATCCGTTATTAAGACGTAATGATAAACCATTACCTAAACCGACTACGCCACTACCGTCACTGAACTTATTAACTGCGCCACCAACAGCTCGAATCGAAGTCGATCATGGTGCCTTAAACGCAATGTCGGAACTGATTGAAAAAAGTTTATCGGATTATCGAGTTAAGGCTAAAGTGGTTGATTATTTACCGGGACCGGTGATTACTCGATTTGAAATTGAACTTGCACCGGGTATCAAAGCGGCACGAATTTCAACGCTAGATCGTGACTTAGCACGATCATTATCAATGCCATCGGTTCGTGTAGTTGAAGTTATTCCGGGAAAACCTTATGTAGGTATTGAATTACCCAATAAAAATCGTCAAACAGTCTATTTTAGAGAAGTCTTAGACAGCCCTCAATTTAAAGATGCTCAATCGCCGTTAACTGTCGTATTAGGGAAAGATATCGCTGGGCAATCAGTGGTTGCTGATCTTGCTAAAATGCCTCATTTACTTGTTGCTGGTACTACTGGCTCGGGTAAATCAGTTGGTGTTAATGCGATGATTTTAAGCATTTTATATAAATCGCAACCTGAAGATGTCAGATTTATTATGATTGATCCAAAAATGCTAGAGTTATCTATTTATGAAGGAATACCACATTTATTAACACAAGTGGTTACTGATATGAAAGATGCTGCTAATGCATTAAATTGGTGTGTTAACGAAATGGAACGACGCTATCGTCTAATGTCAGCATTAGGTGTGCGTAATATTGCTGGTTATAACGAAAAAATAAAACTAGCAGAACAAATGGGCAGACCAATTCCCGATCCACTTTGGAAACCAACTGATAGTATGGATCTTAATATGCCGACACTCGAAAAATTACCCTATATTGTGGTCATGGTCGATGAATTTGCTGATCTGATTATGGCTGTCGGTAAAAAAGTCGAAGAACTAATTGCACGGCTTGCTCAAAAAGCGCGAGCAGCAGGTATTCATCTAGTTTTAGCCACACAACGCCCATCGGTGGATGTCATTACGGGCTTAATCAAAGCGAATATACCAACTCGTATCGCTTTTACAGTATCAAGCAAAATTGATTCTCGCACTATTTTAGATCAAATGGGAGCAGAATCATTACTTGGTATGGGGGATATGCTTTATTTAGCCCCTAATAGCTCCATTCCAATTCGTGTTCACGGTGCATTTGTGCGTGATGAAGAAGTGCACGCCGTTGTGCAAGATTGGAAAGCACGTGGCACACCAAAATACGTTGACAATGTCACAGTTGCGACCGATGATAGCGAAAATGGCAATTCCAACTCTTCAGATGAAGAACTCGATCCATTATTTGACCAAGTTGTTGCTTTTGTCATAGAAACACGAAGAGCTTCTATCTCTAGCGTACAACGAAAATTTAGAATTGGCTACAACCGAGCAGCTCGAATTGTTGAACAAATGGAAGTAGAAGGCATTATTAGCGCCCCAAGCCATAATGGAAATCGGGAAGTACTAGCTGTATCAACACATAACGATTATTAGTTTTATCACACACCAATCCATTTAAAAGAGTGGCTTGGTGTTTACATCATAGCATCATGCAAATTAATTAAATCGAATCCCTATAGGTAACCAATAATAATGAGTGATTATTCTCAACAAGTAGCATTATTAGAATTACAACTCAATAATGACCCTAACCGATGTTTACCTGCGCAATTAGCAACTAAAGCATTAATCAAAGAAATTTGCTTATCACCAAAACCCGGATTAGTTGATATGAATAATAGTGGTGCACATCGTGATATGGATTTCCAGACCTTTATTCAAAGTATTAGTGCTATTTGTGTCTGGTTTGAACGTTTCTACCAATATGGTAAAACATCAGCTTTGCATAAAAATCAACTTTTTTTAGCTGGCATTAGACCAATTGGTATTAATTGCGAACAAGCGATGTTTAAAGCCACCAATCAAGTTAATACTCATAAAGGCGGGATATTTGCCTTTGGTTTGCTGCTCGGCGCTATTGGCAAGTTAGAGCAATTAAACTTACCAATCAATATACAAAGCATTTGTAACGAAGTTTCATCCATTTGCCAAGGCATTGTTCAAAGTGAGCTAAAACAAAATAATCTAACAAATTCTGTTGGTGAAAAGCTATTTAAACTCCATAACCTTACAGGAGCAAGAGGAGAAGCAGAATCAGGTTATGCAACAGTTAGAAATATCTCACTGCCTATCTTTCAACAAATGCAAAAAAACGGCTATGATGAAGAAACTTGCTTATTACAAGCGATGTTACATTTACTTGCTTTTAATCAAGACACTAATGTAGTTTCGCGAGGTGGAATTGATGGCTTGGCCTTTGTCCAAGAACAAGCGAAAAAACTCATCAAACAAGGTGGCGTAATCAATCCAAAAGTACGAGAAAATTTATATCAACTTGATAGTGAATTAATAAAACGCAATTTAAGCCCTGGCGGGTCGGCGGATTTAATTGCAATTACTTGGTTTTTGTCTCAATATAATGGATAAAACAAGACAATAAAAAGATAAGATTTATTGATATAAAAAGTAATTAAAAATAACAGAATTTAATATTTAACACTATTCTCCAATTAATTTTGGGGCTTTAATATCGGCCCCAATTAATATAACCAAAGATGAGTAATAATTATTGATTAATAAAATAACTCACCTTATGTGCTTCAGTCGGTAATGGAACTTTCCATTTATTTAATAACCGTTGAATTGCTTTATTTGGCAACGTAGTATCTCGTGCTGAATTACGACGATACAACTCTTTTTCTGGTTGTTCAAGATAGACAATTTCCACATTCGCATGATAAGCATAAAGCAAATCGAGTGCTTTTTGACGCACCTCTTGCGATAAGTGGGTCGCATTCCAAATAAAAGGTTGTTTTGTTCTTAACCACTGTTTAACCTTTGCTAACACAAACTGAATAACCAGCCCTTCGTTTTCACCGTGCTTTAGTTTTAGCTCAGATCTAGCATCATCATAAGAAGCAACATCCCATGTTGGATAATGTTTACTCACCCAACTATTTTTACCCGATGCAGGCTGCCCTGTTATCATTAAGATTGAATAGGGCAAGTTGGTGATAAAGATTGATTTGCAAAGTTAAAAATAAATGGTAGATTTTCCCCACGACTATATGGGAATTATTCAGGAAATAAATATGGACAAACAACTAGATAAAATAAGTAAATTTTTAAGCTATATTTTGAGACATCAACCAGAAGTTATTGGAATCACATTAGATTCTGATGGTTGGGTCAATATTGATAGTCTAATAATGCGAGCTAATCAACATGGAGAACCACTTACTAGAGAGTTGATTGAGCAACTTGTTAAAACAAGTGATAAAAAACGTTTTACGATTTCGGATGATGGTCTAAAAATACGTGCAGCACAAGGACATTCAACTCAACAAGTAAAAATTAGCCATGTAGAACACATGCCTCCAGAGTTTTTATATCATGGTACTGCAACCCGATTTATTGATTCCATTAAAAAACAGGGATTAGTTGCAGGTAGTCGTCATTATGTCCATTTATCTGGTGATGAGAAGACAGCTAATACTGTAGGGAAACGGCACGGTAAACCTATTGTGTTAAAAGTGAAAGCCTTGCAGATGTATCACCAAGGCTTTAATTTTTATTTGGCTGATAACGGTGTTTGGTTAACCGATGCTGTGCCTAACACTTTTTTAATATTTGACTAAATCTTATCTAATTTAGCCCTTTCTGCTTTATATTGGGCTGATTCTTCTTTGGCTTGTTTTAACCATTCATCAAAACTATAAACACTACCTCTATCTTCCCATCCAGGGGTGGCAAAAGTATGAACAAAGTATACTTTCGGATTGCCTGATATATCGGAACCATCAAAACAAACAATATCATCATTATTAGAAGTTTTAGCAAATGGTATCAATTTTCTAGTTGGGTATTGTTTTTTTACCTCAAATAACCAGTGTCTAGCAAAATCTTCAAATTCATATAGAAACCACCATGGTTCTAAATCTAGAACATCTTTCTTAGAAACAATTTCCAAAAAAGATAGCGGATATTTGAATCCTTCGGGTAATTCTTCTTTCGAATATAAGTAATGAGCCATATTATTAATCCTTAGGTTTACCACTAATGCGAGGAGGAGTACTTGAACCATATGGATTATTTTTACTAAATCCACCAGACTGTTTATTAATTCTCCCTGTTATTGCTTCTCCCCAAGTTGTAGGTATAAATCCTTTTTTAGGATCAGAAAACCTATTTACTTCAGAAGGTGAAAGCTTATCATCAAAATTTCTAATATTAGCTTTAATATCTATACCAGCTTCTCTAGCGGCTGCTATTCTAGTATTATCCATACTAGTGTATTTTCCGTCAGGCATTTTAATTACATTAACAGGTTCACCTTTCCAACCATTAGTTTTCATGCTTGTAACAAGATCGTCATAAGTATATTTCATATCAGTCCCTCGTTCTACTTTATTATAAGAAACCGTATTTTGTGAGAATCTAATTTCACTAGGATTCAAAGTAGATATATTGGAAATCCCCTTTCCAGCTTTAGCTTGCTTAATTATGCTATTAGTAGCTTTATCGTAAACAAGTTTATGAGCACTGTCTTCACTAAGAGTAACCTTTAGTTCATCTATTAAAGGGGATGAATTTTTTATTAACTTATTTTTTTCTAATGTCATTATAGCAGCAAGTTCGTTTAATTCCGCTTTACTCAAAGAATTAACGTATACACCTGCTGTCATTCCCAATCCCATCGCTGGGTTACCTTCAAATCCAACAGTTTCAATTAACCATGCCGCAACTTGGTTTGCGCATAATACTGGATTGGCTGAACAAGCAACAACTGCTGGCTCTGCTATTGGTGCAGCAATAACTGCACCGATCGCAATAACCTGTGGTGTACCATATTCTATTATAGTTTCATTATAACTATCTATTCCTTCCTTGATGATTTTATCTTCACAATCTTTATTTCCGTCACATTGTGATTTAGCAGCATTTACAATCGCTTGACCAAAATAATTATTCTCAACCGCATTCTTACTCGCAGCTATCGAGGTGCTGATGTCTCCTGCATCGCCGCCACTTACTGCAGTTGATAGTCCCATCACTAATTGGGTTAATGCGCTGATGTTTTGTTTTTCAGCTTCAGTGAGGTCTTTGATGTCTTTTCCACCATAGAGGTTATCTAAGATAACTTTTGCCGCTAGCTCGCCACCTACGGCACCAGCTCCCCCTGCTAGGCCTGAGTTGCCTTGTAATTCCGCTACCACCGCACCCAGTATAGCATGCGATACTAATCTTGCTGTTTCGTTATCACTCACCCAGTTGCCGTCTTTATCCATATGCCCTGTGTGCAGTTTTATCTGCTCGGCTATCCATGGCGCACTGGCCCCCGCAAGGCCTCCAGTAATGTCACCGGTAATAATGCCTGTGATAATTGATGTCGCTGTGTCAATCCCTTTGCTGACATCTCCCCCCATGGTGCCTAGGTTTTTGGTCGCTTGGTTGGCTTGTAATTGGCTGTCTACCGCCGCTGAGTACCAGTAGTCTTTATTATCTGGTAATATTGATTAAAATCAATCTGAGCTTTTTCTGTATCGGTTAATTGATTATAGGCTTTTTCCGCTTCTTTTTTCGATAACGCTTCCTTGTTTTTATCTACCTCTTTTTGCGCTTGAATGCGGTCATATTTGTTTACTACTCCTTTGGCTTGTTGAGCGATGTCTTTAACTAGCTCTACCGATTCTAAACACACTAAGTAAGATAGTGTTAGAATTGTCGGGTTAAATTTGAGCTACTACACTTTAACTATAAGAAAAGAACGTATTAATTAACAGTAAAATTTAGTGGATGAATTAACCTATTTCATATTCTATTGATGTATTAATTGATTGTATAACTTCATTAACTTTTTCCAAAAAACATATACATTCATCTGGTATTTGGTACTTAAAATATATTTTTATCAAAAAATTATCTCTTCCTTTAGCATCTGGAAAATACTTATATATTTTTTTACTTTCAATAACATTGATATAAGTATTTATTTTTTCTTGTAATTTAAATAGATGTTCACTGATATCTGATTCCCAATTCAAGTGATCAGTTATAATCAATATCACTTTTTGAGGATATATGCCTTCCTTTGTCATTGTTATCATATCAATCTTATTTTTATCTTCAATAGTCATAAAATTTATTAATCTCCATTAGGTTTGGGTCTAACTACATCTACTTTTGTTGGAGGTATTTTAGTTCCTCCTTCAAATCCAGGTTTACCATCACCAATAATTGTTCCTCCATTTTTTTCCAAATCAGGGAAGCCAACTTTTTGATTAGGTGTTAATGGTGCAGTATCTGAGCTTTTACATTCAAAGCATACTATTTTGCCTTCTTTATCTCTACTTATAACATCTATTCTAATTTTTGTTCCATTTGCGGTTTCAACAGTGACTTCTCTAGCAGGATCCGTTAATTCAGGATTATTTTTTATTTTATTATATACATCATTTTCATGTTTTTTCCCTTGTTGGTAATTTTGTTGAACTTGGGAATTTGTACTTGTATTCGGCGATGGCACCTTCGTTTTTGCACCATTTTCAAAAGTATAATAAGCACCGTTATTAGTATATATTGGGTTACCTGCGGCATCAAATTTTCCTGTATGGGTATAAACGCCGCCTTTCGGTCCGACAACATTAGTTCCTTGTGAAGTATAACCGTTAGGGAGTGTTGGTTCTTTTCCTGCTAATAACTTGCCACTCCCAAAAATTTTGTTTATTTTGGGAAGGGTTATAGTCCCTGTAATACCATTGGCTATCATCATTGTGCCAATAGTTCTACCTGCCATTTGTCTAGCTTCTTCGTCATTATAGCCAAAACTCTTATAACTTTGTACATAACCTTCATAAATAGCACGTAATTGATTTGCTTCTGGTGAGTTTGAGGTACCATCTAATAAATGTTTTATTTGTTGATAACCATTTTGTTCTTCTAATTTGTTATAATAATAATTTATGTATGTTCCTAACGCTTCATAAGCCTTTTTACGTTCAGAACGACATGCTTCACTATTTACATCAACACAAGCTTCTAATAACGCTTCTGAGGCGCTTTTATCTTTAATTCGAAGTTCCATTAACTGTTGTTTTTCTTCATCAGTTAATAAACCTTCTTCTTCTCTATATTCTAAACCAACCTTCTTTTGATGATCTTGAGAGTTTAAATAATTATTCTCAACCGCATTTTTCCCCGCAGCAACCCCTGTATTGATATCTTGGATATCACCACCGGTAGCGGCTATTGCAAGGCCTGTGGCGAGTTGGGTTAGAGCGCTGATTTGTTGTCTTTCTTCTTGGCTTAGGTTTTTGATGTCTTTATCGGGGTAAAGGATGCCTGCAATCACTTCAGCACCACGTTCACTTGCAGCAGCACCCAAGCCACCCACTAGTGCAGAGTTGCCTTGCAGTTCGGCTACCACCGCACCGAGTATGGCATGGCTGACGGTGTTGGCGAGGGTGCTTCCTTCGGTCTGTTGTTTGATAATTGTAGCAATTTTTGGCGCGAGTGCCCCTGCGGCTGCCCCTGCCATGTCGCCACTGATTAAGCCGTTGATGATACTAACCGCCATGTCAATGCCTTGACGGGTGTCACTGCCCATCGCTGACATGCCTTCGTTCATCGCCTTTTTGTAGGCGTCTTCGTAGATTTTTTGTTGCTGCCGACAGTAATACCAAAACCACCTTTGCCATTACAAAAAAACACTAAGAAAAACTTCAATAAAATCAATGTCTTTCCTGACCGATTTTTTGCAAGTAAAAATAGTGAGTTAATATGTTTTTTATGTTTTGAATAGAAAGAGATATGGCACTATGAGAAATACAGTAAACGGGATTTATTAGCATGGTGTATGAAAACAATAATAGCTAAAAAACGATGCTAAGCCAAAATAAGCAATTATATAAAATTTAGTGACAGAATTAACTGTCACTTTTTAATAACGAACACACAAAATAAGATAGTGTTAGAATTGTCGGGTTAAGTTTGAGCTACGACAATTTAGGATAGGTAAATAAGTTAGCAAGTTAAGTCCATTCTAAAGAACCATCTTCATTAACCCACACCGCTTCTGCTGGACAAGAATCATCAAAAAACCAATAATTATCCATTAATTTTTGCTTATCAAACATTTCATCTTCTGTTTTCGGAAAAGCTTCATAAAACAATTTTATTTGATCTTCTATTGAACCTTCTAAAAGCCGACCATTTTTTGCTAATTTAAGTCGCCCCTCTTTTAGTAACCTTTTTACAAAATAAAAAAATAATTCTTTTCTTTCTTGAAATGGAAATTTTTCTTCATTAGATTTTAGAGAAGGGAACATGTCAGGGGCAATATATGCCCATAGCCCATTAAAAGCTCTTAGTTCTGACCAATTAACAATTTCTTGATAATCATTTTCGTTTATCATGTTTTTACTTAAATTTAATTTCTGCACTTTTTCTTAAACCTCTGTATAAATTTGTTAAAGTAGGGTTATTTCTTATATCAATAGTCCAACGTGCTCCTGTATCAGAATGAGACACATTTCTTAATGTAATATTAGTACCATCTTTTAATCTTGCTGTATAAATACCATCTCTAATTTTGGTTAATGGCTGTCCCGCTATTTCCTCCGCATAATTATATTGATCCTCGCCAAAATATTAGACAGTGCCCGCCTCTATCATTTTTTCGTTTTGGTAATATTGTTGTTCATATTGTTCAGGTGATACCCAGCCATTGGCTGAATGACGGCGTATCCGATTATAATA
>NZ_LZHC01000008.1:0-3542 GCF_001690535.1 Gilliamella sp. Bif1-4 | reverse complement strand
GTCTATGTAGCGACTGGTTTGCCTAGCAATCACT
The DNA here is from genome assembly GCF_001690535.1 of Gilliamella sp. Bif1-4. NCBI lineage: Bacteria > Pseudomonadati > Pseudomonadota > Gammaproteobacteria > Orbales > Orbaceae > Gilliamella > Gilliamella sp. Bif1-4. Next base: position 3,508 of record NZ_LZHC01000008.1, on the reverse strand, counting down.
TTTCGTCCATATAAATCGATAATCACCGACAAATATAACCAACCTTCACCCGTTTTAATATAAGTAATATCGGTTACCCATGTTTTATTAGGCTTATCAGGATTAAATTGCCTATCTAACGTGTTGGGCGCAATATTGTGATGAGCCTTGTCTGTTTTATGCTTGAATTTACGTGCTGCTTTACTCCGTAATCCCAATTGTTGCAAAACACGGCTAATTGTCCTTTCTGAAACTTGATAGCCTGCTTCTCTTGCATCATGAAGCAGGCTTGGCGCACCCAAACGGGCTTTATGTTGCCAATACTGCTTTTGGATATACTCGCTGAGTTTAACTGATTTGTTTGCTCTTTTTAACCAAGCATAATAACCCGATGAACTGACACCAAGTAATGAGCATATCCTAGTAACGGGATAGCAGGTTAAATGATTTTTCATATAAGCGTACTTCATCGACTTGGATTGTTGATGAAGTACACATGCGCCTTTTTTAGTATATCATTAGCCATTTTCAGTTCTTTAATCTCTTTTTCTAACGCCATAATCCGCTGTTGCTCAGCGGTTAACTCTCGACGGCTGGTTTTATTCGGGGAAAGTTGCCTAATCCATTTATCTAGGGTTGATTTACCCACACCTAGATGATTGGCAAGTTCGCTGATAGAAAGGTGTGCATTAGATAACGCATAATCCACTGATTGTTGTTTGAATTCGATATTAAATTTTTTGACCATGATATTTGTCTCCTATGATTTTTGTTTATACCATAGAGGCAACTTTTGTCCACTTTTTTGGCGAGGATCAAGCCGTTGATGATACTAACCGCCATGTCAATGCCTTGACGGGTATCACTGCCCATCGCTGACATGCCTTCGTTCATCGATTCTTTGTAGGCGTCTTCGTAGATTTTTTGTTGCTCTTCTTCTGTTAGTCCCTTGTTTTTACCTTTCTCTTTTTCCTTTTCAACCGCTTCTTTTGCCTTGGATTCGGCTCTTATCCGGTCTATATGATTAAGCATCGTTAACGTTTCACCACCAATTTCACTCACTAACTGCGTTTGGTCGATGATGTCTTGCTCTTTTTGTTTGTTAAAGATGTGTTTGAGCTCGTTATTCGCCTGCTCAGTATCTCGGCTTAGTTCGTTGATATCTTGTTTTTGGTCGTCTTTGTTGCGGATAATTATCGTCCCTTCCGATACCGCTGAATGCGTCGTCGAATGCTCGCTTTCGTTTTTATTGCGACTGGTTGGCATCGATGGCATGCCGCTAGAGCTTACCCCTGCACTGCTGCTACTGACTTGGTAGTCCGCTTTGTTTTCGATATCACTAAAGCTGATTGTGCCTGTGTCAAGGCGGTTTTGGCTCTTGTCTTTCGCTTCTGAGGCTATCACCGCCACGGCTAGAATAAAAACAACAAAAACTCAAATAAAATCAATAGCTTTACTGACTAATTTTTTGTAAGTGAAAATAGTAAGTTAATGTGTTTTTTGAATAGAGGGAGATATGGCCAATGCGCAATGCAACAAGTAGGCTTTATTTACTACAATGGTGCATAAAAATAATAATGGCTAAAGTGCATACTAAGCAAAAATTGGCAATTAAAAAAATTAATTATAGAATTTAGTGGCAGTATTAACTGCCACTTTTTAATAACGAATACTCTAACATAAGCTAGGATTATCGGGTTGGGGGGTTGAGTTTGAGCTACTATATTTCAGGATAGATACCTAATTCAATAACTTTAATTTCCCTACATACTATTCGAATATTATAATCTCCCCAAACATTGATAACATTAAAAAAATCATTTTCTGAATAATTATCACATAACCCAAAATAATTCAATTCATTTGAATTGAGTGTGCGATAATCATGGTTAATTTCATATACATTTCCATTATCACCTATGTCTTCATCTTGATTGGACACTGACATAAAAATAATAATAATACACTCAATTTGTATAATTTTATCTAAAGCAATAGCTTTAATTTTTACTTGATTATTAGCGATATTTAGTTCATCTATCCAACTAATTGATAATTTAGTTAAATCTAACATAGATTATACTCCTTATTTAATATTGAGCGTCTCAGTTGGATGTTGATTATGAAGTACATCCCTTGGGATCTCCCTACCATTTGCATCCAACCGTTGCCCTTTATTGATTCTAGCGCCATTTGTTCCATATTTTGGAGCTGTTGTCCTGACTATTCGACCGCTGTTCCAATTAATTGTAATCTCAGATCCATCTTTAGCAACAAACCTTTGATAACCTGCAGGACTAATTGATTTTTCTTCAAATCCATACTTTTCTAAAATTTTTCTTGCTTGTTCTGGTGATTTACCATCCAAATTAGGTAGTTCAGACGAAGCTCCATTACCTCCAACACCTTTTTTATCGCTATTACGAGATGATTCTTTTGGAGATTTATCATCGTCATCATCAGGCGGTAATCCCGGAGCCCCGCCTGCTGAACTACTTCCGGTACCTGTTAACGTATTATTATCTTTATTACTATCTTTCTCTTTTAGGTAATCATTATAATAACGTTCATAAGTTTTTAGTACTGCATCTTCAAGGAACCCATCTCCCATTGGATCGACTAATGCAATTTCAATTAGTCGTCTCTGTTCCAAATTTAGACTTTCTAAAAATGCTTTTGATTCTGCTGCTGTAAGACCTGATCCTCGCCAAAAAAGTGGACAAAAGTTGCCTCTATGGTATAAACAAAAATCATAGGAGACAAATATCATGGTCAAAAAATTTAATATCGAATTCAAACAACAATCAGTGGATTATGCGTTATCTAATGCACACCTTTCTATCAGCGAACTTGCCAATCATCTAGGTGTGGGTAAATCAACCCTAGATAAATGGATTAGGCAACTTTCCCCGAATAAAACCAGCCGTCGAGAGTTAACCGCTGAGCAACAGCGGATTATGGCGTTAGAAAAAGAGATTAAAGAACTGAAAATGGCTAATGATATACTAAAAAAGGCGCATGTGTACTTCATCAACAATCCAAGTCGATGAAGTACGCTTATATGAAAAATCATTTAACCTGCTATCCCGTTACTAGGATATGCTCATTACTTGGTGTCAGTTCATCGGGTTATTATGCTTGGTTAAAAAGAGCAAACAAATCAGTTAAACTCAGCGAGTATATCCAAAAGCAGTATTGGCAACATAAAGCCCGTTTGGGTGCGCCAAGCCTGCTTCATGATGCAAGAGAAGCAGGCTATCAAGTTTCAGAAAGGACAATTAGCCGTGTTTTGCAACAATTGGGATTACGGAGTAAAGCAGCACGTAAATTCAAGCATAAAACAGACAAGGCTCATCACAATATTGCGCCCAACACGTTAGATAGGCAATTTAATCCTGATAAGCCTAATAAAACATGGGTAACCGATATTACTTATATTAAAACGGGTGAAGGTTGGTTATATTTGTCGGTGATTATCGATTTATATGGACGAAAAGTGATTGCTAGGCAAACCAGTCGCTACATAGAC
>NZ_LZHC01000007.1:0-33603 GCF_001690535.1 Gilliamella sp. Bif1-4 | reverse complement strand
GTCTATGTAGCGACTGGTTTGCCTAGCAATCACTTTTCGTCCATATAAATCGATAATCACCGACAAATATAACCAACCTTCACCCGTTTTAATATAAGTAATATCGGTTACCCATGTTTTATTAGGCTTATCAGGATTAAATTGCCTATCTAACGTGTTGGGCGCAATATTGTGATGAGCCTTGTCTGTTTTATGCTTGAATTTACGTGCTGCTTTACTCCGTAATCCCAATTGTTGCAAAACACGGCTAATTGTCCTTTATGAAACTTGATAGCCTGCTTCTCTTGCATCATGAAGCAGGCTTGGCGCACCCAAACGGGCTTTATGTTGCCAATACTGCTTTTGGATATACTCGCTGAGTTTAACTGATTTGTTTGCTCTTTTTAACCAAGCATAATAACCCGATGAACTGACACCAAGTAATGAGCATATCCTAGTAACGGGATAGCAGGTTAAATGATTTTTCATATAAGCGTACTTCATCGACTTGGATTGTTGATGAAGTACACATGCGCCTTTTTTAGTATATCATTAGCCATTTTCAGTTCTTTAATCTCTTTTTCTAACGCCATAATCCGCTGTTGCTCAGCGGTTAACTCTCGACGGCTGGTTTTATTCGGGGAAAGTTGCCTAATCCATTTATCTAGGGTTGATTTACCCACACCTAGATGATTGGCAAGTTCGCTGATAGAAAGGTGTGCATTAGATAACGCATAATCCACTGATTGTTGTTTGAATTCGATATTAAATTTTTTGACCATGATATTTGTCTCCTATGATTTTTGTTTATACCATAGAGGCAACTTTTGTCCACTTTTTTGGCGAGGATCAATCCATATCCATAAATCAACTGAACCTACATCTCCGTCTGTACCATATTTTAGACACGGGTTTTCGAACGGCGGTAATATTATGGCATCACTACGATGATTATTTACGCGACCATTTTTACTAGTTAATGCCCCTAAACTCCATGAATACAGCAATAATAACAGTCCCAATACCAACAAGATTTTTCGGGACAATTTCGATAATAATTTAAGCGATAACTTTGAGGATATAAACGAGGAAAGTGTGAAAAATTGCCTAAGGGCGTTATTTGATAAATTTAAGACACAGGTTTATGCATTATGTTCCATCTTTCAAGTAATATTTTGTTTTATTTCGATTTTCATAACTATTCACTTATTTAATAAGCTTAATTTCCTAAAGCGATCAAATTATAGTCGCTAAAAAAATAGTTGGCTAGTTTTTGTGAGATTTTTTTTGTAAAGAAATGTGAAGATGGAAACAATTCAACTTTAAGGTAATAGTAATTTTTTAATTAAAATATGGTGCTATGTTTCTAAAGTTTTAACTTTTGTGGAAATATTTAATATTGGTAATAACGTTCAATTTAGCAATTTTGAACGATTTAACCAGACTTATCGAACAGAAGTGTTAGATTATTCTCTTTTTAACAGCCTAGCAGGACTTTACGATTTTATTGTTCTAACACAAATATAGTTATAACCCAAATGATCTACAAACTAGATAGAATAATTAACTGAAATAAATCAAAAAAATATCCTCCGCATTTAGCTCAATTCAGACGGAGGACATTTCAAGTTATTTTATAAAAACGTAAAAATTTGCTCTTTCGGTAAGCGTGATTTTGGTCGATGCGCATTGCCGTCATTTTCGGCTCGATAGCCTAATGTGGCTACAATAATACTTTTAAGCCCTTTGCTTTTGAGGTCTAAAATCTCGTCCATTTTTTGGGCGTCATATCCTTCAATGGCCGTTGAATCGATACCAATTGTTGCTGCTGCAAAAAGCAGTTGCCCCAATGCTAGATAAGCTTGTTTACTTTCCCAACATTGTTGCGATTCAATGGTTGCACTATTGAGCTTTACAAAGTGCCGACGACCTTGATCTTGTGCTTGTTTAAGATCGGCTGAAGGATATCTACCGTCTTTATCTTCTTGATTGAGAAGATTAACTAAATGGGCTTCGTCTAATGGTGTTTTAATACAAAAGACAATAGTGTGCGAGGCGCCAGTCACTCTTGGTTGATTAAATTCAAGTATAGCCGGTAAAATTTTATTTTTTGCCTCGTCGTTATCAATAACATAAAAATGCCATGGTTGTGAGTTAACTGATGATGGGCTGTTTCTTAAAACCGTTAATAACTGTTCAATCTTATCGGCAGGAATTTTTTTTGTTGGATCATAATGTTTGGTAGTGTAGCGTTTTTGAGAAATATCAACTATGTTCATTATTATGCCCTCGCGAGTTATTCTTTTCACCATTATAATTCGGTTTTATTATGTCTCAACTTATTATTTTAATAGATTTGTCAAATAGTAAAGCAATCCTTAATTAGTATTGAGTACTTTATTTTAATAAAAATAGAACATATTAAGATTGGTTACAAATAATCATTGACACCACTAATATCATTTGGTAAAAATAACATCAGTTTTAGACAGTATTAATTACAATTCAAATAGAGATTTTTATGTTTGTTAACTATTTATCACTCGACCTCAGCCTCCTCCTCGCATCAATTTGTGCGGATAGCTTGTGTGTGGAGTAAAAAGAAGTAGTTAAATAAACAACTCAACAAATTAACAAGAACCCGCGCTAAAGTGCGGGTTTTTTGTTTTTTTAACTTGAAATACCGAGATAGCGCTAAAATATATAAAAGGAAAAACAATGAACGATCAAGTCATTATTTTTGATACAACGTTACGCGATGGTGAACAAGCATTACAAGCAAGTTTGAGCGTTAAAGAAAAGTTACAAATAGCGCTTGCTTTGGAGCGAATGCGGGTCGATGTGATGGAAGTTGGCTTTCCTGTTTCATCTCCCGGTGATTTTGAATCAGTTCAAACGATTGCTAAGACCATTAAAGATAGCTGTGTTTGTGCATTGTCTCGTTGTGTTGATAAAGATATTGATGTTGCTGCCGAGGCATTAAAAGTTGCAGATCAGTTTCGAATTCATACTTTTATGGCAACATCAACCTTACATGTTAAGGATAAATTAAAAATGACATTTGATGATGTCATTGAAAGAGCTGTGCACTGTATTAAACGTGCACGTAATTATACTAATGATGTGGAGTTTTCTTGTGAAGATGCAGGCCGTACCCCAATTGATAACTTATGTCGTATCGTTGAAGCAGCAATTAAAGCAGGGGCAAGAACGATCAATATTCCGGATACTGTCGGTTATACTGTCCCTTATCAATTTGGTGGCATTATTCGTACCCTATTTGAACGTGTCCCGAACATTGATCAAGCGATTATCTCTGTTCATTGTCATGATGACTTGGGCATGTCAGTGGCTAACTCGATTAGCGCGGTTCAAGAAGGTGCTCGGCAAATTGAAGGGGCAATGAATGGTTTAGGCGAACGTGCGGGTAATACCGCACTTGAAGAAGTTATTATGGCGATTAAAGTTCGTCAAAATATATTGAATGTTCACACAAATATTAATCACCAAGAGATTTACCGTACCAGCCAAATTGTTAGCCAAATTACTAACATGCCAATTCCAGGTAATAAAGCAATTATTGGTAGTAACGCTTTTGCCCACTCCTCAGGAATTCATCAAGATGGGGTTTTAAAAAATCGTGAAACTTACGAAATTATGACCCCTGAATCAATCGGATTAAATCAAATCCAATTAAATTTAACCTCTCGCTCAGGACGAGCCGCCGTTAAACATCGTTTAGAGGAACTTGGATATCACGATAAAGATTATAACTTAGATCAAGTCTATGAGGCATTTTTAGAATTAGCTGATAAAAAAGGCCAGGTATTTGATTATGATTTAGAGGCATTAATATTTATCAATCAATTAAAAGATGAAAAAGAACATTATGTTTTAGATTATTTTAATGTTCAATCAGGTTCGACGGTTGTTTCAACCGCTTCGGTTAGCTTGTTAATTGGTGATAAAAAGTATTCTGATGCTGCAACGGGTAACGGTCCTGTTGATGCTGTTTATCAAGCTATCAACCGTATTACTGGCGAACCTATTTCGATTGTAAAATATCAATTAGCTTCTAAAGGACAAGGTGAAAATGCTTTAGGACAAGTTGATATTGTTGCCGAATATAAAGGTCGTAAGTTCCATGGTGTGGGGCTTGCAACTGATATTGTTCACTCATCGGCTTTAGCTTTAATTAATGTATTGAATAATGTGTATAGAGCAAATCAAGTTGCACAAGAAAAACAAAAATTACATCATGACTAAAAAATAATTTGTTTTGCCGTTTAACAGCAAAACATGAAAATTAATTTAGATTGTAAAGGAATAAAAAATGTCACAAAACTACCATATTGCAGTACTTCCCGGCGACGGTATTGGCCCTGAAGTAATGAGACAAGCCTATAAAGTATTAGATGTTATCCGCCAAAAATATCAACTTTCTATTACTACTAGTGAATATGATGTGGGTGGTGCAGCAATTGATATTCATGGTTGCCCATTACCTAATGAAACACTTGAAGGCTGTGAAAAAGCTGACGCTATTTTATTTGGTTCAGTGGGTGGTCCTAAATGGTCTAATTTACCACCTGAAAAGCAACCTGAACGTGGTGCGTTATTGCCACTACGTAAACACTTCAAATTATTTGCTAATATGCGCCCTGCTCGTTTATATCAAGGCTTAGAAGATCTTTGCCCATTACGCACCGATATTGCTGAGCGTGGATTTGATATTTTATGTATGCGCGAATTAACTGGCGGTATTTATTTTGGATTACCTAAAGGACGTGAAGGTAGTGGTGCTCAAGAAAAAGCATTTGATACTGAAGTTTATCATCGTTTTGAGATAGAACGTATTGCAAAAATGGGGTTTGAAGCTGCACGGTTACGTCGCAAAAAAGTAACTTCAATTGATAAAGCCAACGTTTTACAAACCTCAATTTTGTGGCGTAAGGTGGTTAATGAAGTAGCTAAAAACTATCCTGATATCGAACTTGAGCATATGTATATCGATAATGCCACAATGCAACTTGTTAAAGATCCGTCTCAATTCGATGTTATTTTATGCTCAAATTTATTTGGGGATATATTATCCGATGAATGTGCCATGATAACTGGTTCAATGGGGATGTTACCTTCTGCTAGTCTTAATGAACAAGGCTTTGGCTTATATGAACCTGCTGGCGGTAGCGCACCGGACATTGCTGGCAAAAATATTGCTAATCCTGCTGCACAAATTTTGTCATTAGCCTTGTTAGTCCGTTATAGCTTTAAACGTGATGATATTGCCTCATCTATCGAAACAGCAGTAAATAAAGCATTAGAACAAGGCTATCGTACTATCGATCTTGCACAAAAAGAACAAGCCGTTTCAACTGATGAAATGGGAGACATTATTTGTAAGCTTATTTAATTGAATTAGTCGTATTAGATGTGTAGTAAAAGGATATTCAAGTATGCAGAATAAACTGCTCCTTGTATCCTTTTTAATTCAATTAATTATAGTATTAATAAATAATGTCAAAGATTAAAACTAATACCAGTTGTAAAAAATAATAAGGAATCTGCAATGTCAAAAACACTGTATCAGAAATTATATGATGCGCATGTCGTTTATGAGGCTCCAAATGAAACGCCTATTTTATATATCGATCGTCATTTAGTTCATGAAGTCACCTCTCCACAGGCCTTTGATGGCTTACGTGCAATGAATCGTAAAGTTCGCCAGCCCAATAAGACTTTTGCAACTATGGATCATAATACTTCAACCAAAAGTAATGATTTAAGTGCCTGTAGCGAAATGGCTCGCATTCAATTAACCGAACTGGCAAAAAATGCCAAAGAGTTTGGAGTCTCATTATATGATTTACAAAGTCCATTACGAGGTATTGTCCATGTAGTCGGTCCTGAGCAAGGTATGACTTTACCGGGTATGACTATTGTGTGTGGTGATTCGCACACTGCAACACATGGCGCATTTGGTGCATTAGCTTTTGGTATTGGTACTTCCGAAGTTGAGCATGTGTTAGCAACTCAAACCTTAAAGCAAGGTCGAGCTAAAACTATGAAAATTGAAGTTAAAGGACATGTTGCTGATGGCATTACCGCGAAGGATATTATTTTAGCTATCATTGGCAAAACAACCAGTGCTGGCGGTACAGGTCATGTAGTTGAGTTTTGTGGTGATGCGATTAAATCATTATCAATGGAAGGACGCATGACGTTGTGTAATATGGCAATTGAAATGGGAGCTAAAGCTGGCATAATTGCACCAGATGAAGTCACTTTTGAGTACTTAAAAGATCGCCAATTTTCACCAAAAGGTGAAGACTTCGACAAAGCGGTGGCTTATTGGAAAACACTAAAAACCGACGAAGGTGCACATTTTGATACAGTTGTGACGTTAGAAGGAAAAGATATCGCACCACAAGTCACTTGGGGAACGAACCCTGGTCAAGTAACTTCAATTGATGCAACAATACCGAATCCTAATAATTTTGCTGATCCTATTGAAAAACACTCTGCTGAGCGTGCATTAGCTTATATGGGCTTAACCGCTGGTACCAAAATGACTGATATTAAGATCAATAAAGTATTTATTGGTTCTTGTACAAACTCACGTATAGAAGATTTAAGAGTTGCTGCGCAAATTGCTAAAGGCCGCAAAGTGGCTGATGGTGTACAAGCATTAGTTGTACCCGGTTCAGGACCAGTGAAAGAACAAGCTGAAGCCGAAGGATTAGATAAGATTTTTACTGATGCAGGATTTGAATGGCGCTTACCAGGTTGCTCTATGTGTCTTGCAATGAACGATGATAAGTTAGCACCAGGAGATCGCTGTGCATCAACCAGCAACCGTAATTTTGAAGGTCGCCAAGGACGCGATGCTAGAACACATTTAGTTAGTCCTGCTATGGCAGCAGCCGCAGCTATTACTGGTCATTTTACAGATATTCGCAAACCATTTTAAGGAGAAACTTGTCATGGCAAAATTTACAAAACATACTGGGCTAGTCGTTCCTTTGGATGCGGCTAATGTTGATACAGATGCAATCATTCCAAAACAGTTTTTACAGAAAGTAACACGCACTGGATTTGGTAAACATGCCTTTCATGAATGGCGCTTTTTAGATGATGCTGGCAAGCAGCCTAACCCTGAATTTGTCTTGAATAAACCCCGCTATAAAGGTGCCAGCATTTTATTAACACGTGAAAATTTTGGTTGTGGTTCTTCTCGTGAACATGCTCCATGGGCACTTGCTGATTATGGATTTAAAACTATTATTGGTTCAAGTTTTGCCGATATTTTTTACAATAACTCATTTAACAATCAATTATTATTAGTTAATTTATCCGAAGAAGATATCGATGAGCTATTTAAAATTGTCGAAGCTAATGAAGGCATTGAATTCACCATCGATTTAGTTAATGAAGTGGTCATTGCCGGCGACAAGCAATATTCATTTAAAATCGATGCATTTAAACGTCATTGCTTGTTAAATGGGTTAGATAATATTGCCTTAACCTTACAACATGAAGAAGCGATTAGCGACTTTGAACATAAAATCCCTTCATTTTTAGCTTAATTTTATTAAAGGGCGCTGATTGCGCCCATGATTAAAATAAGCGATTATATCCAAAAATTTAAATTCAACTTTAAAGCTGTTTTCGTTGACTTGATGGTGGAATTGATAAGGCTTCACGGTATTTTGCTACGGTGCGACGTGCAATAATAATACCTTGTTCTTCAAGAATCGAAACTAATTTACTATCACTTAATGGCTTTTTACTATTTTCTGCCGATATATATTTTTTCATTAATGCTTGGATAGCTGTAGATGAAACCTCACCACCTGAATCATTATTAACATGACTTGAGAAAAAGAATTTAAGTTCATAAATTCCGCTTGGACAATGCAGATATTTTTGAGTTGTTACACGAGAAATGGTCGATTCATGCATATCAATTGCCGTTGCAACATCAGACAAAATCATTGGTTTCATGTATTCAGCACCGTGTTCAAAAAAGGCTTGCTGATGCTCAACAATAAATTGGCTGACTTTTAATAAGGTTTCGTTACGGTTTTCGATGCTTTTAATAAACCAATTAGCTTCTTGCAGATGAGATTTAATATATTGCCCATCACTTTCATTAGCTAATTTTACCATATCGGCGTATTGCAGGTTAATACGTAAAGCTGGCACAGTATCGCTATTTAGATACACAACCCATTTTCCTTGTACTTTTTTTACCATGACATCAGGTATGACATAGTCTGGAGAAGCAGTATTAACCAAATAGCCAGGATAAGGTTGTAAACGTTGTATAAAGTCAACAGCCTCTTTTAATTGTTCATCTGTTGTATTTAACACTTTTTTTAAGTTTCTATAATCGCGTATGGCTAATAATTCTAAATAATTATCGATAATTTGTTTAACTAACGGTGGAGTATCTAAATGTTGAATTTGAATAGACAAACACTCTTGCAACGATCTGGCACCAACACCGATAGGATCAAAATTCCATATTCGTTTCAATACTGCTTCAACTTCGGCAATTTCAATTTCATCATTACCTTGTTCTTCAAGTATTTCTTCTGTTGAAACTGTTAAATAGCCTCTCTCATCTATAGCTTCAATAATAGATACCGCTATCGCCCTATCTGTATCGCTAAAGGGTGTTAGTTCAAGTTGCCATTCCAGATAATCATGTAATGTTTCGTGAGTTTCACCTTGATAGATAGGCAATTCATCATTACGGTAATCTGAGTTAGTTCCAGATGGAGTTCCTGCACTATAAATATCATCTAAAGATGCATCCAATGGAATATCATCGGGAATCTCTTTGCTATCTAAAGCCTCACGCGTATCAATATTTTCTGTTTCATCGTTTTGTTTAACGTTCACTTCGTCATATTGATCATCAACTTCAAGCAATGGATTGTTTTCAAGCGCAGTTTGTATTTCTTGTTGGAGTTCTAAAGTTGACAACTGTAGTAATTTAATCGCCAATTGTAATTGTGGCGTCATGGATAATTGTTGAGAGACTTTCAGTTGTAAACTGGTTTTCATCATAATCTGAACTCGTTTCCTAAGTAAACGCGTTTTACATATTCGTTACTTAAGATGTCATTTGGTGAACCTTCAGCAATTAAATGTCCTTTATTAACAATGTAAGCACGTTCGCAAACATCTAACGTTTCACGTACATTATGATCGGTTATTAATACACCCAACCCTCGATCACGTAGATGCTTAATAATATTTTTGATATCTATCACCGAAATTGGATCAACCCCAGCAAAAGGTTCATCAAGTAAAATAAATTTAGGATTAGCTGCTAACGCCCTTGCTATTTCTACTCGACGTCTTTCTCCACCTGATAGAGATTGTCCTATGCTGTCACGAATATGAGAAATATGGAACTCCTCGAGTAATTCTTCGGCACGATCGATTTTCTCATTTTTATCAATATCTTTGCGCGTTTCTAAAATTGCCATAATGTTATCTATAACAGACAATTTTCTGAAAATAGACGCTTCTTGTGGTAAATAGCCAATACCTTTTTGAGCTCGCTCATGTAAAGGTAAAATGCTGATATCATGATCATCAAGGTAAATTTTACCTGCATTTAATGTCACTATACCAACAACCATATAAAAAGTAGTCGTTTTACCCGCACCATTGGGGCCTAATAATCCAACAATTTCGCCTGAGTTGACAGTTAAACTTACATCTTCAACAACTCGTCTTTTTTTGTATACTTTGGCCAGATTTTCCGCTTTTAAAATTGACATTTTATTTGTTCATCCCTTTAACTTGGTTTGGGATAATAGTGCTTTTTACTCGCATATTCTTACCTGGATTGGCTAATATTTGCTGTTTTTTGACATCGTATGTAATCAGATCACTAACAATATGATTATCTTGTTGAAATAATTCAGCATGCCCCCGTAAGATAACATTATTTTGTTTTACATCATAAATAACTTGTGAAGAATGACCCGTTACAATCTTATTTTTTTCTGGAAAAATTTGCTTATAATTCACAGGCTTACCATAAGCTGTGATTTTTTGCTTATTTTTGTCTTGTGTGTCAGTGATAACCACTTTATCAGCTTTTATAGTTAATCCTTCTTGGACAATAACAACATTGCCAATAAATGTAATTGTATTATTTTCAATATCAATTTTTTGATTATCTGCATCTATCGTAATGGGTTTATTATCAGCGAACATTTTATGTTCTTCTTTAGAGTTTATAGATTGCGAAGTAAGTTCATTGGCGAAACTACTTAAAGAGATTGGTAGCAATAAAATTAATGAAAAAACAACCTGTTTTAGCGAACTCATGTTTTATTTTGCCTCTGTATTATAATATGTTTTTACATTTTCAAGTATGTTAGCCGTTTTGGCATGTAAATCACCCGCTAAACCAATACCAGTTGAATAAAATCCCACCCCATTAATGATGACAGGATCTTTTGATTTGACTAGTTGTAAAGTTAAATCTATCACGGCATTATCAGTTTTTACTTGTTTCAATTGAGCTTCTTGTGTCAAATTATCTAATTGAACATCATCATAAAGGTAAAGAAGTTTATCTTTTGTCAACGTCGCTTTTTTTGCTTTAATATGCCATGTAGCTGAATGATTCTGTTCATAAAACGTAAAATTGGGCAAATCAAATTCAGTATTATTTGAGTCATCAAAATGCCTTACATTACTGGACTCAATTTTATAAATAAGATCTCCAGATAAGTCATAAATATCTGTTAACATTTTATCACTTTGATAAATCGGCTTATCAGATATATTTAGAGTGGGTTGATTTACAACCTCATCTCCTTTTTGATAATTATAATAAACACCGATAACGACAATGAGAAGTAAAAAACAGATTAGATTTTTTTTATTCATAACATACGTTTTTCACATTAATTAGAAATTATTATTTCGAATACCAAAATTTTAATTATTTTACTTTATTTTTTAGTAAATTAATATCGAACATTAAAAGAAGTTAAATCGTTTTGTGGTAATAATTCAAAAATATTAACACGCGAAATGCGTGAAGATGCAGGACCGCCATTTTCAATCCATTTTATTAATTTGCTTATTTGTAAACTATTACCTTGGGCTATAATCTCAACATCTCCATTATCTAAATTTTGAACATAACCAACTAAATCCAGTTTTTGGACTTGCTGATAAGTAAAAAAACGAAATCCTACACCTTGCACGCGACCGCTAACATTTATCTTAACTTTTTTAATCATTTTGCAACCCCATTTTATTATAATTCAAATATATTTATCTTAATGATGAAATACTAATTTAGATTGAAAATACAGAACAAATTTTTTATCATGGTTAAATAGCTTATATAAAAATAAATACTATAGTTAAATGTAAGTTTCATTAATAATCTTACAACTATTAAGTTTTTTACTTATCGACTAAATTTTATTTTTCAATAAAATAAACAATAATAAATAATTAAAACAATGGAAATAAATATGTTATTAAAATATAAAAAAAGGTTTTTCTTACTTTGGCTAGTATCAGTATTAAGTTACTATACACTTAATTCATGTGCTTTTGCTAATGTTGAAATTGATAAACAGAAAATTGGCAAAGTCGTTGATGAATTTAATGGTGTGAAAGTCTATTATAATGGTAGCATCAATAATGTAAGTGGAAGAAATATTGCTAAAGACGGCTATAACTTAGGTCTGAAATATCAATGTGTTGAATTTATTAAACGCTATTATTATCAACGCTTCAATCACAAAATGCCCAATAGCTATGGACATGCAAAAGATTTCTTTGACCCTTCGATCGTTGATGGAAAATAGAAGTTTTTGGCGTTTTAGGTTATTTACGTAAAATGTAATATAATTAATTTTTTATAAAACAACATCATCCCCAAATACATGACTTAATTACAATACGTTAATAAGCCAATCACTATCGATGGGTATTACTTTATTTTTAATAAAAAAGATAGTTATAAAAACATAATAGGAAAAATAAATTCTAATAATGAAAAATATAATATTATTCAAATACAGAAAAACATTATTCTTTGTCATTTTGTCAATACTTGGTTGTTACGTTTTTTACGCATATGTTTACCCTGATATGCAAGTTGATAAAGATAAAATAGGCAAAGTTGTTGATCAATTCAATGGCGTTGATATTTATTATAATGGTAGTACTGGTAATGTTAGTGGTCGTAATCTAACTAAAGACGGCTATAACTTAGGCCAAAAGTACCAATGTGTTGAATTTATTAAACGTTATTATTATCAACGTTTCAATCACAAAATGCCAGATAGTTATGGTCATGCTAAAAATTACTTCGATGAATCAATTGCTGATGGTCAACTTAATCCTAAACGTAATTTATTACAATTTCATAATGGTTCACCAACTAAACCACAAGTTGAAGATATTATTGTTTTTGGTTGGTCAAGATATGGTCATGTTGCCATTATTAGCAAAGTCAGCGATAACGAAATTGAAATTATTCAACAAAATCCTGGTCCTAACAAAAGCAGTCGAGCAACTTATCCATTAATTTTTAATAAGGGATTATGGAAAATAGATAGTTTTCGTATTTTAGGTTATTTACGTAAAAATATTCAAAATAATAATTCAGATCTTTAATGAAGATTAATCAACAAATCATTCATTATTCTGTTTTGATACTATTTTTGTAGTCTCCAAAATAGCCGATAGGTGTTCATGTTGAGCTATTGCAGAAAAATTTTGATAAACCCAGCTTCGGCTACGTAATAAGTAACAAAAATACTATCATACAAGTAGAGTTGTATGGCTTTGTGGTATTTATCACAGAAAAAGAGGATTTTTGTTAAAAAGTTTCAGGTAACACTATGTTTCAGTATAAAAAAGGAAATAAAAAGATAGCAAACTAGCAATCGTATCTGCTTTTAACTGTATTAACGGTATAATAACTCTGGGTATAACTGGAATTTGGCTGTTACAAATGCCAATGGTTTTAAAACAATACGCTATGTAATTAATGGACTCTATTTTGATATTATTAATAGATAATTATGATTCTTTTACTTTCAATATTCACGATTATTTGTGTCAAGTTGGCGCAGAAGTTAAAGTGATTAAAAATGACGAAATGACAATTGAACAAATAAAAGAGCTTAGCTTTTCTAAGATTATCATTTCGCCCGGTCCAGGATCCCCTACCAATGCCGGAATATCACTTGCAATTATTGCTGAATTTAGTCATATTTGCCCAATATTAGGAGTTTGTTTAGGCCATCAAGCGATTGCTCAATATTATGGTTATAAGATCATCAAAGCACCAACACCTATGCATGGAAAAGTCGATGAAATAACGCACGATGGTCAAGGCGTATTTAAAGGGATCAAAAGCCCGCTTTCGGTTGTTCGTTATCATTCATTAATTGCTTGTGATAATCCTTTACCTAAAGACTCTCAATTAATCGTAACAGCTCGAAACAATCAAGGATTGATTATGGGATTACGTCACAAAAAGTTACCCATCGAGTCAGTCCAATTTCACCCTGAAGCAATTAAAACCGAATTTGGTTTACAAATGATTGATAATTTTGTCCATGAGCAATATTAAAATGAAAATTCATATCGACTTTGAAGGTCAACATAAATATTTTTGCAACCCTATCGCCATTTTAAAGTCTGATGATTATTCAACAATCAAACAACAATTTGATTCAATCGAAAAATTCACACAACAAGGCTATTATGCGGTTGGATATCTTGCTTATGAAAGCGCAATGGGGTTCAATAGTAAAAATAAAACAAAACAGAATCATGATTTGCCACTATTGATATTTGGTATTTTTGATAAATTTTCTATCGTTGAGCAAAAACATGTAGAAATAAGTGATTACACTCCACCAACCTTTGATTTGATAAGCGATACATCAATGGAGGAGTATAATCAAAAAATTAACTTTATTCGATCACAAATTGAATTAGGCAATACTTATCAAACCAACTATACGATTCAATTTACTACTCCATTTAATGAAAGCCCTATTAATTATTACCACTTTCTACAAAAGAACAATCAAGCCAACTATTGTGCTTATATTGAGTTTGACGATTATTGTATTTTATCAATTTCGCCAGAATTATTTTTTAAGTTAGAAAATAAAATTATTACAACAAAACCAATGAAAGGAACAACTGCTCGCGGTTTAAATAATCACCAAGATAAACAACAATTAGAATTATTATTCTCTGAAAAAAACCAAGCTGAAAACATGATGATTGTTGATTTATTACGTAATGATTTAAGTCGGGTTGCAAAACCAGGATCAGTTACAGTTCCTAAATTATTTTCAGTCGAAAAATATCCAACCGTTTGGCAATTGACTTCTATGATTCAAGGTGAATTGAAAGAAAATGTTAATTTATATCATATTTTTCAAGCACTATTTCCTTGTGGATCAATAACTGGAGCGCCTAAAACCAGTACAATGCAAATTATTGCAGATATTGAAAACTCACCACGTGGAGTTTACTGTGGAACAATTGGTTATATTGAACCCTATATGAACAAAGCTATATTCAATATTCCAATTCGCACTTTAACCATACACAATCAACAAATGCATTATGGTGTTGGCGGTGGGATTACTTGGGATTCAACCTCACAAGATGAATATAATGAGATTTTAGCTAAAACCACAATTTTAACTCGTACCACTTCTTTTCCCAAATATATCATTGAATCATTATTGCTTGAAAAAGGACAATTTTTCTTATTGGAAGAACATTTAAGCAGACTTTCTCAATCAGCTGATTATTTTGATTTTAACTATGATATCAATGCAATTAAGTTGCAACTTATTAAGTTAGCAAATGCAACTAATAAAAATATTGATAATATATATAAAGTCAGAATTTTACTGCAAAAAAATGGGCTATATACCATTAGCGAGAATATAATTAACTCGCCAATGAAGATCAATGAAATCGAATTTGCAAAGCAGTGTGTTCATAACCAAAATGTATATTTGTATCATAAAACATCTAATCGGGAGCATTTTCCTGATTTAATTGCAAGAAAAGAATATATTAATTTTAACCAACACAATGAAATAACTGAATTTGTTAACGGTAACCTCGCATTGCGGATTAATAATCAATGGATTACCCCTAAAAAAGAATCGGGGTTACTAGCTGGCACCATGAGGCAATTTTATTTAGATCACAATCAATTGTTAGAAAAAACGATTTTAAAAGGTGACCTCTTAAAAGCCGATAAAATCGCATTTATCAATAGTGTTCGCAAATGGATAGAAATTGATGACAAGGTTTTTAGTAAGTTCAAACGATCGTTAAGATCAATTACCGTTTAAATTCAAATATTCCGCCAACATTATGGCGGAATATTATTATGACATTAAAGTTTTATTGAGTTTGCAAAGTCTAGTTCTTCATCCTGCCAACCTTTAGATAGCGCATTAACTAAAGCATCATATCCATTACTTGCTAAAGGAACATGGCGTTCAAATGGTTTGCTTTCAATATTATTTTTACTATCAGTAACAACCCATCGTCCTTTAATCACCGCATCACCAGTATAGCTTCCATGGAACCCATCAATAAATAACTTTACCGTCAATGTTGGTGTTGTAATTGATCTGCTAGAGACTAAATAGTTTGGTAAAATGGCCGTTAAATCTTGCGTTAATCGTTCTTGCAATTGCTGAGATAACGTTGAGACCCATAAATGATGCGTTGCTGTTTCATATTTGATATTGTCTGTTTGTAATACAATACCTGATTTATTTAAAAAGCTCACCACATCTACCGATTCAATCCAAATAAAATGTTTGGTGGTTTTTATTTTTTGCGATACTGAGCTCTGTAAATTACTAGTTAGTTGAAAATAGCTTTTACTTGGATTGTTAGCTGAACAACCGACTAATATAACAAGTAATGGCATAAATATGACTGTAAGTAGCTTTTTATATATTTTGTTCATCATTTTTTACCTTTTGCTTTAGGCTCTTGATCTTTCTTCGCTGGGGCAGAAAAAATCAGTGCATTGCTCTTATCATTGAGAGTATTAAGTAATGGCGTTAATTCATCCATCATCTGTTGCACTTTTTGTAAACTCTCTTTCGTTTGGTTATTTAGTTCAGAACCTGGTTGTAATTCTTTCATTGTTTCATTTAATGAACGTAATGTTTTTTGTAGATCTTTTGGTATATTTTGCATCTCTTTACTTGCCATAATACGATTTAATGATTTCATTAATCGTTCACTCGAAGCTAATGATTGATTGAACTGTGATAGAGTATTGTTAAGTGGCAAATTATTAAAATTATCAAGTAATTGCATAATTTTTGCTTGAATTTGCGCAATCCCTGTCGAAGTCGCCTCAATTGTATCGTAACCAAACTGCTTTGCTAGTTGTGGATCATATTTATTTTTTAAATCAGGATAAAAATCAAGATCTATATATAGTGCACCTGTGAACATATTTGAAGTTTTTAATGACGCTCTTAACCCATTTTTTTGTTCTTTCACTATCAAGGTGGCAATATCAATTTTCTCATCAACTAATTCAGATAAACGGTCAGGCTCTATCCTAATTAATATCGGCACCCTTTTATTTAAAATTGATGATTTCTCTAACATTTCAGCGGTATAAAATGGTACTTTAGATACTGTTCCTAATCTAATACCATGATATTCAACTGGTACTCCCTCTGTTAACCCAGATATAGAATCAGAAAGCATAATAAGAAATTCTTTATATTCAGTATACTGTGAATCTTGGATAGATTTTTTATCTTCATATAATGTATAAACTGCATTTTGTTCAGCAGGTGCACCTAATTTTGAGCCTTCAGGTAAATCAAAACTAATTCCTCCAGACATTAATACATCCAGAGAAGGGACATCTAGGCTTGCACCTCGAGATGAAAGAGTTAAATTGATACCTCCTTCTTTCCAAAATCGTACGTTTTGTGTTACTAACACATCATAAGGTTTAGTAATAAAAATTTGATATTTCATCTTTCGCGATTCAACATCAAATTCCGAGGTCTCCACATTACCTACACGATAACCATGAAACATGATAGCTGCCCCTCGAGGAATCACACCATTTTGCTCACTTTCTAATTTTAGGCGAATTCCTTTGATACTAGGATCAGACAACGGAGGTGTATCAGAAAGCACAAAAGGTTTATGTTGAAAACTGTGAGTATCGTTTCCGGCAACTAATTCTATATAAACACCAGATAAAATAGTGCCTAATCCCGTCACGCCATCGCGACCAATTTCTGGCTTAACAACCCAAAAAATCGAATCATTTTTTAGTAGCGGATCCATATCATTATAAATACGACCCTTTATTACCACTTGTTTGTAGTCATCAGATAAAGTCACTTCATCAACTATACCTACATCTACGCTGCGGTTTTTAATTACCGTTTTGCCAGCAACAATACCACTTGCATCTTTTGCAAGCAATGTGAACGAGGTACCTCTATTGGTATAATGAGAGTAGATTACCCAAAAACCAACAATTGCAGTAACAATAGGAATAATCCATATTGCTGAAATAGCTCTAATTTTAATTATTTTTGCTAATTTACTTGATGTTGCCATATTGTTCCTATTAATCTATTTTCTATTTTGCGGACGATCCCAAATTAAACGAGGATCAAATTTTTGTGATGCAATCATTGTGATAATAACGACAGTTGCAAAGAATGTAACGCCAATATCAGGATAAACACCCATCATTTGCTGATTTCTCACTAAAGAACAAACAACAGAAACAACAAATATATCTATCATTGACCATTTACCAATAAATTCAACTGCACTATATAATTTTTTCATTTTTAAGCAATTATTTTTATTTTTTCGTTTTACTGCTAATGCAAAATAACAAAGCCAACTTAGTGAAATAATTTTTAAAATTGGTATAACAACGCTAGCGAGGAAAATAACAAAAGCAACAGGTACATCACCTGCTTGCCACATATAAATAACTCCATCCATGATATTTGAAGTTGATGCCGCCCCCAAAACAACGGTTATCATAATTCCAAACAAATTAGCAGGAATGTAAAGAATTAATGAAGTAATCAACAAAGCTATAGTCCATTGTATTTTATCACGATCTCTAATTTTACTTTTCCGCTTACACCGAGGACATTTTTCATAATTCATGGGTAATATAGCCTGACAACAACTGCATAATTTTAGATTTTGGCTAATCCCTGTTTTTCCAACTTTCAATGTATTAACAGCAAAGTTATTACGATGAATTTCGCTCCAAATTACTTCTGGCGAGAAAATAACTAAAGATTTTATATAAAAAAATACAAATAGACAGAATGCCCAAAACGTACCAGTAACCCCAATACTGCCATAACTCATTAATTTAACAAAGCTGACCAAAACACCTGCAAGAAAAATTTCTGGCATACACCAATGTTGAAATTTTTCATAAACAATAAGTAGATCTCGTTTGCGATATTTTGTTAATTGAATTCTGGAGCAAAGCAGAACGATAATTAATAAATTAACTATAGGAAAAAGCAAAACAAATAAAATAAAAAGCGCTGAAACATAGTTATATTTATCAAAATAAAGGGTCTTAGGAATATCTAATACGCTAACCCCAATATAATTTCCTACAATACGGATATCAATAAAGACAAAGCCACAGGCTACAATAATCATAATTAATGAACAAGCTGCATACATAGCAGCTCTAAACTTCATATTGCTACTATTTTTAGCTAATGTAGTATTACAGCGTGGGCAAACAGCTTTATGCCCTACTGTTATATCAGTTAATTCTATGACCAAATCGCAGTGTGAGCATAAAGCATAATGTTGTTTATCAATGGTCATTGTTTTCCTTTATTTCGAAATATATTTTAACCTAAATAAATATATTCAGATTAATATAACATTTAAGTATGAAATTAATGAGTTATTATTAAATAATCTCTTGAAGAACAAATATTTTAATGAATAAAAGTTGGTTATATTAGCTTCAAAGCTAATCATATCAAATGACATTTTTTTATGAAAGTATTACTAAATTAAATTAGTGAGTTTTGATTATTATCAAATATAATCTTTATAAAAAGCTTTATTCTTTTCATTATACTAAAATAATCATTATTAACTTAGATTTGATAAAAATTCACAGTTATAAAATTAACAAAAATAATTCAATAAATTTAATCTTGAATATCGGTATTTCATCACCATTTGTTAGTTTCAATTATTACATAAAATAAATTATCCATAAAAATTTATGACTTAATTTCCATAATTAACTAAATAATTATTGAGTATAAAAAAAACTTGATACTGTATAACAATACAGTATAATATTACCAATCCTAACTCATTGGAATTTTATAATATGAACGAAAACAAACAACGCGCACTTTCTGCAGCATTAAGTCAAATCGAAAAACAATTTGGTAAAGGTTCAATTATGCGTTTAGGGGATACCCAAACGTTAGATGTAGATGCAGTATCTACAGGTTCTTTAGGGCTTGATATTGCACTAGGTATTGGTGGTTTACCAATGGGTCGAATTGTTGAAATATTTGGACCAGAATCATCTGGTAAAACAACACTTACCTTATCAGTCATAGCACAAGCTCAAAAAGAAGGTAAAACTTGTGCATTTATTGATGCTGAACATGCACTCGATCCAATTTATGCGGCTAAATTAGGCGTTCAAGTTGACGACTTATTAGTTTCTCAACCTGATACAGGAGAGCAAGCTCTAGAAATTTGTGACGCTTTGGTTCGTTCTGGTGCTGTTGATGTTATTATTGTCGACTCAGTTGCAGCATTAACTCCAAAAGCTGAAATTGAAGGTGAAATGGGCGATTCTCATATGGGATTACAAGCTCGCTTAATGTCACAAGCATTACGTAAACTAACTGCGAATATCAAAAATGCAAATTGTTTAGTTGTATTTATTAACCAAATTCGTATGAAAATTGGTGTTATGTTTGGTAGCCCAGAAACAACAACTGGCGGTAATGCACTAAAATTCTATGCTTCTGTTCGCCTTGATATTCGTCGCACAGGTTCTGTGAAAGAAGGCGAAGATATTATTGGTAGTGATACTCGAGTTAAAGTGGTTAAAAATAAAGTTGCAGCACCTTTTAGACAAGCAGAATTCCAAATTCTTTATGGTTGTGGTATTTCTAAAGAAGGCGAATTAATTGACTTAGGGGTTAAACATAAATTAGTCGATAAAGCTGGTGCATGGTATAGCTACAACGGCGAAAAAGTTGGACAAGGTAAAGCTAACTCAATTAAGTTTTTACAAGAACATTCTGAAATCGCAAAAGAACTCGAAACAAAACTACGTGATTTATTACTAAATAGCCCTGTAGATTTTACAACACCTGAAGACGATATATCATTAGAGAATGACAACATTGAATAATGAAAAAAAAACTCAATAAATCAATTCTAAATAAAGCTGTGCAATTACTTGCACAGCGCAGTTACTCTTCGTATGAACTAAGCCAAAAAATGATATTCTTTTTTGCAAAAAAGCAACAAAGTACAGAAGATGAATCTCATGACCAATTGACTAACCTAAAAGCTGAAATACAAGATGTGATTGAACATTGTATTAATCAAAATTGGATAAATGACGCCCACTATATTGAAAATTATATTGTTATGCGTGCCAATAAAGGTTACGGGAAGTATAAAATTGCAATGGAACTTAAACAACGCGGTTTATCTGTTGACTTAAGCCATCAGCTATTGCACGCCTCTAATATCAACTGGGGAAACCTTGCATATAAACAATTGTTAAAAAAGTTAAAACAAATCAACCCGAAAAATATCGATAAAAAACAAAAACTTATTTATTTTTTAAGTGCTAGAGGCTATACACAAGATGATATTAAAACTGCTTACGATTTGTTGACTTAAATAATTATAATATCTAGAATACAAACATATAATTTAATAAAGCCGATTACAAATAAAGCTCATTAATTCTTTTTTATTTTATCCCAATTTACTTGTAATTAATATTAGTTAGCTCCACCCCTATTTAGGAAGATTTACTTTTCAACTTTAGTTGTAACGGGTATATTACTATGTTTAAAAATCTATCATTTTATATGGAAGCATAAATGAAAAGTACTGCAGAAATTCGTCAAAATTTTCTTGACTTTTTCCGTGGCAAAGGACATGAAGTTGTCGCAAGTAGTTCCCTTGTTCCACACAATGATCCAACACTATTATTTACTAATGCTGGAATGAATCAATTTAAAGATGTATTCCTTGGTGTTGATAAGCGTTCTTACACTAGAGCAACAACATCGCAACGTTGCGTCCGTGCTGGTGGTAAACATAATGATTTAGATAATGTTGGTTATACTGCTCGTCACCATACATTTTTTGAAATGTTAGGAAACTTTAGTTTTGGTGACTACTTTAAACATGATGCAATACATTTTGCATGGGAACTATTAACCAGTAAAGAATGGTTTAACCTACCTAAAGATAAGTTAACCGTCACCGTTTATGAAACAGATGACGAAGCATATACAATTTGGGAAAAAGAAATTGGAATCCCTAAAGAACGCATAATTCGTATCGGTGATAATAAAGGTGCTCCGCATGCCTCTGATAACTTCTGGCAAATGGGTGATACCGGTCCTTGTGGGCCTTGTACCGAAATTTTCTATGATCATGGTGATCATATTTGGGGCGGACCTCCTGGTAGTGCAGAAGAAGATGGTGACAGATTTATAGAAATTTGGAATATTGTCTTTATGCAATTTAATCGCCATCCTGATGGTACAATGGAACCTTTACCTAAACCATCCGTGGATACCGGTATGGGACTAGAACGTATTGCTGCAGTTTTACAACACGTCAACTCTAATTATGAAGTAGATCTGTTTAAGAAATTAATTAATGATGCAGCTAACATTATTCAGACTAAAGATTTAGAAAATAAATCGCTACGCGTTATTGCTGACCATATTCGCTCTTGTGCATTCCTAATTTCGGATGGTGTTTTACCTTCAAACGAAGGGCGAGGCTATGTATTACGCCGCATTATTCGACGCGCAGTGCGCCATGGGCACATGCTAGGAGCAAAAAATATTTTCTTCTATAAACTAGTTAAACCATTAATTGATGTGATGGAAAGCGCAGCAGTTGAATTAGAAAATAATCGAAAACTAGTTGAAGACGCACTCAAAATTGAAGAAGAGCAGTTTTTAAAGACACTTGAACGAGGATTATTTTTATTAGATCAGGAATTAGCCAAAATCACAGGTAAAGTTTTACCTGGAGATATCGCATTTAAACTTTACGATACTTATGGTTTTCCATTAGATCTAACGGCAGATGTATGTCGTGAAAAAAACATCACTATCGATGAAGATGGTTTTAATCAATGTATGGAGGAGCAACGAAAGCGAGCTCGCGAATCAAGCTCATTTAATGTTGATTATAGTAATGTTATCAAACTTGATGATAAAACTGAATTTTTAGGTTATCAAGCGACAGAATCATCAGGAAAAGTTATTGCTATATTTAAAAACGGTCAAAAAGTCGAAAGTATTAACGCTGGTGATGAAGCTATTGTCGTTTTAGACAAAACGCCATTTTATGGAGAGTCTGGTGGCCAAATTGGTGATAAAGGCTTACTAACTGCGGCTAATCTTGAATTTAGTGTTTTTGATAGCCAAAAATATGGTAAAAGTATTGGTCATTTAGGCCAAATTATAAAAGGTTCTTTAAAAGTCGATGATTATGTCACTGCTGCTATTGATGTTGAATTGCGTGAACGTATTCGACGTAATCACTCAGCTACGCATCTATTACAAGCGGCTTTACAACGTATTTTAGGTAACCATGTTCACCAAAAAGGTTCTTTAGTTAATGATAGCTATCTACGTTTTGACTTTTCACATAATCAAGCCATTACTCCAGAACAAATTATTGAAATAGAGAACTTAGTAAATCAACAGATTCGTCGTAATTTACCGGTAGATATTGAGCTAATGCCAATTAATAAGGCTAAAGATAAAGGCGCTATGGCTTTATTTGGTGAAAAATATGAAGATATCGTTAGAGTTCTGACAATGGGCGATTTTTCAATTGAACTTTGTGGAGGTACTCACGTAGATAGAACTGGTGATATTGGTTTATTTAAAATAATATCAGAATCAAGCATTGCCTCTGGTGTGCGCCGTATTGAGGCAACTTCAGGGCAAAATGCCATGGATCTGATACATAGTGAATCCAATTTATTAACTCAAATTGGACATCTAGCTAAAAGTGATAAATCTGTAGTTTTGGCACGCATTGAGCAATTAATCGATCAAACTAAACAGCTTGAAAGAACAATTGAACAATTAAAAGCACAGAAAGCTAGCCAAGAAAGTGCACAATTACTTAATCAATGTGAAAAAATCAATGATAAGAATTTACTAATTGCTAAACTTGATAATATTGAAGCAAAATTATTACGGACTATGATTGATGATCTGAAAAATCAATTAAAGACAGGTGTAATAATTTTAGCCGCCGTCAATGATGATAAAATCAATTTAGCTGCAGGTGTAACCAATGACTTAGTCAATATAGTTAGGGCTGGAGATTTGGTTTCCCAATTAGCATTAAAAATAGGCGGTAAAGGGGGGGGGCGACCTGATTTCGCTCAAGCAGGTGGAATGGATCTCTCAGCATTACCAGAAGCGTTATCTTCTGTGAAAAAGGAAATCAGTAACAAATTACAAGCAAATTAGCCAGATAGACTCAAAATATTTGTTAATTGAATATTAGAGTTTTTCTGTAAAATTCCATCTTATTGATGGGGCTGATAAAGCTATATATTAAAATTGTTTGGATGTATACTTAACTGATATTAGGAGATCTAATGTTAATTTTAACTAGGAGAGTAGGTGAAACACTAATAATTGGTGATGATGTAGTTATTACCATCTTGGGCGTGAAGGGAAATCAAGTCAGAGTAGGTATTAATGCACCTAAAGAAGTTTCTATTCATAGGGAAGAAATATATAACAAAATTCATCAACCACAAGAAGCAAATAATGAATTACCTAAGTCCGTAGGGTAATATTGAGCAGGAAATAAACAACTAGCACGCGTAAACAAAAAAATGTTTGACTTATTTTTTGTAAAACGTAATATGTGCGCCACACATTATGATTTTGTTGTTCAAGCAAAGTCATAATATATTGGTGAGATGGCCGAGAGGCTGAAGGCGCTCCCCTGCTAAGGGAGTATGTGGTCAAAAGCTGCATCGAGGGTTCGAATCCCTCTCTCACCGCCATTTAATAAATTAAATGCGCATCCGTAGCTCAGCTGGATAGAGTACCCGGCTACGAACCGGGCGGTCAGGGGTTCGAATCCCTTCGGATGCACCATTTTAAATAAATTCAAAACGCATCCGTAGCTCAGCTGGATAGAGTACCCGGCTACGAACCGGGCGGTCAGGGGTTCGAATCCCTTCGGATGCACCACTTTTTTAACGAACTTACACGCATCCGTAGCTCAGCTGGATAGAGCACTCGGCTTCGAACCGAGCGGTCAGGGGTTCGAATCCCTTCGGGTGCGCCATTAAGCAATTACAACCCTTTATCAGTTATTGCAATAATTAAAAAATAACAACTTATCTTATTATATCTAGAATCAAAAAACAGTTACGAACTACTCATCGCACCACTTTGTACATTTATTTGTATATTTTGGAAGTTTTAATACCGCATAGTTAAAACAAAACTAATGTAGAATATTACGCTCCTTGTTTTGGTGTTTTATATTCAATAGGCATTATATTACTTAATATCTCATAAAGTCTTTCAGTATTATAAGTGGAGAACTAATTTTCAGTTATTCTTTTTGCTTACTCTTGGTTGTTAAAAAGATATAAATCTAACACTCTTTTTTAGTAAGTACGATTAGATCGTTAAATATAACCGATTAGATATGAGCAACCAGACTCAATATAATCAACGGTGATATTATTTTCACAATAGATAAATACTCTTTCTAATTCTAATCCATTATCTACCCGTATTTTGAGAGGATAACAGATATTGGGCTTGTTTATTTAGATAAAGGGTAATTCTTTCCAGCCTGCAATATCAATGCCTAATGCTTCTCGTTTAAAGCCATCAATGACGTTAAACGTTCTAAAAATACGTTAACGATACACATAAAATCCATTGACCAACATTCATCTTGTCTATTGGGAAACGATAACTTTTCTGGTGTTCGAACTGGAATACGCTTCTACGTTTTATTCTGAGGTTAAGTCTTAACTCACAATATACCAGATGAACACGTTTATGATTCCATTTATAACCGAGCTATCGGTTTGGACGATCGTTACAATTAGAAGCAGAAATATTAAAAATTAGATTAATCTTTTCCATAATTCTTTATATTCAACTTGATTTTTCTGATAAAAATCGGGATATCATCTACTACATTTTGACCAAAACATAACTTATCCTTTTCTTGTTCTTTAAATCAATTTTGATTGGTAGTATATTATGATCGGTTTTACAGATCAATTTGATAGTTAAAACCTATATTTTCATAGTGTAACCGATTGTTAAAATATTTCAAATATTTTTAAAAATTAAAAAGTTATAGTAAATTTAAATAATGAAAGGAGTGTAAATAATGTGCAAAAATATAAAGCAAAAAATTTTAAGAATTAAAGAATTAAAATCAAAAACAGGGCTACTCACAAAAAAAGAAATATTTGAACTAAATAGCTTAATAAAAGAGCTTAAAGAATTGTTAAGGGTAAAATTACAAGAACAACAAGATATTGACTTTATTATTGATATTTATTAGTTTTTTTAGGAAACCTACTTACATCAACATCAACCAAAAAACTAAAATACAATAAAACGAATAAAAAGGGGAACTAAAAGCTCCCCCCTTTATTATAACTATCCCCTAAAAAGTAGAAAATTGTCTATGATAAAAGTAAAAAAGAATTTGAATATGAAAAAGGTGATAGGTACCAAATCGTACCGATATTAAAAAAGTTAAAGCTCGTTTCTATGTTAAAGAGCTTTGCCTCAAATAAGGCATGGGCAATTCAACTTTTATAAATAGTGAAAAAATATGGTGGTCTGGAAAGTTCAGATATCAGACGTTTAAAAGAGTTAGAAGCGAAAAATCGCAATCCTAAACGGGAGTTTGCAAAATTACAGCTTCAAGAAAAAACCAGCATAAAAACGTGAACAAAAGCGTTACAGCCTTTCAATCTATCTCAATTACTATGAGTAGTGCTTGTGCAGAGCTTACTATTATCAACATAAACAATCAAATGCTTTGATAATTATATTGATATTGAGTGATTCTAAATTATATTCGAACAATATCTTTATGCCTTTTTATTTTCTTTTATTCTTATTCAAAGCTCAACAGTCCTTTAGCTGATATTATGAAAAATATTTATTTGTATATGATTTATATATCAAAAAACAGCTAATCTCCTATCTACTTGAATAAATAATATTTTACTAGTTCCCTAAAGTTCTTCTGGTACGCCATTTCGGTTGAATCCCAATATAATTCTAGTATACTAAGCTAACAAATTTTAATATCGGTAAATTAATCTACTTTTTAATTTATATGTTCTGTTTTCTATAATAGAATAACGACAAAGTAGAAAGATATTTCCTAGTTAATAATGGACATAATTTATGTTGGACCCAAATTTACTCCGAAATGAATTGGATCTTGTCGCTAATAAATTAGCACGTAGAGGATTTAAATTAGATGTCGATACGATTCGTCACTTAGAAGAAAAACGCAAAGTATTACAAGTTGAAACAGAGAACTTACAAGCTGAACGTAATGCTCGTTCAAAAGCAATTGGTGAAGCAAAAGCACGAGGCGAAGATATCACAGCTGTCCGTGAAGAAGTCAATAAACTTGGTGAAAAACTCAATAGCGCTAAAGCAGAGCTTGATATCCTACTAAACAAAATTAAAGATATCGCTTCCACTATCCCAAATATTCCTGATGACTCTGTTCCTGATGGAAAAGATGAAAATGATAATGTTGAAATTTCACGCTTTGGCACACCAAGAAAATTTGATTTCCCAATTCAAGATCATGTTGCATTAGGAGAACGCTTTGGTGATCTTGACTTTGCAGCAGGGGTAAAACTCACAGGTGCACGTTTTGTGGTTATGAAATCACAAATCGCACGCTTACATCGTGCTATTACTCAATTCATGTTAGATTTACACACAGAACAGCACGGTTATACCGAAATTTATGTACCGTATTTAGTCAATCAAGCAACACTTTTTGGAACAGGACAACTACCAAAATTTGCAGGTGACTTATTTCATACTAAACCGCTTGATGAAGAAGCTGAAAGCAGTAATTATGCATTAATTCCAACTGCCGAAGTGCCTGTAACTAATCTTGTGCGCGATGAAATCCTTGATGAAAGTGTATTACCATTAAAAATGACAGCACACACCCCTTGTTTCCGCTCTGAGGCTGGCTCTTACGGTAAAGACACTCGTGGCTTAATTCGTATGCATCAATTTGATAAAGTAGAATTGGTTCAAATTGTTAAGCCTGAAGAATCGATGAAGGCATTAGAAGAGTTAACTGCTCACGCAGAAAAAGTATTACAATTACTTGAATTACCATATCGAAAAATTGTGTTATGTACTGGCGATATGGGCTTTGGCTCTTGTAAAACCTATGATCTTGAAGTATGGGTACCAGCTCAAAATACATACCGAGAAATTTCTTCTTGCTCAAATATGTGGGATTTCCAAGCTCGCCGAATGCAAGCTCGTTATCGTAATAAGGCTGATAATAAAACATATTTAGTACATACACTAAATGGTTCTGGTCTAGCTATTGGACGTACACTTGTTGCTATTATGGAAAACTATCAACAAGCAGATGGTTCAATTAAAGTTCCATCCGTTTTAGTACCTTATATGAATGGTGTTGAGTTTATTAAATAACTTACATTATCTTAGAGAATAGCGCTATCTATTAGCGCTATTTTTTTATTGATAAAGGTGAAAAAAATGATAAAAGGTGTAGCACTTTCAATACTGGCATCATGTCTCTTTGGGTTACTTTATTACTACCCAGTTTTGTTACACTCCTTATCTGTTGTTGATATTTTTTGTTGGCGATTACTAACTTCATTTCCTGCAATAGCTATATTAATCATTGCGGGAAAACAGTGGTCAGTTATAACTGCACTTTTTAGACGAATAAAACAACAACCACTTTTTTTATTAGGGTTATTATTTTCTTCTGTTTTGCTCACAATACAGATGATGATTTTTATTTGGGCACCACTTAACGGACATGGGTTATCGGCATCGCTAGGTTATTTTTTATTGCCACTAGCAATGGTGATTTCTGGGCAAATTTTTTATAAAGAAAAGCTCAGCTTCTTGCAAAAAATAGCTGTTGCACTTGCAATATTAGGTGTTGCTATTGAAATTTACATCACTGGTGCTTTCTCATGGGCAACCGCTGTTATTGCTTTGGGGTATCCAATCTACTTTATGACAAGGCGCAAATTGCGAATAGATGGCATTGTGGGCACGTTTTCTGACTTTTTCTTTATCTTCCTAGGGTGCCTTATATATTGTGCTTTAAATTATCGTTTAGACAAAATAATTAGTGATCTTTCTCATTTCCCGATTTACATACCAACCTTGGGGATCATCACGGCTATTGCTTTTGCTATCTATTTTGTTGCAAGTCGCTTACTGCCCATGGGATTATTTGGTTTATTAGGATATGTAGAGCCAGTACTACTAACAGTTATTTCTATACTGTTTTTACATGAGAAAGTTTCATCAGAACATATTGTATCATATGGATTTATTTGGTTATCTGTTTGCATTCTAGCTTTTGAGGGTGGGATTTTTGTTATACGTGCAATAAAACGAAAAAGATTACAATAGATACAAAAGAGGCACAATTGAATGTACCTCTTATCAAACAACCTATCTACTATTTACTAAATGTAACATAATGACCATAGCTTTCTAAAATACCTTGGATCCTATCAAGGGTTTCTCTTGGTGGAGCCTCAACGCCTTCCAACTTATATTTATCACCAATCGTATCCCATTTATAAGCACCTAGTTTATGATAAGCAAGTAATTCTACACGCTCAATATTATCCATTCCCTCAATAAATTTACCAAGCAGATGTGCTGAATTATCATCATCAGTCCACCCAGGAACAACAACATAACGTATCCAAGTTCGCTTATTAATTTTTTGCAGATATTTAGCAAATTCAAGAACTCGTTTATTTGGCACTCCAACTAATTTTTGATGAATTTCATCATTAACTTGCTTTAAATCAAGCATGACTAAATCTGTTACTCCTAAAAGTTCATCAACAACATGGTCGAGCTGCCTTGCATAACCATTGGTATCTAAACAAGTGCTAATTTCTTCTTGATGACAAGCTCTAAACCATTCAGTAACAAACTCAGCTTGTAACGTAGCCTCACCGCCCGAAGCTGTCACACCACCACCATTAGGCATAATAAAACTTTTGTAAGAAACAATCTCTTTCATAAGCTCATCAACGGTGACCTCTCGACCAGCTTTTAAATCCCATGTATCACGATTATGGCAATACAAGCAACGCATTAGGCAACCTTGAAAAAAAACAATAAAACGAATCCCTGGACCATCAACAGTACCAAAGGATTCAAAAGAGTGGATACGGCCTTTAATAGGCGACTTAGTTGTCATAATAATATTTTGTTGTTCCATAGATAATCTCGAATCATTGCTCATATGACTTTTTAATAATTTTAACTCCACTATCGTCAAACTTAAACCAATAGTATTAATCGCCATGAATTATATTTCGATTAATTATACTGGATAAATATCAACAATATTAAATTATTATCATCGTATTAATATTTAATTAAAGTTGGCAAAATAGTGTTCGTGCTGATAAAAAAATAGCGCCTTTAAAGACGCTATTTCGATTAAGTTAACAATTAACTAAATTACATTTTTTGTGTAAATGTACGGTTAATTACGTCATTTTGTTGTTCTTTAGTTAATGAGTTGAAACGAACCGCATACCCAGAAACACGAATAGTTAATTGTGGATATTTTTCAGGATGTTCCATCGCATCTAATAATGTATCACGATTTAATACATTAACATTTAGATGTTGACCACCTTCTACTGTAGCTTCGTGATGGAAATAACCATCCATTAAGCCAGCTAAGTTACGT
Organism: Gilliamella sp. Bif1-4; assembly: GCF_001690535.1. Taxonomy (NCBI): domain Bacteria; kingdom Pseudomonadati; phylum Pseudomonadota; class Gammaproteobacteria; order Orbales; family Orbaceae; genus Gilliamella; species Gilliamella sp. Bif1-4. Next base: position 3,285 of record NZ_LZHC01000007.1, on the reverse strand, counting down.
TTACGCACATCATCATCTTTACCTAATGCATTTGGAACGATAGAGAAAGTATAAGAAATACCATCTTTAGCGTAAGCAAATGGAAGTTTAGCTACAGATGTTAATGAAGCTACCGCACCTTTTTGGTCACGGCCGTGCATTGGGTTAGCACCTGGTCCAAATGGCGCACCAGCACGACGTCCGTCTGGAGTATTACCTGTTTTCTTGCCATAAACAACATTTGATGTAATGGTTAATACAGATTGTGTAGGGGTTGCATTACGATAAGTTTTAAGTTTTTGAATTTTCTTCATAAAACGTTCAACTAAATCAACAGCAATATCGTCAACTCGTGGATCGTTATTACCAAATTGTGGGTATTCACCTTCAATTTCAAAGTCAGTAGCTAAACCATCTTCATCACGAATTGCTTTTACTTTTGCATACTTAATCGCTGAAAGTGAGTCTGCTGCAACTGAAAGACCAGCAATACCACATGCCATAGTACGAATAACATCACGATCATGAAGTGCCATTAATGATGCTTCATAGCTGTATTTATCGTGCATATAGTGAATTGCATTTAATGCCGTTACGTATTGTTTTGCTAACCAATCCATAAAGTGATCTAAACGTGCAAATACTGTATCAAAATCTAAATATTCATCCGTGATTGGTGCTTCTTTAGGACCTACTTGCATTTTTAATTTTTCATCCATACCACCGTTGATTGCGTATAGAAGAGTTTTAGCAAGGTTTGCACGCGCACCAAAGAATTGCATTTGTTTACCAACAATCATCGGGCTTACACAACATGCAATCGCATAGTCATCATTATTAAAGTCAGGACGCATTAAATCATCATTTTCATATTGTAATGATGATGTATCGATAGATACTTTTGATGCGAACTCTTTAAATCCACTTGGTAATTTTTCAGACCAAAGGATTGTCATGTTAGGTTCTGGTGATGGACCCATTGTATATAAAGTATTTAAGAAACGGAAAGAAGTCTTAGTAACTAATGTACGACCATCAACACCCATACCAGCGATAGATTCAGTTGCCCAAATTGGATCGCCTGAGAATAACTCATCATATTCTGGCGTACGTAAGAAACGAACCATACGTAACTTCATAACAAAATGGTCAACAATTTCTTGAGCGTCTTTTTCTGTAATTAAACCAGCTTCAAGATCGCGTTGGAAGTAAATATCAAAGAAAGTCGAAGTACGACCTAATGACATTGCAGCACCATTTTGTGATTTAACCGCAGCTAAATAACCAAAGTATGTCCATTGAACCGCTTCTTGTGCAGTTTTTGCTGGAGCAGAAATATCGAAGCCATATTTAGCTGCCATTTCTTTAATTTGGCCAAGTGCACGATGCTGTTCAGCGATTTCTTCACGACGTTGCATAATCATTGGAAGATCAACACCGTTTTCGAAATCAGCTTGAAGTGAATTGAATTGTGCAAATTTATCTTGCATTAAGTAGTCGATACCATAAAGAGCGATACGACGGTAGTCACCAATAATACGACCACGACCATAAGCATCAGGAAGACCAGTAATAACACCTGATTTACGACAACGAAGAATATCTGGAGTATAAATATCGAAAACACCTTGGTTATGAGTTTTACGATATTCCGTGAAGATTTTTTTGACTAAAGGATCAAGCGTTCTGTTATAAGCTTTACAAGAATTCTCGATCATTTTGATACCACCAAACGGAATAATCGCACGTTTTAATGGTTTTTCAGTTTGTAAGCCAACAATTTTTTCTAAATCTTTTTCAATATAACCTGCATCATGAGCAGTAATTGTCGAAATAACACTTGTATCAAAATCCACAGGGGCATGGGTAGCATTTTCAATTTTAATGCCTTCCATTACTTTATCCCATAACTTAGTTGTGGCTTCAGTTGCGCCAGCTAAGAAAGACTCATCGCCCTCATATGGCGTGTAGTTTTTTTGAATAAAATCGCGGACATTAACATTATTTTGCCAATCACCATCTTTAAATCCTTTCCAAGCAGCTGCTTGTACTTCGTTTAAATTACTCATAATTTTCACCTCAGGTTTACAAAAATAACTATTTACCCTATAACATATGAGGGTAAATATTATAAAATCAATGCGGCTTACGTAAATATAAAGCCCAATAAGGTAGTGCTACAGCTAAACCACCTAAAATATTCCCAATTGTAACTGGAATTAAATTGTTAAATACAAAATGCGATACAGTTAGCTCTTTAAAGGCATCTGCCGATACACCAACTGCTTGCCAAAACTCAGGGGAAGCAAAGTTCTTAATCACAATGCCCATAGGAATCATAAACATATTTGCAATACTATGCTCAAAACCGCTGGCAACAAACATCGCAACAGGTAAAACCATAATTAGCATTTTATCAAGTAAACTACGACCAGCGTAACTCAACCAGGCGGCCAAACAGACCATTAGATTAGCTAGAAAGCCAAGACATACTGCCTCAATAAAAGTGTGATGTAATTTATGATCAGCGGTTTGTAAAATATTTAGTCCCCACAAACCATTGGCTACCATATACTGGCCTGAAAACCAAATAACTGTAACAAACAGTATAGCACCAATAAAGTTACCAACATAGACCAAAATCCAATTACGAATCATTTTAGTCCAGCCAATTTTATGGGTCATTTTAGGTAAAATGGTCAATACTGTTGAAGTAAATAAGTCAGAACCACAACAAACAACAAGCATAAGCCCTAAAGAGAAACAAATACCGCCGACTAATTTTGCCAAACCAAAAGCAACGGTTGCTGTTCCAGTTGTTACAGTAATATAAAATACGAAAGCGATAGAGATATAAACACCAGCAAGCATTGCGGATAAAATCGTACTACATGGGTGTTTGTTTACTTTGTAATTGCCAAGGTCTTCAGCAATTTGGGTCATTTGTGCGGGGGAATAGGAATCCACAAGTTTATTGGTACTCAAACTAACATCCTCAAAAAAACTAGGGTTTTATGAGACGCATAGTATACACAAAATTCAGAGTAGATCACGTTTTTTTATTAAAAAATTCTGAAAATAAAAAATTATTATCTATTAAAATCATTGGTGATAACTTAAATTTAAGGGAAATATTGTTTTTTTACCTCCAAAACCCTGGATTCAAACATGAAGTGCAATAAGTGCAATTTTAAACACGGTGGAGTGAAGAAAGTAGAAAGGTGATTTATACTAGCACCTTCGCACCACCACAGTTTGGAGATTGCTATGTATTATAATCACCTTTCTAGGAAGGAAAGATACCAG
>NZ_LZHC01000006.1:0-1859 GCF_001690535.1 Gilliamella sp. Bif1-4 | reverse complement strand
TTTAAGTCGGTGTTGTTGCCGACCTTAATGTCAAAGCCACCACTGCCGGCAAAGATGCCCGATTGGTCGGTCACACTTTGCCAGTTGCTGTCCATTTTCGTTTTGCTCGCCGAGGCATTAATACTACTTGAGCCTCCATAAGAAAAACTTCCCCCTACCGAGGTTGACGTGCTTTTAGAGTGGAACTCATCGCTGTCTTGTTTCGATTCAATATTAAGGTCATGACCAATATCAGCCACCACCCTATCGCCTTTCACTTGCCCTGCAACAATGTTGGCGTCATTACCGGTGATAATCGTGAGCTTGTTGCCTGCCTCTACCACACTTTCTGTCCAATCGGTACCGTTACCTTTTTCTCTGGATTTGCTTTGGCTAGCACTGGCCGAGATGGTAAAGCCATTTTTTTCTCCACCAAAGTTATAGCCCACACCTACCGAGCCACTGCTGCTTTTTTCTTTGCTGTCGGTTTTTATCGTGTTTTCTTGACCAATGATGTTGACATCATGGTTCGCTTTGAGCATTGCATCATGACCGGCAGATACCTGACTGCCAATGATATTGATATCGCCACGCTCTTTTTGACCATTGCCCGTCGCAATAATGCTGAGGTTATGCCCCGCTGAGACGCCACTACTTACTACGGTGTGTTGCTCTTGGTTTACCGTGCGTTTGGTCTTTTCACTGCCCAAACTGACATTAATGCCAATGGAGGCTTGTGGCGTACCATTTTGTAAATTAGCTCCTCCCTCTAGCGCCGCATTACCCGCTTGTAACCCCGCTTTAATATTCATCAGCGCTTTGGTTTTTTCATTGGTCTGCTTTTTCGCTTGCTCTCGGGTTTGGTTGGCGTTGTAAATATCACTCGCCGTGCCTGTTATCGAAACAGTAAGCCCTGATTTTTTGCGCTCATACTCTTCTTGATACGTCGTTTTCGCATCTAATGCTTCGATATTGACGTTTTCGCCTTGTAATTTGATGTTTTGTTGGGCGATGACATCACTGCCTTTAATACTTAGGTCTTTGCCCGCTTGGATATTGACACTGCCTTTTGTACTACCTACAACACTGCCCACAAAGGCTTGTTCGGTATTTGTTTGTTTTAACGATTCGCTTTCTTTACCTGCCGTAAAGCCTATTCCACCACTGCCCATTAACCCGGATTTTTTGGTCTTGGTTTCGTGTTTTCGGTAATACGACTCTTCCGCTGCATCAATGGTGATATCTTTCCCTGCACCAAGACTCACATTGTGCGTACCTACCACTTCACTGCCTGTAACCGTTAAATTGTTACCCGCATTAATGTTTACCTTATCACCATAAATCCCACTGCCTTTTTGGGTGATGTTGTCGACCGCTATATCTTCAGTAATTGAACCCTTATTAAGCAACCCTTTCGTTTTGGTTTTGTGATGCTCGGTTAACTGTAAACGTTCTTGTTCACTACCAATATCAATATCATGCTCGGCTAATAGGTTTATGCGCTTATCGCTCGATAGCTCCGCCGATTTCGCTAAAATATCATGTCCCGCAATTAAGTTTAGGTCGCCATGGGTTAAAATTTCACTGCCCACCACCTCTTCAATATCAACCTTGCGGGTGTGATTTTTATTCCATATTGAGTCTTGATAGCTTTGCGTTTTTAAGGTCGATAAATTGATGTCGTTCCCGGCAATGACGTTAGTGACGCCCTCTTCACCGCCATTAACCAACAAGGCCGCGCCTAAGTTGATGTCATGTCCCGCTTTTAAGTAAATATCACCATCATTGACGTTGATACTTGAAATCTGGTCAATCACGGTGTTTTTACTTTTGCTCGCACCGTAATGCGTTTCGGTGGTTGAGGTGGTGCTATTTAAGTT
>NZ_LZHC01000005.1:0-1064 GCF_001690535.1 Gilliamella sp. Bif1-4 | reverse complement strand
GGAGTCGAGTTGCAGACTCCAATCCGGACTTAGACGTACTTTGTGAGGTCCGCTTACTCTCGCGAGGTCGCCTCCCTTTGTATACGCCATTGTAGCACGTGTGTAGCCCTGGTCGTAAGGGCCATGATGACTTGACGTCGTCCCCACCTTCCTCCGCTTTATCAACGGCAGTCTCCTTTGAGTTCCCGACCGAATCGATGGCAACAAAGGATAAGGGTTGCGCTCGTTGCGGGACTTAACCCAACATTTCACAACACGAGCTGACGACAGCCATGCAGCACCTGTCTCACAGTTCCCGAAGGCACTCTCGTATCTCTACAAGATTCTGTGGATGTCAAGACCAGGTAAGGTTCTTCGCGTTGCATCGAATTAAACCACATGCTCCACCGCTTGTGCGGGCCCCCGTCAATTCATTTGAGTTTTAACCTTGCGGCCGTACTCCCCAGGCGGTCGATTTATCGCGTTAGCTTCGGAGCCCATCACTCTAGGCAACAAACTCCAAATCGACATCGTTTACAGCGTGGACTACCAGGGTATCTAATCCTGTTTGCTCCCCACGCTTTCGCATCTCAGCGTCAGTATCTGTCCAGAAGGCCGCCTTCGCCACCGGTATTCCTCCACATCTCTACGCATTTCACCGCTACACGTGGAATTCTACCTTCCTCTACAATACTCTAGTTAACCAGTTTTAAGTGCAATTCCTAGGTTGAGCCCAGGGCTTTCACACCTAACTTAATTATCCGCCTACATGCCCTTTACGCCCAGTCATTCCGATTAACGCTCGCACCCTCCGTATTACCGCGGCTGCTGGCACGGAGTTAGCCGGTGCTTCTTCTGTAATTAACGTCAATTAATGTACCTATTAGATACACTTCCTTCCTCATCACCGAAAGTACTTTACAACCCGAAGGCCTTCTTCATACACGCGGCATGGCTGCATCAGGGTTCCCCCCATTGTGCAATATTCCCCACTGCTGCCTCCCGTAGGAGTCTGGACCGTGTCTCAGTTCCAGTGTGGCTGGTCATCCTCTCAGACCAGCTAGAGATCGTCGCCTTGGTGAGCC
>NZ_LZHC01000004.1:0-3074 GCF_001690535.1 Gilliamella sp. Bif1-4 | reverse complement strand
GGGGCAGCCGCAGGGGCACTCGCGCCAAAAATTGCGACTATTATCAAACAACAGACCGAAGGAAGCACCGTTGCCAACACCGTCAACCATGCGATACTCGGTGCGGTGGTAGCCGAGCTACAAGGCAACTCTGCACTAGTGGGTGGCTTGGGTGCTGCTGCAAGTGAACGCGGTGCTGAAGTGATTGCGGGCATACTTTACCCTGATAAAGACATCAAAGACCTAAGCCAAGAAGAAAGGCAACAAATCAGCGCCCTATCACAACTAGCGACAGGCCTTGCGATAGCCGCTGCCGGTGGTGATATCCAAGATATCAATACAGGCGTTGCGGCAGGGAAAAATGCGGTTGAGAATAACTTATTAAGTAATAAACGTGGCGTTGAAAAGCTTGATAAAGAGAGTAAAAAGCTTTATGAAAAAATCAAAGATATTGTCGGTTATGATGAAGTAGATAAATTGCAGCAGCAATATAACGATTGTAAAACAGAGGAGTGTAAGGCGAATGTTTATAATCAATATATGCAAAAAGAACAAGAAGCAGGACAAAGATTAGTTGATTTATATAAAGCAGGTAAGCTATCAGAAGATGAATATTACCAATTAGTTACATGGTATTCTGACACAATGCTTGAAGGAATAAAGCAAAGTCAGATTGACAATAGTAGAAATCATTCATTTGGTGATTGGGATATTAATGATGCGTCAGCATGGGATTGGACGGTATCAAACATTATTAACAATCCTTATTTAAATGAAATAAGGAGTTTAATTTTACTTGATAAATGGCGCTCTGAAGGTTTATCTGAATCAGAGATACAAGAAAGATTTATTAAGAACGGAATTCTCGATTCGTTTGGTTCAGGACCGGAAGTCAATAAAATTATTCATCAGGTTCGTAATGGTGGTTTAAGTTTAGAAGATGGGTTAAAATTAGCCTCGGCTGCAGCATTTAGTAAGTTTACTGATAAAACTGCTGGTGCTGCTGGAAAGGCGGCAGACGACAATTATAGTCGAATTGTTCCTGGTGGAAGTCTTTCTGCACATGAAGCTGCAGGAGGACATTTAATTGCAAGACATGTAGGTAAAACAGAGCAGGAGTTATTAGATAGAGTGTCTACCGGAAATGTTAAAACAGCATCTTCTTTTACTGATAGAGCGACAGCAGAATCAGTTACAAGTAAAGCGATTGAAGCAAATCAATCTAAAATAGATGCTTATCTAACTGGAAACCAAAAAGGTTATTTAGAAATTGAATATAAATCGTCATCACCAATAGGAATTAGTGTCTCGAAAGGACAAACAAATGTAAGTAAAGTGTCAAATGCTAGAATAATTATAGCTAGAGATTCTTCAATGCCTAATGGTTATAGAATTGTTACGGGGTATCCTACACCATGATAATAGCAACAGAAACATATCCTGCATTATCTTATTATTTGAGATGTTATTTAAATCAAGATTTTGAAGAGATCTTTGGAAGTGTTGATAAAGCGTTAGATGCTTACAGGAAAACAGAAACAATTAATGAACAAAATGAGATGATTAAAGAAATTCGATCATTGTTAGAATCTTCTTATAGCGAAAAAGAACTACAAAAAATTATATTAGATGACATTGATTGTAATTATTTTTATCCAAATGAATGGTCATCTTGTCGAAATTGGTTGTTAAATATGCTTTTAAAATTAAAAAATTCATGACACCAATAATGACACCATCCTAAATTTTGTGTATTTTCAGTTAAAGGTGACGGTTGATTCTGTCACCAAACCCTATAATTAATTTTCCAAGTACTAATTTTTTCTTAGCCTTAGTTATTATTACAAGGCAACTCAGGGCTTGTGGGTGGCTTAGGCGCGGCAGCAAGTGAATGGGGTGCAGAAGTTATTGCGGGGATCCTTTACCCTGATAAAACAGTAGCGGAATTATCACAAGAAGAAAGGCAACAAATCAGCGCCCTATCACAACTAGCGACAGGCCTAGCGATAGCTGCTAGCGGTGGTGATATCCAAGATGTCAATACTGGCGTTGCTGCGGGGAAAAATGCGGTTGAGAATAATAATTTAGCTAGAGCTGCGTGGTATCTAGTACGTCCAAGTGAAATTGGTGCGCCAGTTAGTATTAATGCAGTAGATGTATTAATGGCTGAAGGTCTTACAGCAGCAGAATCAAAAGCATTTTTAGAAAGTCTAAATTTGGAACAGAGACGACTAATTGAACTTGCATTAGTCGATCCAATGGGATGATCCTCGCCAAAAAAGTGGACAAAAGTTGCCTCTATGGTATAAACAAAAATCATAGGAGACAAATATCATGGTCAAAAAATTTAATATCGAATTCAAACAACAATCAGTGGATTATGCGTTATCTAATGCACACCTTTCTATCAGCGAACTTGCCAATCATCTAGGTGTGGGTAAATCAACCCTAGATAAATGGATTAGGCAACTTTCCCCGAATAAAACCAGCCGTCGAGAGTTAACCGCTGAGCAACAGCGGATTATGGCGTTAGAAAAAGAGATTAAAGAACTGAAAATGGCTAATGATATACTAAAAAAGGCGCATGTGTACTTCATCAACAATCCAAGTCGATGAAGTACGCTTATATGAAAAATCATTTAACCTGCTATCCCGTTACTAGGATATGCTCATTACTTGGTGTCAGTTCATCGGGTTATTATGCTTGGTTAAAAAGAGCAAACAAATCAGTTAAACTCAGCGAGTATATCCAAAAGCAGTATTGGCAACATAAAGCCCGTTTGGGTGCGCCAAGCCTGCTTCATGATGCAAGAGAAGCAGGCTATCAAGTTTCAGAAAGGACAATTAGCCGTGTTTTGCAACAATTGGGATTACGGAGTAAAGCAGCACGTAAATTCAAGCATAAAACAGACAAGGCTCATCACAATATTGCGCCCAACACGTTAGATAGGCAATTTAATCCTGATAAGCCTAATAAAACATGGGTAACCGATATTACTTATATTAAAACGGGTGAAGGTTGGTTATATTTGTCGGTGATTATCGATTTATATGGACGAAAAGTGATTGCTAGGCAAACCAGTCGCTACATAGAC
>NZ_LZHC01000003.1:0-4638 GCF_001690535.1 Gilliamella sp. Bif1-4 | reverse complement strand
AATTTGTTTTTTATCACCTACATCAAATTGTCGTTGCAGGTGATTTTCTGTGGCGGTTTCATTCACTTCCGTATTGTGAGATTGATAACGTTTAACGGTGTATTTTGATACCAGCAATAAGGCTTTCATCACCCGAGCAATGTAACGGCGTGACACCCAAATATTCTCTTTCTGTAAATCAAAACGAATTCGTCTTGTACCATAAGACTGATAGCTCTGATTAAATAGCGTTACGATTTTATCGGCATAAAGCCCTACTGATTTTTGTCTATTCAATTTACACTGATAATAAGCATAATGTCTTGATAATCCTAAATATTGACATAGCTTTGTTATGCTATAACGATGTCGATTTGCTTTTAGGATAGCGATTTTCGCCCTATTATCAGTGCTGCTTGCTTTAGAATATCGTTTTCCATACGGAGTTGTTTAAGCTCTTTACGCAACGCGATTAACTCTTGTTCTTGTGGACTGCGATTATCTTTTGTTTTAAATGAGCCGCTTTGGCTTGCTTGCGTTATCCAACGGTCCAAAGCTGATGGTGTCAAATCATATTCGGCAACGATTTCACTACGTGATTTACCATGTTGATAAAGACTGACCATTTGGTGTTTAAAATCATCTGTGAATGTTCGTCTTTTGCGTTTAATCTTATTCATATTTGTTCCTTTTTAGTTGTGATAAGTTTACCTTACCCCTTAAAAAAGTTGTATGAATTAGTGTAGCCTATCCAGAAGGATGGTATAAAATGTTAGGTCCTGATGCAAAACCTTCACAAAAATACCTTTTAAATAAACAAGGTGGAACTTTGACACCAAATGTAAGTAATATTAAAGTAGTTGACAAAAAATAGAAGATATAAAATATGAATATAAATTATTTTAAAAAAGAATTGGCGCCTAGATTAAAAAATTATAAATTAACTTATAGTTCATATCCCAATGGAGATTTTGGTTCTCTGGAACGAGTTGTCATAGAAGGAAATAATAAAATTGCTGGTATTGATTTTTGGTCTAAAGGTTGGCTAGATATTGATATTTATGATTTAGTTTTAGATGATCAAATAATGAATATCTTGTTGGATCCTTCTGAAGTAATAGAACAAAATAATGCTATTCTAAAATTTATAGAAACACTTTTAAAATGAAAAATAAAATTGAAATTATACATGGTGATATTACTAAAATTACTGTTGACGCTATTGTAAACGCAGCAAATAGTTCTCTGCTAGGTGGAAGTGGTGTTGATGGAGCTATCCATCGTATAGGTGGTAAACAAATTTTAGAAGAATGTCAAAAGATACGCTCTAAACAAGGTGGTTGTAAAGTTGGCAATGCTGTTATTACGACTGCTGGAAATTTACCAGCACAATTTGTGATTCATACGGTAGGACCTCGTTGGAATGGAGGAAATAATAATGAGGTTCAATTATTAAAAAACTGTTATTTGAATTGCTTTAAACTTGCTTATGAAAATAATATAACCACTATTTCATTCCCTAATATAAGTACAGGTATTTATAAATTCCCAAAAGATAAAGCTGCTGAAATAGCATTACAACTAATTAAATTTAATTTATTTAAATATCCTAATTTAAAAAAAATAAATATTGTATGTTATGAAGTTGATAACTATAAAATTTATTCATCATTAATTTGATGTGATAATTTTTAAAAATGATAATTAGTGATCATATAATTAAGCATATTACACTTATGTTATAAATTTATAACCATCTTAAATTTGTGTATTTACCAGTTAAAAGTGATATTAAATCTTGTCAGTAGGTTCTATAATTATTAGTGGCGAGCAGTAGTCTTAAATTGGCTTTTACACATTGTTTACCATGTTTTCAGCCATTCAAAAAATAAAACAAACACTATCTAATCACAAAAACAGGTCAAAAATATATTTATTTTATTCAATTTTTTTTAATGCTTTTTAGCGTTCCTTGCTCCAAGGTGAAAACGTCAATATCGAAGCATTAGATGCGAAAACGACGTATCAAGAAGAGTATGAGCGCAAAAAATCAGGGCTTACTATTTCGATAACAGGCACGGCGAGTGATATTTACAACGCCAACCAAACCCGAGAGCAAGCGAAAAAGCAGACCAATGAAAAAACCAAAGCGCTGATGAATATTAAAGCGGGGTTACAAGCGGGTAATGCGGCGCTAGAGGGCGGTGCTAATTTACAAAATGGCACACCACAAGCCTCGATTGGCATTAATGTCAGTTTGGGCAGTGAAAAGACCAAACGCACGGTAAACCAAGAGCAACACACCGTAGTAAGTAGTGGCGTCTCAGCGGGGCATAACCTCAGCATTATTGCGACGGGCAATGGTCAAAAAGAGCGTGGCGATATCAATATCATTGGCAGTCAGGTATCTGCCGGTCATGATGTAATGCTCAAAGCGAACCATGATGTTAACATCATCGGACAAGAAAACACGACCAAAACTGACACTAAAGAGAAGAATAGCAGTGGCTCGGTAGGCGTGGGCTATAACTTTGGTGGAGAAAAAAATGGCTTTACCATCTCGGCCAGTGCCAGCCAAAGCAAATCCCGCGAAAAAGGTAACGGTACCGATTGGACAGAAAGTGTGGTAGAGGCAGGCAATAAGCTTACGATTATCACCGGTAATGACGCCAACATTGTTGCAGGGCAAGTGAAAGGCGATAGGGTGGTGGCTGATATCGGTCATGACCTTAATATTGAATCGAAACAAGACAGCGACGAGTTCCATTCTAAAAGCACGTCAACCTCGGTAGGGGGAAGTTTTTCTTATGGAGGCTCAAGTAGTATTAATGCCTCGGCGAGCAAAACGAAAATGGACAGCAACTGGCAAAGTGTGACCGACCAATCGGGTATTTTTGCCGGCAGTGGTGGCTTTGACATTAAGGTCGGCAACAACACCGACCTAAAAGGGGCGGTGATATCATCAGAAGCGAAAGACAAGAGCCAAAACCGCCTTGACACCGGCACAATCAGCTTTAGTGATATCGAAAACAAAGCGGACTACCAAGTCAGTAGCAGCAGTGCAGGGGTAAGCTCTAGCGGCATGCCATCGATGCCAACCAGTCGCAATAAAAACGAAAGCGAACATTCGACGACGCATTCAGCGGTATCGGAAGGGACGATAATTATCCGCAATAAGGATGCTCAAAAACAAGATATCAACGAACTAAGCCGAGATACTGAGCAGGCGAATAACGAGCTCAAACACATTTTTAACAAACAAAAAGAGCAAGACATCATCGACCAAACGCAGTTAGTGAGTGAAATTGGTGGTGAAACGTTAACGATGCTTAATCATATTGACCGGATAAGAGCCGAATCCAAGGCAAAAGAAGCGGTAGAAAAAGAACAAGAAAAAGCCGCAGACAAAGGCATCGTGTTAACCGACAAGCAGCAACAAAAAATCTACGAAGACGCCTACAAAGAATCGATGAACCAAGGCATGTCAGCGATGGGCAGTGACGCCCGCCAAGGTATTGACATGGCGGTTAGTATCATCAACGGCTTAATCAGTGGTGACATGACAGGGGCAGCCGCAGGGGCACTTGCACCAAAAATTGCGACTATTATCAAACAACAGACCGAAGGAAGCACCGTTGCCAACACCGTCAGCCATGCGATACTCGGTGCGGTGGTAGCCGAGCTACAAGGCAACTCAGCTCTAGTGGGTGGCTTAGGTGCTGCTGCAAGTGAACGTGGTGCTGAGGTTATCATGGGTATTCTTTACCCAGGTAAAACAGTAGCGGAATTATCACAAGAAGAAAGACAACAAATCAGCGCCCTATCACAGCTAGCGACAGGCCTTGCAATAGCCGCTGCCGGTGGTGATATCCAAGATATCAATACAGGCGTTGCTGCAGGGAAAAATGCGGTTGAGAATAATAATTTAGCTAGAGCCGCTTGGTATCTAGTACGTCCAAGTGAAATTGGTGGACCAGTTAGTATTAATGCAGTAGATGTATTAATGGCTGAAGGTTGATCCTCGCCAAAATATTAGACAGTGCCCGCCTCTATCATTTTTTCGTTTTGGTAATATTGTTGTTCATATTGTTCAGGTGATACCCAGCCATTGGCTGAATGACGGCGTATCCGATTATAATAGATTTCAATATATTCAAATAGTGCTTTATTAGCCTGCTTCCTCGTTTTGTAGTAACAGTCATGAATAATATGTGTTTTGAGTGTATGAAAAAAACTCTCAACAACCGCATTATCAAAGCAGTTGCCTCTTCGACTCATGCTTTGCCTTAGCCCATATTGTAACAATAATTGCTTGAAATCAGCACTGCAATATTGGCTTCCTTGGTCACTATGAATGAGTACATTTTTAGGAAAGTGACGCCGAAATAAAGCTTGTTTTAATGTATTACACACTAAATGGCGGTCTATGTAGCGACTGGTTTGCCTAGCAATCACTTTTCGTCCATATAAATCGATAATCACCGACAAATATAACCAACCTTCACCCGTTTTAATATAAGTAATATCGGTTACCCATGTTTTATTAGGCTTATCAGGATTAAATTGCCTATCTAACGTGTTGGGCGCAATATTGTGATGAGCCTTGTCTGTTTTATGCTTGAATTTACGTGCTGCTTTACTCCGTAATCCCAATTGTTG
>NZ_LZHC01000002.1:0-6187 GCF_001690535.1 Gilliamella sp. Bif1-4 | reverse complement strand
GAACGTGGTGCTGAGGTTATCATGGGTATTCTTTACCCAGGTAAAACAGTAGCGGAATTATCACAAGAAGAAAGACAACAAATCAGCGCCCTATCACAACTCGCCACAGGCCTTGCGATAGCCGCTGCCGGTGGTGATATTCAAGATGTGAATACTGGCGTTGCTGCGGGTAAAAATGCGGTTGAGAATAATTATTTAAATGTATCAGAAGATAAAAAGAGAAAAGATGCACAGGCCCAATTAGACCTAATTGAAAAAGGAATAATGATTGTTTCGGATGACCGAAAACAAGAACTACAAGGTCAAGTCGCTGTATTAAATGCTTTGGATGAGCAACGAAATGAAATTTTAAATACGGTTTGCCAGAATTTAAGTTCATTAGAATGCAGTGCAGCCAGAGCAGATCTACAAGCAGCATACGATAGTTATTTTAAAACGATCAAACCAGAAGATTATATAGCCTATAATGATGCTTATTCTAACTATACTAAGTACTATGATGGTTATAAACAAATATTGAGCCAGATAAACAAATTAGAAGGACAAGATCTTGCAGCTTTTAATGAATATAAAGCTCAGAATTTGTCAGAAGGTTTAGGGATTAGTATTGAATCTGCCCGGAACTTGATTAAATTTGATAACGCAATGCATTCGGCAGCAATAATTGCTTCAGCGGTTGTTGGTCAAAATAGTGTTAAATCTGCTGGAAAGGGAACGACACTCCCTAACGGTTATACTTCACAAGGAGCTAATATTGTCGGACCTAAAGGCGGCGTTTATACCCATACAGGAAAATTTGATGCCGCAGGTAACCCAATATATACTAATAACGGTGCTTATTATACTTTTGAAAATGGTGCAAAAACGAAGGTGCCATCGCCGAATACAGGGAAAACAACCAACGGTCGCCACATTCATCCACATCAGAAATAGATGTTGGCGCCAGCTTGCCTCCAGATTATAGAGGTCAAGTAAGTTATAAAGATGGTGTAGAAGTCCCTCACGGTACAAAAGGAAGTGTAAGACCTGATTTTTGTAATGGCACAACTTGTTCAATAGAAGTGAAAAATTATGATATAGGCAAATACGCTGATAATCTGATTAATAATATTTCTAAACAAGCACTTGAACGACAAAAACATTTACCAAATGGTATGCAGCAACAAGTTTGGATAGATGTTAGAGGGCAGCATTTAACACCCGCGTTAGAATTTAAAATTAGACGCGGAATTGTTCGAAAATCTAACGGAATAATTAGCTCAAAACAAATTGAATTTTTGAAAGATAAAAGGTAATTAAATAATGTTATTAACTATTGGTATTAGAGGTGGGGGTTCTGTATTTATTCTAGGTACAGACAGTGATATGAGATTATTTTTTGATTGTATTTCATATTATCTTTTGCCTAAATATCCCAAAGAAGATTGGTCTATTTTAACGGACCGTTTATATCGTCGATATTTGAAGTTAGAAGAGCTAGATACGGCTGAATCGTTAATGAAATTGGTCGAGGAGGAGTTTAAACAGTTAGATAGAGAAGCCATTGATTGGGGACCTATTTTATCAGGTAAAGCCAAAAGTGATTTAGACAGAACAAAATCAACTTTATATGATATTTTTGATGGTTACTTTTATGCATTTCATTATTGTGTTGAATCTGCCAAGATAAGTTATGAGGGCTTTAAATCAGAACCCGATTATGAATATGAGCCAGTAATGGTGGCTATAACTACATTACCTTACTCAATAAGTTATAAACAAATACCGCTATCTGTTTTTGATAACTTAGGCGCGGATGAAAAGCCGATTTGGTGGACAGGGAAAATTCCTAAATAACCTTGTTTTACTTTTCCAATTCTGTGATAAAGCTCGCAGAATTGGAATATATGATTCAATTTATAACTAAGTTATGAACTCTAACACCAATTTGTATTTCTCATAGTGCCATATCTCTTTCTATTCAAAACATAAAAAACATATTAACTCACTATTTTTACTTGCAAAAAATCGGTCAGGAAAGACATTGATTTTATTGAAGTTTTTCTTAGTGTTTTTTTGTAATGGCAAAGGTGGTTTTGGTATTACTGTCGGCAGCAACAAAAAATCTACGAAGACGCATACAAAAAGGCGATGAACGAAGGGATGTCAGCGATGGGCAGTGACGCCCGCCAAGGTATTGACATGGCGGTTAGTATCATCAACGGCTTAATCAGTGGTGACATGACAGGGGCAGCCGCAGGGGCACTTGCACCAAAAATTGCGACTATTATCAAACAACAGACCGAAGGAAACACCGTTGCCAACACCGTCAGCCATGCGATACTCGGTGCGGTGGTAGCCGAGCTACAAGGCAACTCTGCACTAGTGGGTGGCTTGGGTGCTGCTGCAAGTGAACGCGGTGCTGAAGTGATTGCGGGCATACTTTACCCTGATAAAGACATCAAAGACCTAAGCCAAGAAGAAAGGCAACAAATCAGCGCCCTATCACAACTAGCGACCGGCCTTGCGATAGCCGCTAGCGGTGGTGAGATTCAAGATATCAATACAGGCGTTGCTGCGGGGAAAAATGCGGTTGAGAATAATGGTTTGGCTAGAGGAGCTATTAAAGGATTAGAAAAAGGTTATGAAGCATGTATGAAAATGCCTGCTTGTCGGAATGGTTTAATGCAATTGGGTGTAAATTTTGGTTTAACTAATGAGCAAATACTAGAAGCCATGGAAGTTGGGCGAACACGAGATATCAATCAAATTAAAGAATTAACTCCAGAACAGATAGCTTGGTTAGATGCGCAAATAGTGGCTAAAAAAGGACTAGCCTCAATCATGTTTGGTAACCAAACTTTTGGTGATAGAATTTATAATGAATCATCCAATAACAACGATAATAACAATAATGCAGTACCTGGTTCAGGAAGTGTTGCCGCTGGAGGTGCACCGGGATTACCTCCTGATGATGACGATGATAATAGGCACAAGCAAGATAACCAAAAATACCAAAATCAGAAACAGCAAGAAAGATTTGATGAATTAAGGAATATCTATGATAAAAATAATCCTACCACAGATTTAAAAATTGATGGGCAATTAATTAGGCAAAATGGCGGAAATCGTTACTCCACTCGCATTTACGAGAGTCAAAATTTGACCGATAAACAGATATATAATTATGCGGAGGAACTAGCTGGACAGCCATTAACCAAAGTTAGAGATGGTGTTTATACAGCAAGATTAAAAGATGGTACAGATATTACATTAAGAAATGTGTCTCATTCTGATACAGGAGCACGTTGGACTATTGATATAAGAAATAACCCAACTTTAACAAATTTATACAGAGGTTTAAGAAAAAATGCAGAAATTAAATTTAAGTAAAAACATGATAAACGAAAATGATTATCAAGAAATTGTTGATTGGTCAGAACTAAGCGCTTTTAATGGGCTATGGGCATATATTGCCCCTGACATGTTCCCTTCTCTAAAATCTAATGAAGAAAAATTTCCATTTCAAGAAAGAAAAGAATTATTTTTTTATTTTGTAAAGAGGTTACTAAAAGAGGGGCGTCTTAAATTAGCAAAAAATGGTCGGCTTTTAGAAGGTTCAATAGAAGAGCAAATAAAATTGTTTTATGAAGCTTTTCCGAAAACAGAAGATGAAATGTTTGATAAGCAAAAATTAATGGATAATTATTGGTTTTTTGATGATTCTTGTCCAGCAGAAGCGGTGTGGGTTAATGAAGATGGTTCTTTAGAATGGACTTAACTTGCTAACTTATCTACTTATCCAAAATTTTGTGTACTTGCTGGTTAAAAGTGACAGTTAATGCTGTCACTAAATTCGATAATTAATTTTTTTATTACTAATTTCGGCTTAGCACTGCTTTAACCATTATTATTTTTATACACTATTGTAGAAAATAAAGCCTACTTGTTGCATTGCGCATTGTGTCATATCTCCTTCTATCTAAAACATAAAAAATACATTAAGTTACTATTTTTACTTACAAAAAATCAGTAAGGAAAGATATTGATTTTATTTGAGTTTTTCTTGATGTTTTTGTGCTAGCCGTGGCGATAATAGTCTCAGAAGCGAAAGACAAGAGCCAAAACCGCCTTGACACCGGCACAATCAGCTTTAGTGATATCAAAAACAAAGCGGACTACCAAGTCAGTAGCAGCAGTGCAAGCGTTAGCTCTAGCGGCATGCCATCGATGCCAACCAGTCGCAACAAAAACGAAAGCGAGCATTCGACGACGCATTCAGCGGTATCGGAAGGGACGATAATTATCCGCAACAAAGACGACCAAAAACAAGATATCAACGAATTAAGTCATGATACTGAGCAGGCGAATAACGAACTCAAACACATTTTTAACAAACAAAAAGAGCAAGACATCATCGACCAAACGCAGTTAGTGAGTGAAATTGGTGGTGAAACGTTAACGATGCTTAATCATATAGACCGGATAAGAGCCGAATACAAGGCAAAAGAAGCGGTTGAAAAGGAAAAAGAGAAAGGTAAAAACAAGGGACTAACAGAAGAAGAGCAACAAAAAATCTACGAAGACGCCTACAAAAAGGCGATGAACGAAGGCATGTCAGCGATGGGCAGTGACACCCGTCAAGGCATTGACATGGCGGTTAGTATCATCAACGGCTTAATCAGTGGCGACATGGCAGGGGCAGCCGCAGGGGCACTTGCGCCAAAAATTGCTACAATTATCAAACAACAGACCGAAGGAAGCACCCTCGCCAACACCGTCAGCCATGCCATACTCGGTGCGGTGGTAGCCGAGCTGCAAGGCAACTCAGCTCTAGTGGGTGGCTTAGGTGCTGCAGCTAGTGAACGCGGTGCTGAGGTTATTGCGGGCATACTTTACCCCAACAAAGACATCAAAGACCTAAGCCAAGAAGAAAGGCAACAAATCAGTGCTCTATCACAACTCGCCACAGGCCTTGCGATAGCTGCTGCCGGTGGTGATATCCAAGATGTGAATACTGGCGTTGCTGCGGGTAAAAATGCGGTTGAGAATAATTATTTAAACTCTCAAGATCATCAAAAGAAGGTTGGTTTAGAATATAGAGAAGAAGGTTTATTAACTGATGAAGAAAAACAAAAGTTAATGGAACTTCGAATTAAAGATAAAAGCGCCTCAGAAGCGTTATTAGAAGCTTGTGTTGATGTAAATAGTGAAGCATGTCGTTCTGAACGTAAAAAGGCTTATGAAGCGTTAGGAACATACATAAATTATTATTATAACAAATTAGAAGAACAAAATGGTTATCAACAAATAAAACATTTATTAGATGGTACCTCAAACTCGCCAGAAGCAAATCAATTACGTGCTATTTATGAAGTGATCCTCGCCAAAAAAGTGGACAAAAGTTGCCTCTATGGTATAAACAAAAATCATAGGAGACAAATATCATGGTCAAAAAATTTAATATCGAATTCAAACAACAATCAGTGGATTATGCGTTATCTAATGCACACCTTTCTATCAGCGAACTTGCCAATCATCTAGGTGTGGGTAAATCAACCCTAGATAAATGGATTAGGCAACTTTCCCCGAATAAAACCAGCCGTCGAGAGTTAACCGCTGAGCAACAGCGGATTATGGCGTTAGAAAAAGAGATTAAAGAACTGAAAATGGCTAATGATATACTAAAAAAGGCGCATGTGTACTTCATCAACAATCCAAGTCGATGAAGTACGCTTATATGAAAAATCATTTAACCTGCTATCCCGTTACTAGGATATGCTCATTACTTGGTGTCAGTTCATCGGGTTATTATGCTTGGTTAAAAAGAGCAAACAAATCAGTTAAACTCAGCGAGTATATCCAAAAGCAGTATTGGCAACATAAAGCCCGTTTGGGTGCGCCAAGCCTGCTTCATGATGCAAGAGAAGCAGGCTATCAAGTTTCAGAAAGGACAATTAGCCGTGTTTTGCAACAATTGGGATTACGGAGTAAAGCAGCACGTAAATTCAAGCATAAAACAGACAAGGCTCATCACAATATTGCGCCCAACACGTTAGATAGGCAATTTAATCCTGATAAGCCTAATAAAACATGGGTAACCGATATTACTTATATTAAAACGGGTGAAGGTTGGTTATATTTGTCGGTGATTATCGATTTATATGGACGAAAAGTGATTGCTAGGCAAACCAGTCGCTACATAGAC
>NZ_LZHC01000001.1:0-6077 GCF_001690535.1 Gilliamella sp. Bif1-4 | reverse complement strand
AAAAGGCATTGATTTTATTTGAGTTTTTTTTTGGGTGCTTTTTTTGTGCTATCCGTGGCGGTGATAGCCTCAGAAGCGAAAGACAAGAGCCAAAACCGCCTTGACACAGGCACAATCAGCTTTAGTGATATCGAAAACAAAGCGGACTACCAAGTCAGTAGCAGCAGTGCAGGGGTAAGCTCTAGCGGCATGCCATCGATGCCAACCAGTCGCAATAAAAACGAAAGCGAGCATTCGACGACGCATTCAGCGGTATCGGAAGGGACGATAATTATCCGCAACAAAGACGACCAAAAACAAGATATCAACGAACTAAGCCGAGATACTGAGCAGGCGAATAACGAGCTCAAACACATCTTTAACAAACAAAAAGAGCAAGACATCATCGACCAAACGCAGTTAGTGAGTGAAATTGGTGGTGAAACGTTAACGATGCTTAATCATATAGACCGGATAAGAGCCGAATCCAAGGCAAAAGAAGCGGTAGAAAAAGAACAAGAAAAAGCCGCAGACAAAGGCATCGTGTTAACCGACAAGCAGCAACAAAAAATCTACGAAGACGCCTACAAAGAATCGATGAACCAAGGCATGTCAGCGATGGGCAGTGACACCCGTCAAGGCATTGACATGGCGGTTAGTATCATCAACGGCTTAATCAG
The DNA here is from genome assembly GCF_001690535.1 of Gilliamella sp. Bif1-4. Classification (NCBI taxonomy): domain Bacteria; kingdom Pseudomonadati; phylum Pseudomonadota; class Gammaproteobacteria; order Orbales; family Orbaceae; genus Gilliamella; species Gilliamella sp. Bif1-4. The sequence goes on along the minus strand of NZ_LZHC01000001.1, from coordinate 5,418 downwards.
TGGCGACATGACAGGGGCAGCCGCAGGGGCACTTGCACCAAAAATTGCGACTATTATAAAACAGCATACGGAAGGTGATATAGTTGCCAATACCGTCAGCCATGCCATACTCGGTGCGGTGGTAGCCGAGCTGCAAGGCAACTCCGCCCTAGTGGGTGGCTTAGGTGCTGCTGCAAGTGAACGTGGTGCTGAGGTTATCATGGGTATTCTTTACCCAGGTAAAACAGTAGCGGAATTATCACAAGAAGAAAGACAACAAATCAGCGCCCTATCACAACTCGCCACAGGCCTAGCAATAGCCGCTGCCGGTGGTGATATTCAAGATGTGAATACTGGCGTTGCTGCGGGGAAAAATGCGGTTGAGAATAACTTTTTGGGACCAAAAGATCAGCATCGTTTAGAAGAGTTAAGAAATAAACGAAATAAAGGATTCTTAACTCAACAAGAAAAAATAGAAATGTTTATGCTTGATGAGTTAGATCAAAAAGGAGATTATCTAGTTGGAAAATATTATAAAGATCCGAACTCATTAACGGAAGCAGAGGTTCAACAACTAGCTGTATCTTTATCACGTTATTACCAACAAGTGGAAGGAATGAGCGGAGAAGAAGCCGCCAGACAATCAGTTAACGATTTATTAACAGGTAACTGGGGATATAGGTCTCATAATTATGATTATCCATATTTAGGAACAAAAGAGCAGCAAGAGCAATATAATGATGCTTACAGGGAATCTATCGCAAATAAATCATTACTTGAAAAATTATTTAGCTCTCGTGCAATGGATGAAAATGAAGAATATTATCGAGAACAATATAATATTCAGAAGTATCTTCAAGCAACGGAATGGGAGCGACAAGTCGGTCGTCCAGTAATGAACTTTTTGCCTGGAGGAGTAGGTTTTATTTATAATACGATGGATACAGTAGAATCAGCAAGTGCGTTATTTGATGTAACCAAAAGATTGAATAATGGTGAAGAATTTAGTACTGAAATGGCGATGAAATTAATCGATGCTGGTTTTACATTTATACCTGTAGCTGTTTCAAAATCGATTCCTAGAGGAGCTGGAAAGGGGAAAACCACTCTAACACCACCTATAAAAATTAATGTTGCAAATGATTTTACAAAATCGCCCCAATCTATTTGGGGAAGATCTGCTGATGATATTGCAAAAGATTTTCAGGCAGCTGGTTATCAAGTTAATGTTAGACAATCAACAAGAGGTTCGGGAAAGGCGGTCATTATTGAAGTTAAAGGTCATCCTGAAATTAGCCAGATACAGATACACCCAGGCGGAGGACGTCATGGAGGTAGCTATTATAAAGTATCAACAACAACACAAGGTACAATAAAAGTTGTTGATCCAAACACTTATAAACCAAGTGTGGGAGAAAAATCGATAATTATTAATAAACCAAAGAGATAGAATATGAATAAGATTAAATGGGTAACTCAGGCAATAGCACAACCTTGTGAAATACAAAAGAGTTTATTTCCTGATTTTGTAAATATAGCTGATGAATTAGCAGTTGAGTGGGAGATGGCCTTAGATGAACTTAATGATCCTCTAGTAGCATCTTCTCTTACATCAGAACAAAAACTAGCAGTAAAAAAATTAGATGATTATATGTTATCTATAAGTGGAGCCTCTAATATTCAATATTGGAATAATGACGCACTTTGTGAAAGTGCTGAGTGGCAAAAAATGAGAAAAATGGCTATTGATATATTACTCATCATGAATTGGGAAAATATTGTACCAACAAAAGCTGATGCAATATATATCAATCATGGTTAAGCTCTAGTAGCTCAAACTTAACCCGACAATTCTAACAGTATCTTACTTAGTGTATTCGTTATTAAAAGTGGCAGTTAATACTGTCACTAAATTCTATAATTAATTTTTTAATTACTAATTTCAGTTTAGCATCACTTTAGCCATTATTATTTTTATACACTATTGTAGAAAATAAAACCTACTTGCTGTATTGCTCATGGTGTCATATCTCCCTCTATTCAAAACATAAAAAATACATTAAGTTACTATTTTTACTTACAAAAAACAGGTCAGAAAAATATTGATTTTTTTGTGCTGGCCGTGGCAGTGATAGCCTCAGAAGCGAAAGACAAGAGCCAAAACCGCCTTGACACCGGCACAATCAGCTTTAGTGATATCGAAAACAAAGCGGACTACCAAGTCAGTAGCAGCAGTGCAGGGGTAAGCTCTAGCGGCATGCCATCGATGCCAACCAGTCGCAATAAAAACGAAAGCGAGCATTCGACGACGCATTCAGCGGTATCGGAAGGGACGATAATTATCCGCAATAAGGATGCTCAAAAACAAGATATCAACGAATTAAGTCATGATACTGAGCAGGCGAATAACGAACTCAAACACATTTTTAACAAACAAAAAGAGCAAGACATCATCGACCAAACGCATTTAGTGAGTGAAATTGGTGGTGAAACGTTAACGATGCTTAATCATATAGACCGGATAAGAGCCGAATCCAAGGCAAAAGAAGCGGTTGAAAAGGAAAAAGAGAAAAGTAAAAACAAGGGACTAACAGAAGAAGAGCAACAAAAAATCTACGAAGAAGCCTACAAAAAGGCGATGAACGAAGGCATGTCAGCGATGGGCAGTGACACCCGTCAAGGCATTGACATGGCGGTTAGTATCATCAACGGCTTAATCAGTGGCGACATGACAGGGGCAACCGCAGGGGCACTCGCGCCAAAAATTGCGACTATTATCAAACAACAGACCGAAGGAAACACCCTCGCCAACACCGTCAGCCATGCCATACTCGGTGCGGTGGTAGCCGAGCTACAAGGCAACTCCGCCCTAGTGGGTGGTTTAGGCGCTGTCGCAAGTGAACGCGGTGCTGAAGTGATTGCGGGTATCCTTTACCCAGATAAAACAGTAGCGGAATTATCACAAGAAGAAAGACAACAAATCAGCGCCCTATCACAACTCGCCACAGGCCTAGCAATAGCCGCTGCCGGTGGTGATATTCAAGATGTGAATACTGGCGTTGCTGCGGGTAAAAATGCGGTTGAAAATAATGGATTAAGTTGGGCTGATGGTGGATTTGGTGGCGATTTTATAGGTCTTTCACCTGAAACAGGGGCAAATTATGAAGGTATCCTCCATGCCTCAGCAGCGGGTTATCTAACCCCAGAAGAGGCTGCGCAAATCATAGATGATATGAATTCAGGTAAATTTATGTATGATCCTTTAAGAGAGGATTTGATGCGATTGCCAGAAGATATAGCTATATTAGTGACGCCATATGGTGATTATATCGCCTTTAGGGATGCAGATAGTTGGGGTGACTACGCAATAGCAGCAGCAGGAGTATTACCTTTTGCAAAATATATCAAAGTAGCAGGAAAAGTAATTAAGGTTGAAACTAAAACTGCACAAGCTTTGGTAAAAGAAGCGGAAGTAGCATATAAAGCGGGGAATGTTGCTGAAGGTAATCGCTTGATGAATCAAGCGGCAAGCCAGTCAAAACAAATTGAAACAACTGTTATAAAAAATAGTGTAGCTGGAAAGGGGACGAATGGACAAATAATAAAAAATAGTGATGGTTTGAATGAAATAAAAATAAATCAAACACCATTAGAAGGGCAAAATCGTCTTAATACGCCAGATCTGGGCGGTAGTGGTAAATTAAAACCCGCTGAAGCAGCCGCTGCAGCGCAGCTTGAGCCAGCATTAGGTAAAATGGAGCGTTATACTCCTCCTAAAGGAGCAACTCAGGGCGAATCTCCCGATTTTGTAATTACCTCTGGACCTAATAAAGGTAAAACTGTGGATGCGTTGTATACAACTGATAAACTATCACAAAAGGAAATTGATGGATTAAATAAGTTTTATGAAAAAAATATGAATACTGGTAAAGGTAAAGAAATTATTGACAAACACTTGGGAAAAGCGGACTTTGTACCTGTTGATTTTAGGGTGTTAACGCCCGCTAATCAAAAAATTTTCATAGATTATATAAAAACACTACCTAAATCGCAGCAAAATAAAATTATCATTATGAGGTAATATAATGGGTGCAGTTATTTTTTTTAATAAAAGTAATGTAAATAAGAAAGATGAAAGTAAATTTATATCTACATATGTTAATAGTAGTTATTGGGATTCCTTTGGTGACTTACTAGATGCGGTATTTTTGCCTAACTATCCTAAATTACATGAAATCATAAAATCCGAAGAAGGTGAATATTTAAAATTTTATTCATTTATTGAGCTAAATAAAGAAGAATTTAATCAATCAGTTAAATTAATAAGGGATTATATTGCAAAGCAGAATAATCCCACAGAATGGCAAAAAATGGCTCAGCTTGTATGGAATGAAATAGCTGAGCCTTATATTATTAAGGATAATCGTTATCTACCTAGTTAGATTAGTCACATCCTAAATTTTATATATTTGTAAATTAAAAGTGACAGTTAATACTGTCACTAAATTTTATATAATTGCTTATTTTGGCTTAGCATCGTTTTTTAGCTATTATTGTTTTCATACACCATGCTAATAAATCCCGTTTACTGTATTTCTCATAGTGCCATATCTCTTTCTATTCAAAACATAAAAAACACATTAACTCACTATTTTTACTTACAAAAAATCGGTCAGGAAAGATATTGATTTTATTGATTTTTTTCTTAGTGTTTTCCTGGATTCAAACATGAAGTGCAATTTTAAACACGGTGGAGTGAAGAAAGTAGAAAGGTGATTTATACTAGCACCTTCGCACCACCACAGTTTGGAGATTGCTATGTATTATAATCACCTTTCTAGGAAGGAAAGATACCAGATTTTCGTATTATTACAAGCCGGAAAGAATAAAAAAGAGATAGCCCAGCTACTCAATAGACATCCTTCGACAATAAGTCGAGAGATAAAAAGAAACTCAAAACCTAATCAAACCTATCAAGCACATGAGGCGGTGACACTCGCTCGGAAAAGGCGAAAAAACAGCGGTAATGGTAAGCCAATAGAGTCTTTAGTATGGCGTCAAGTTGAAAAATACCTCATGCTTTATTACAGCCCAGAGCAGATTGCTGCACGTTTAAAGAAAATCAGCGTCCAATCAATCTATAACTACCTTTATCAAAATAAAGCGCGCTATGAACAATTCAAGCCTTATCTAAGGCGAAAAGGCAAAGCTTATCGGCATTGCAAGGCACCGAGTATTAAAGAAGGAGACCGCCGATATAAACGGTCAATTAAACAACGTCCAAGTTATGTAGAAAGTCGGAAAACGCAAGGACATTGGGAGGGCGATACCATAATTAGCCGTAAAGATAAGCAAGCATTGTTGACGTTAGTTGAGCGCAAAACTGGACTCGTACTCATTGGACGCCTTAATCAACGCACCGCCTCCGAAACGAAAGAT